>NZ_BAAGZP010000048.1:0-46388 GCF_054778355.1 Saccharopolyspora tripterygii | reverse complement strand
CGCTCCGCCACCAACGGATTCGCCACAACAACCCCCAGAGTCAACCAACAAGATTCAGGTCAGGACGGATCAGTCGCGCAGCGGGTCGAAGTCAGGGCCGAACTCGTCGTCCTCGTCCTCGAAGCGCGGCTTCTTCGGTTGCGCGGGAGGCGTCCCGGCCGACGGTGCAGCGGGTGGCGCGGGTCGAGCGGGCGGCGCGGGGGATTCCTCTTCCTCGGCGGGGCCGTCCCACTTCGACGAGGTCTCCGGCTCGAGCTCCTCGTCCGGCTGCTCCGGGAACCGCTCGCGCAGGTTGTCCAGCATCATCGAGCGCGTTTGCTGGTCCTCGTCGCCGAGGGTCGCCGCCATCGTCTCGCCGACCTTGCTGGCGATGTCGGCCTGCGCGCGGTGCATCGTCGAGAGGATCTGCGCGGCGAGCTCGTTCGGCGCCATGGAGCGGACCTTGTCGGTGAACTCCAGGTCCGTGATGCTGCCGTCCGCGCGCACAGTCACCTTGATGCGACCGTCCGGGCTGCTGGCCGACAGCCTCAGCTCGTCGGTCTGCGCCTGCACCTCCTGGTAGCGCTGGGCCTTCTCGGCGAAACCCTGCGCCCACTGCTGGATGCGGCGCTCCGCCTCGTCGGGGTCGGCCCCGGCAACCGCGAATCCTCCCGAGCCCTGGCCCGTCATCGCACAACCTCCGTCGACATCTCGAAGTCCTCAGTTTCGGTGTGAATCGACCGGCTAGGCCGGTGTACCGCGATCCATCGGCCGCAGGGGTTCTGCCCGCAGGTCACCCTGCATCGCCGGGGACACAGCCTGCTGCTGCGGCTCCACCACCGGCGACACCTGATCCAACACCGGAGACGCCCGCTCCTGCGGCTCCACCACCGGCGACACCTGATCCAACACCGGAGACGCCCGCTCCTGCGGCTCCACCACCGGCGACACCTGATCCAACACCGGAGACGCCCGTTGCTGCGGCTGCATCGCCGGTGTCGCCTGCTGCTGCGGTGCGCCACCGCCGTCGCCCACCGCGGGAACCCCGCGCAGCGCCACCGCCGACTCGTTCACCTCGACCGCCTCGTCGAACGGCTTGAGCGACTTCGCGTTCGCGTCGTCGGTGTCCTGGTAGTCCCTGGCGGTGGAGCGCACGTTGTCCGCGGTGAGGGTGACCCCCTCCTTGGCGGCCTTGAGCGCTTTCGCGCCTTCCTCCTCCATCGGGTTGACGATGGGCGGCAAGAACGAGCACAGCAGTCCGTACGCCTCGTCCGACATGCTTACGGTCTCGGCAGCCGAGATCGCGGTGTCCAGACGATCTGTCAGCCCGTCCAAGTGGCTGGCGTGCGCGGTCAGTTCTTCGGCCTGCACGTTGAACGACGTCATGCGTTCCCCCGGCTTCCTCGTGTGTTCACGCGACCGCGGCCACTACGTCGGCGAGTCGGTGTTCGATGCGCTTGTTGTCGGCGGGCGCGATGCTGAGCCACGAGCCCGCGCTGACCATCAGATATCGGCCCTGATGGGTGTCGAACCAGGTCACCAGGGTTGTGGCGCGCCGGGTTCCGCGTGAAACACCGAACTGCCCGCCAGCGCGCCGGGTGTTGGCCAGTTCGAGCACGGTGGCCGCGTCCTGCGGCGACAACCCGGCCTTGACCAGCGCGACGTCTTCCTCGACATCGCCACCGAAGGGATCGTCCTCGTCCTCTTCGAGGGCTTTCGCCAGCGCGTCAGCCGGTACCGAGATCGCCCGCTGCTGCCCGGGTTCGCCGGGCGGCAGGACTCCCACCGCGGACATGGCCAGCGCGGTCGGGCGGATCTCGGTCAACCGCAGTTCGTCCCCGGCCAGTTCGGCGAGCACCCCGTTGCGTCGCGTGACGGCCGCGAGTGCGCGGATCGGCTGCTCGCGGTGGCCGATCAAGTCCACCGACGTGTCGTTGTCCACCAGCAGCCGGAGCAGGTCGACCAATCGCGGGGCGAGCTCGTGATTGGCGGCGAGCCCGCGTCCGGCCAGGGCCCTGAACGCCTCGGCGGTGAGGTCCGACCGCTGCTCCATCGTGGCACCGAGGCTCGGGACCTCCAGCGGGTACGGGATCTTGCCGAACCCGAGCGAGGACCAGACCAGGTCGAATTCGGCGGCGGACAGCACGAAGTCCGGTTTCGTCATTCCTCGCTCTTTTTCTTCTTCTTGCCCTCACCGATCACCGGCGGCGGGAGGTCCTTGCCCGGGACCTCGACGACGGGACCGCCTTCGACGTACTTGGCCTTGCGCTCCTCGTCCTGGCTGCCCTGGCCGCCGCGGTTGCCCATCGCGCCGCCCATGGCGCCACCGCCCATCATTCCGCCTGCACCACCGGATCCGGCCTGTCCCGCGCCGGCACCGCCGGCCTGGCTCGGGCCGGATCCACCGTGGTCGACTCCCGGAGCTCCTCCGGTACCGGTCATGCCGCCGGGGGCCATGTTCCCGCCGGCTGCGCCACCGCTGGGGGGCATCGGCGGCGCAGCTCCCCCGCCGCCGCCGAACGAAGCCCCGCTCGCCGCGTTCGTCGTTCCGATGGGCGGGATCTGGCCTTCAGGACCGGCGGTCGGCGGGATCGGAGGCATCTGCCCAGGCCGGTCTCGATTGCCGTCGCGGTTGTTCGGCCCACCGGGACGACGTCCTCCCGGCCCATGACCACCGGCGTCCGGGCCCTGAAGGGACCGCATCTTCTTGGTCTTCTCGTTCTGCCTGTCGCCACCCGGGAACGCGGTCGTGCTCTGCGGGTTGGTGCTCTTGGGCTTGTACTCCTCCAACGACGGAGGCTTCTGGTTCGAGGGGTTGGCGTTGGCGGGTTTCACCGGTGATGCGCGAACCGTGGGCCCGTCGACCGAGCCACCGATCTTGGGGATCTGCATCCGCTTCGTCGGGGCGTTGGCGCCGGCAGGGCCGGTCTGCGCGGCCAGCGGCGCACCGTCCGGGCCGGTGCCGGCGGGCCCGGTTTGCGCGGCCAGCGGCGGAGCCGACGGCTGCTGGCCGACGGACGCGGGCCGGGTCATCTTCTGAGTCGCTTCGGCCCCGGCGGCCGACTGCTGCTGAGTCGGTGCTTCCCCGCCGGTCGAGCTCCCCTCCACACCGGTCGACGCGGCAGCCGCCTTGGTCGTGGACCGGGTCTTGAGCTCCTCGACGGGGTCCGGCGGCTGCGTGAAGCGGGGCGTGTCGTCGTCGACGGTGCGCGACGACTCCTCCATCCGCGTCATCACGCGCACGGCTTGCTCGTGCGCGCCGGAGGAACGCTCCTGGTTGGTGTGCAGATCGTCCATCGCCTTGGTGAACGATTCCAGGTCGCCGGTCGCGAAAGTGGCGACCGCGCGAGCGTGGATCTCCTTGCCGCCCTTGACTGGCTCGGGCATCTCGGCCTTGGCGGTCTCCATGATGCGGCCCTGCTCGGACATGCGTCCGGCCAGCGCATCCGCGGACTCCCCGGCGTCGCGGCTCCAATCCGCCAGCTTCTGGATCGCCGAACGCGCGGCGTCGGCGGCCTCTCCCTGCCAGCCCGACTCGGTGGAGCGGAGCTTGTCCGACATGCGGTCGGCGGACTCGGCCATCTCGCGACCGAGCTTCTTCCACTCATCGGCGAGCTGCCCGACTCGCCCGGGATCGTTGGCGATGTGCACGGCGTCGTAGAGCTCGCGGTGACTGCGCGACGCCCAGTTCTGCGTCTCCACCAACGCGCGGTCTGGTGAATCCTGAGGCATGATCTCTCCCCTCGACCAGGTGTTGGCGGATCAGATGAGTTTGTGGAAGGAGTCCGCGACCCGCTGGTCGGTCTCCTGGTAGGTGCGCATCGCGCTCTGGATGGCCTCGCGCGCGTCGGTGAGAACCTCTCGATAGCGCGTCAGCACTGACACCAGCGAGTTCTCGCCGCCTTCGGCCCGGCCGACGAACTTCTGCGCCATCGCCGTGCCCACCGGGTTCTCTCCCAGGGGCGCCTGGCGGGCGAGGTTCCGCGCCTGCGTCAGCCAGGAGTCGACCGAGGCCAGGCGCTCCTCGAGCGCGGCGCGGATCGTCTCACCGGCCTGCGGGTCCAGCTTCAGGTCCAGCGACTCCACCGCATCACGCATCGCATCCACAGATGCCGTCGATTCCGCGAGCGACTGAGAAGCCTGTTCGTCGGGTTTGCTCATCGATCCCCCAGGTAAAACTAGGAAAGAAGCGCCTTTCCGATGGCGCGCGCAGTGTGCTCGCCCTGACACAACAGTAGCCACACACCGCAACCCGCCGCGAACGCCGGGGGCATCGTGATCAGTTGTTAACCTCAACCGCTCAATCTGTGAGATATGCGACGGTCCCGCTGAGCAACCCTGCCGTTACGGCATGAATTCCTCCGCCAACCCGGCAAAATCAATTCCACAGTGGAGAGTCATCGGCCCGGCGCCTTGGGGATGAACTTGAGCCGCTGGTCCATGTCCGCGACGTCGGACCGGACTTCGGCGAGATCGTGCTGCATCGAGCCCACACCGCCACCCACATCAGCAACGTTCCCGCTGGCCCCGGCGACGTTTCGGTTCATCTCATCGATACGTCCGGTGATGCTGCGGAGTTCGGCGCTCATCCCCTGAATGCTCGCCGCCACCGAGGGAAGTCCTGCGGTGTCGCCCTGCAACGCCGCGATGGTGGTTCGCAGGCTCTCGATCTGCCCGTTGAGCGCGCTGACGCTGCGCGCCATGTCCGGGAACGGCCCCATCAGACCGCGCATCGCGACGATGTTCTGATCGAGCTTCGACATCTCGGACTTGAGCGATTCGAGGTTGCTCAGCGCGGACAACTGCTGATTGGTGTGCGCGAGGTTCGCGGTGACCGAATCGAGCTGATCGTGCATTCGCGAGAAGTTGTACTGCAGAACGCCCATGGTGACGAGGTAAACGGCGGCACCACCAGCCAGGACCCCCTTGGGAATCCGCAGTCCCCCGGCATTGCCGTGCCGGTTCGAGCCGGCCACCCGGTCGCTCATGGTCGCGAACTCCTCACCAGCGATCACCAGGACTGCGCCAGGCTAACCGCGAACCCGGCCGAGGCGACCGCAACGGAAGTCACATCTCACCAACAACACGGCCCCCGCCGCGAAGGCGAGGGCCGCGCGTCAACGGTCCAGCTCACCAGCCTTGACCGCAGCGATGAAGTCGGCGAACCGGCGTGCTGGCACGACAAGCGTCCCGCTCTGGAGGTCCTTCGTGTCGCGAAGACCGACGACACCAAGCGCCGCACCGACCTCCACGCACTGGTTGCCGCCACCGCTGTAACTGGATTTTCGCCAAGTGGCCTGTGAAAGATCCATGGACCTCACCCCTCATCTGGTGCGAACTTCGAGATCATCCGAGCGCTGTCCCGTTCGCTCAACGCCATCTCCCGAAGCTCACCGAAGAGCGTATCCAGATCCGCAACGACTTCTTGATCATCTATGAGGTGCCCGCCTACCGCGTATTCCTGATACGCGGCCGGAGGCCAGGTCTCGGGCGGGAAGTCGAGCACCAGGAAGCTGCCCGAAAGCGAGGCATGAAGACCCACGTCAAACGGCAAGACCTGGATCTCGACGTTGGGCCGCTCACACATGTTCAGCAGATGATTCAGCTGCTTCGCGGCGACGTGCTCGACTTGCGCGCACCGACGCAGCGCCGCCTCCGAGATCAATGCCACCAACTCAAGTGGCTGCTCTTCGAACAGCCGCTCCTGCCTCGCCATGCGCAGCTCGACCTTGCGCTCGACCTCGTCAGGTTCGGTCATGTGTCGCGCGAGCTCCGTCACCGCCCTGGCGTACTCCTCGGTCTGCAGGAGTCCTGGGATGACTTCCAGCTCGAAATTGCGCACTCGCAGTGCGTCGGTCTCCATGCCGACGTAGTTCGAGAACCAGTGCGGCAGGCGGTACGTCGACCACCAGCCGCGTTTCGATGCTTCCTGGCGAATCTCCTCGAAGACCGGCTGATCTTGCTCGCTGATGCCGTAGTGAGCGAGCAGCACCATCAGTTCCGGCTTGCTCGGCGCGTTGCGCCCCG
Source organism: Saccharopolyspora tripterygii (assembly GCF_054778355.1). Lineage (NCBI taxonomy): Bacteria > Bacillati > Actinomycetota > Actinomycetes > Pseudonocardiales > Pseudonocardiaceae > Saccharopolyspora > Saccharopolyspora tripterygii. Next base: position 40,382 of record NZ_BAAGZP010000048.1, on the reverse strand, counting down.
TCTCGAAGTGCCCCACCTTGCCCGTCGAGCAGCCAAGGAGCTTCGCGATCTGCTCCAGGCTCTCACCCGCATCAGACCGGAGTTTCCGCAGTTCACGGCCAAGCGCCTTGCGCCGCATGATCGGACTTGCCATGCCTGCACTGTAGCTCTTCAGGGTGGATGTTTCGCCTCATGACTCTAATTTGTAGTTCTACGATCTATATTTCCTTCGTAGTCCTTCCACGCAGTCCACCTCGGAGGTGAGCGCAGTGCCCGCGTTCGACCCGCGCCCCCGCGAAACGAGATACCGGCCGCATCCGTTCAGCTGGTCTCCTGGGGAGGGGCGGCGGCACGCGATCGGCGAGGCGAGACCTCCCGGTGGATGGCCGGACGGCACGGAGATCACGGCTCTCTGCGGCGACGGCATCCGCACCGACAACTCGACGTTCGCGTGGTTCTGGCCCACCTGCCCCGACTGCAACGTCAAGGCCCACCACCTCGCCAGGAGCCCCATGGCGCCCGGGAACCGAGCCGCTTCCTCCTGATTCCCGGGACCAGGCTCGACGTCGCCGCGCCCCCGACACGACGCCGAGCCCTCAGACCGGGCGGTGCGCCCACCTCCCCGCGCACCGCCCGGTCCCCCGCTCTCTGTCGGGGGCTGGGGCCACGCTGGGTGAGTTCGGAGACCACCGGCTGTGCGTGGGGGAGCAGCGATGCCGACCGAGACCACCGAGATCGCCGACGGGGTGCACCGGATCTCGACCTACGTCGAGCCGCCCGGCCTCGTGTTCAACCAGTTCCTGCTCATCGCGGACGAGCCGCTGCTGTTCCACACCGGGATGCGCGGGTTGTTCCCCGAGGTGTCGGCCGCGGTGCAGCGGATCGTGCCGTTGTCCCGACTGAGGTGGATCACCTTCGGACATCTGGAGGCCGACGAGTGCGGTTCGATGAACGAGTGGTTGCAGGCAGCACCGTCCTCGCAGATCGCGCACGGCGTCCTCGGCTGTCGGCTGTCGGCTGTCGATCAACGACATGGCCAACCGGCCGCCGCGGCAGCTCGCTGACGGTGAGGTGGTGGACCTCGGCGGCAAACGCGTCCGGCGCGTCGAAACACCGCACGTCCCGCACGGGTGGGACGCCGGCCTGCTGTTCGAGGAGACGACCGGAACCCTGTTCTGCGGCGACCTCTTCACCGCGTTCGGCCGCACCACCGCGCTCACCGAAACCGACATCGTCGGAGCGGCGTTGAGCGCCGAGGACACCTTCGGAGCCACCTGCCTCACCCCGTCCACGGCGCCCACCATCCGCTCACTCGCGAACCTCCGCCCCAGCACGCTCGGCCTGATGCACGGCCCCGCCCACGCGGGCGACTGCGAACAAGCGCTCAACGACCTGGCGGATGCCTTCGACGAACGGCTGAGAACCGCGGGTGTGCGCATGGCCGAACCACGCCTCCCCGGTGAGTGATCGCGGTCTTCGACCTGTTCGAGAACGGCTTGCCAGAACCGGTCGGCCACCGCGCCGCGGGCAGCTGATCGCGCCCTGTCGTGCCGGTTCGAGAAGGTGGGGGAAACTGGGATGATGAATCAGGAGTCGCCCGCGCTGCAGGACGCTCGGCGCATCGCCGAGGACGTGCTCTTCCCCGCCGCGCTGGAGGTCGACGCCGCCGATCGGGTCCCGGAGAGCCATTTCGACCTGCTCGCCGAGCACGGCTTCTACGGACTCGCCGCGTCACCGCAAGCAGCCACCCTGGACATCGGCGACTTCCCGTCCGTGCTGCGGCTCATCGAAGTCCTCGCGGGCGGCTGCCTGACGACCACGTTCGTGTGGATCCAGCACCACGGCGTGCTCAACGCCGCGGAGACGACCAAGAACCGGAACCTGCGCCAGAACTACTTCCCCGGCCTGCTCGAAGGCAAGCGCAGGGGCGGGATCGCGCTCGGTTCGGCGTTGCGGACCGGCCCACCAGCACTGCGCGCCGAGCCGATCGTCGGCGGCTACCTGCTGGACGGCGTCGCACCGTGGTTCACCGGCTGGGGCATGGTCGACTCGCTGCTGGTCGCCGGCCGAAACTCCGAGGACACCCTGGTCTTCGCGATGCTCGACGCGGTGGACAACGACACGCTGCACGCCGAACCGCTCGACCTCATGGCCGTGCAGGCGAGCGGCACCGTGACGCTCCGGTTCAACAGGCACTTCGTCCCGCGCGACCGAATCGCCTCGACCGTCCCGCAATCCGAGTACCTCCAGCGTGATTCCGGCTCCGTGCGGTTCAACGGTGCCCTCGCGCTGGGCGTGGCCGGACGGGCGATCTCGATGCTCGGCGACGACGCGGGTGGTCTTCCCGGCGAACTCGACGCCGCGCGAACCCGGCTCGTCGCCGCCACCGAGGACCAGCTCTCCGAAGCACGAGCGCAGGCCTCCGAACTGGCGATGCGCGCCGCGTCAGCTGCCGCAGTGCACCACGGCAGCCGGTCCGTGCTGGCGGGCAGTCACGCGCAACGACTGGTCCGCGAAGCCACGTTCCTGCTGCTGTTCGGCTCGCGCCCATCGATCAAGTCGGCGCTGCTGGACCGGCTCACCGCTCCGCGAGAACCCGCTTGAGGATCTTCCCCGAGGCGTTGCGGGGAAGTTCCCCGACGAACTCCACCGACCGCGGGAGCTTGAAGTTGGCCAAGCGCTGCTTGCAGAACGCCAGCACGGACTCCTCGGTCAGCGAGTCGTCACCGACCACGTAGGCCTTGCCGACCTCGCCGAGCCGATCGTGCGGAACGCCGATCACCGCGACGTCGCGAACGCCACCGAGGTAGGCCAGCGCCTGCTCCACCTCTGCCGGGTAGACGTTGAAACCGCCGCAGACGTACATGTCCTTGAGCCGGTCGGTGATCCGCAAGTAGCCGCGTTCGTCCAGCACGCCGATGTCGCCGGTGTGCAACCGCTCGTCGACGTCGACGGCGTGCGACGTGGCGCCGGGGTCGTCGAGGTAGCCGCGCATCACGTTCGGGCCGCGCAGCACGACCTCGCCAGCCTGACCAGGAGACATCTCCTTGCCATCGGCGTCGACGACGGCCACTTCGAAACCGGCGGTGGCGCGACCGCAGGTGTGCGCGACGGTCTCGGCGTCGTCGCCGGGCCGGCACATGGTGGCCACGACCGCCTCGGTCAGGCCGTACGCGGTGAGCACGGTGTCGAAACCCAGGTCGGAACGCATGTGCTCGACCAGCGTGACGGGGACCGTCGCGGCACCGGTCACCGCGAGGCGAAGTCCCGGCAGGGTGCGGCCACCGCGCTCAGGTGCGTGCAGCAGCGTCTGGAAGATCGTCGGCGCGGCGGCCAGGATCGAGATCCGCTCGGTGTCGATCACATCCAGCATCGAGGCCGCGTCGAAGACGGCCTGCGGGATCATCGTCGTCCCCGTCAGCAGGCACACCAGGATCCCGGCCTTGTACCCGAAGCTGTGCGAGAACGGGTTGACCAGCAGGTACCTGTCGCCCTTGCGGACCTTGCCGCACTCCGCCCACGCCGTGGCAACACCGAGGGTCTGGCGGTGCAGGGACATCACGCCCTTGGCGCGGCCGGTGGTGCCCGAGGTGAACAGCACGTCGGCGAGGTCGTCGGCGGTGACCGCGCTCGCGCGACGCTCGACCTCGGATTCAGGCACCTTCGCGGCGAGTTCACGGATCTCGTCCCAGTCGTGCACGCCGGGACCGGCCGGCGAAGCGGTCCCGACCGGGACGCGCAGGACCGCGCGCAGCTCCGGCAGTCCGGCGACCACCTCTCCCGGTCCGTCGCCCGCGGCCTCGTGGATTCCGGCGAGCCGGTCCACGCCCAGGAACTCGTCGGCGACGACCAGGACGCGAGCCTTGCTGCGGTGCAGCAGCTCCGCTGATTCCACCCCGGTGAAGCGGGTGTTGACCGGGACCAGCGTCGCCCCCGCGTAGGAAGCACCGAGGGCCGCCAGCACCCAGTGGTGGGTGTTCGGCGAGTTCAGGGCCACCCGGTCACCGGGCCTGACCCCGACCGCGGCGAACATCCGCGCCAACTCCCGGACACGCTCGGCGAGCTGACCGAAGGTCAGCCGGACCGAACCGTCCACCAGCGCTTCGACCTCGCTGAAGCGCTCCGCCGCGTTCCGGACAGCAGCCGGAATCGACTCCACGCCCTGCGCTCGAGTCATCTAGTCCTCCCGGGTCAGACACCGGCGTCGCGAACCCGGCCCGACCCTACCCAAGCAAGCACCCGCTTGGTAGCCCCTCGGCCGCGCCCAGTTTTAGTCCAAACTGAGCCGACATTTCGGACCTGATCATGGCTCGGTTCGGACTAAAACTGGGACTTGCCAACCGACGTTGACAACGTGAGCACGACGACGGCGCGGGGCGGTGGCGTCTCACCTCGCCCGGACATGGTTGGGCTCCGGGGTCTCGGCGCTCGGGGTGGCGATGCGTCTGCGGCCGGAGGCCGCTGTCGATGGGCCGGCGACGAGGCCGTGCAGGCGTGGTCCTGGCGGGTTCCGTTCCTGGCTCTACGCCGAGCTCTTCGGCGCCCGCGTGCGCTACACCGGGTTCGCCTCGTCCCGCGAGATCGGTGCGGCGCTGGACGGACTCTCCCCGCTGGCGGCCTCCCCGCTGGTGGCTTCAGCGCTGGTGGCCTCCGCGCTGGTCATCCAGGGCGGAGGAACGGGCTGGCCGGTGGTGGTGTGGATGATCTTCACCGCGCTCGTGTCGCTGGTGGCGTTCGCGCTCTCCCGCGAGACCAGAGACACGGACGTCGCGGCGCCGGACACCGAGCGGTGAGACCGAGCGATCGGGTCAGCTCGCGACCGCAGCCGACTCCTCGCCGCCGCCCACGGCCTCCTCCAGCTCCGTGGCGAACGACGGCACGGGCGGGAACTGCCACGTGGTGTCGGCCGGATCGCACAGCTCGCTGGCCAGCTCTTCGTAGATCGGCACGCTCTCGGCCGTCTCGGTCGACTGCGTCTCCCCCATGTGCCGCTTCCCCTCGTGATCGTTCAGCGGGCGGGCGTTCCCCCTGCGATGACGTGCCCGTCTTCGGCAACGACCGACTCGTCAAAGGTGCAACTCCGCTGTGGAGATCCACGCGGGTACCCAAACACAGCGCCGGGTCCCGCTGACAAGTTCGGCGGGCACATTTAACCCGACCGGGTGATGGCAGCCTACGGGGGCGTCGCCCCTCGACAACGGTGCCGCCACGACGGCTCAAGTTCCGGGGCGACGAGGACGAGAGGAACCGCAGCTCAACGCACGTCCGGTCAGCGCTGGGACCAGGTCCCGCCGCCCTGGACGTACTCCCACTCGCGCGCCCACGCGTGCATGGCGACCCGGCGCGCGGCGGCCTGGATCGCACCGATCAGGGCGAAGCTGCCGATCTCCAGCACCACGAGCAGCAGCAGCGCGGCGAACACCGCCGAAGCCGTCACCGCGCCCGGGTCGGGAGGCGGTGGGACGCGTTCTCCTCGCTGGTCGACCCACACCTCGACGGGGTCGCCGACCTTCGCTCCCGAGGGAACCTGCACGCGAGAGCTGCTCTCGCGCACGCCCATCCGCCACTCGGCGACCGCCGTGGAGCTGACCGCGTCCTGGCTGTAGACCTCGGAGACCGGGATGCTCAGCGAAGGCGGGCTGGTGATGACCGCGGTCACGGGCCGGCTGGCCTCGGCCGCCTGTTGCGCGCGATCGGAGAGGTCCCGGTGCATGGACGCGGCGAACATCCCGGACACCGGAACCGCGATCATCGCGACCATCAGCAGCATTAACGTGAGCCCTGCGGCGAGCCGGTCGATCGGCCTGCGCAACGGGTTCCGCCCGATGCTCAGCGCGTTGACCAGCCATGCCGCGTGCGCTTTGAGCGCCGCCCCCATGATCGAACCTCCCGTGACATCGCTGGGGCGCGGGCACCGGCGGTGATGTGGCGGTTGCCCTGCGCGGTGACTACCCACGAGGAGTATGCCCGGCGAGACCTCGATCGTTATCTCACCGTGACCAGTCATACACTTTTGATGCGAGGAATGTCCGCGATTAACCCTGGGTGTCACGCATTCGGAGGCACCACAACCCTTTCCAGTGAGCGAGCTGAACTGCTCCAGACACTCAGCGGCGCCGGTGCCACCACCGTCGAACCCCGCGGTCCGCCTCAGCGGGATTCGTGACGATCTCCTGGAGCCACTCGTGCCAGCCCGCGGCGTGATCGGCCGCCGAGGACCGCAACAACCTGCTGATCCGCCGGTGGTCCGCCCGCCGGTGGCCGCGCACCCAGCGCTCCAGCTCCCGGTCGTAGGCCGTGCGCGCGTCGGAGCTCGCCGTGTCCGACCAGGCCAGCACGAACGCGAGGGCGACCGCGCGATCCCCGCGCGATCCCTCCGTCTGGCCGTCGTTCCACACCGCGGGCAGCTCGCGCATCAGCAGCCGCTGCAGGACCGGCCCCGCCGATCCGATGGCGCGCGCCGCCGAGCGGGGTTCGGCCGCCAGCAGCGCGGTCAGGGCCTCCGGCATCCTCGCGCGCAGCACCCGCTCGGACACGTCCTCCACCGAGCCGACCTCTCCGCCCCGGCAGAACGAGGCCAGCCAGGACCGGAACCGGCCGTCCTGCGACCAGAGCTCGCGCTGGTCGGGACCGAGGTGGTGGCTCAGCATGCGCAGCACGTCGAGGTGGCGCGCGGTCACCTTGGCCTTGCTCAACGCCGCGAACGCCCGTTGAGCGACCGGTTCGGAGACAGCGGTCGCGGGCAGCGCGCCGATCAGCCGGTGCAATTCGTCCACAGTGGGCGGTGCGGCGCCGAACAGCGCGGCCAGCACCGCTTCCGGGGTGTCGGGGAGATCGGGTGCGCGCAGCCGCTCGACGAACTTCTCGACGGTCTCGCGGCGGACGTCGCCGTTGGCGCGCACCGCGGCCGAGATGACCGCGGCGTCCAGCGGCTCGAACGGGTCGGTGGCGATGTGCCGGAGCAGCGGCCACCAGTGCTCGTTCACCGCGGTGAGCACGACCTCGGAGTGCTTGAGCCGCTCGGTGAGGGTGTCCCGCAGCAGCGCGACGAGCTCGTCGGCGCACGGCCACAGCGCCGGGTCCAGCGACGAGCGGGGGTTCGACGCCCACCAGTCCACGAACCGCTCGGCGGCGAAGCGGCGCGACGGCAAGTCCACGCCGAACCTGGTCGCGGTGCGCAGCAGCAGGTCCACGCGCTGCGGGTCGACCGAGGCCGCGGCCTCGGCGAGCAGCGTCCGGGCCTCCTCCGCCTCGTCGGCGCCCCACGGGTGCGGTGTCAGCGGAGCCAGGTCGGCACCCGCTCCTCCCTCAACGACCCCGGTGACCTCGGCGATCTCGCAGCGCAGCAACGCGACCCGGGCACGACCGGCGTGCTCGGCGGCCAGGTCGGCGAGCACCTCGCGCGGCGGATCCGCGGCCAGCACCGCCGAGAGCACCGGTCCGCGCACGTCGGCGGGCGCCGAGCGCAGCCAGGTCGCGACCAGCCCGCAGTCGTCGGCCTCCAGCGACTCGCCCAGGACGATGACGCCCGCAGCCAGCCGGTCCGCGGGGCTCGCGTGGGGCTCGCCGCGGGTCCGGGCGAACTCGTCGGCCAGTTCGACGACGTCGACGCCCTCCACCGAGTCCGGTGTCAGGACGCGCGGCACCCACCGCCTGCCCGCAGGCTCGGCGAGAGGCGGTTCGCCGGTGCTGGGCGGGTCCGTTGAATGCTCGGCCGGACTGCCTCCGCTCATCGCAAGCTCCCCCATTCGTTGTCGATCAACACCGAGGGCACCCGGAAAGGTTATCCGCGCGGGGCGACACCACGTGAGTGAATGGGTACCACGGACCAACCGATGGGAGAACCATGATCATTGACGCCTTGGACCAGACCTGGCAGGCGTGGGCCCAGCTCGGCGCCGAGCTGGGCGAGGACGACTGGGGTCGTCCGACGCGGCTGCCGAGCTGGACGGTCAAGGATGTCTACACCCACGTCAGCCCGTTCCCGTCGGCCACCCTGGCCGGCATCGAGGCTCCCTCCCCCGACGCCCCCGTCAGCCACGACGACGCCGCCGACCTGCTGTCGTTCATGCAACGACCGGGAGGCATCGCCGAGGAGACCGCGGAGCTGCTCAAGGAGTCGGCCGCGGCACGGTCGCGGACGACGTCCGCCGACGAGCTGGTCGAGCAGTTCGCGGCAGTGGCGCCCCGGACGATCGAGAAGCTGCGCGAAGCGGACCTGGAACGCACCGTGCACTACGGCGGCTTCGCGGTCGTGCCCGCGCGCGAGGCGCTGCGGATCTTCGTGATGGAAGGAGTCGTGCACTACGCCGACATCGCCGCCGCTGTGGGGCGCGACCTGCCGGGCCCGATGGCCGGGGAAGCGCTGAAGGTGACGGTCCGGCTGCTGGCCGAGACCGCCGACCCGATCGCCTTCGTCGATGCGGCGACCGGGCGCAGCGACGCGCAGGTGCTGCCGGTGATGCGCTGAGTCAGCCGATCACGGGCGTGAGCGCCGCGTCCACCGCGATCGCCACGAACACCAGGGTCAGGTACGAGTTCGACAGGTGGAACAGCTTCATCGGGTTCAGCGCCAGACCCTTGCGGGCGTTGTTGTGCAGGCGCTGCGCGACGACCAGGAAGATCACACCGGACACTCCGGCCAGCGCGATGTAGACCCAGCTGGTGATCGGGAACAGCAGCAGCGTGCAGCCGACCGTGGCCCAGCTGTAGGCGAGGATGCGCGCCGAGACCTGCTTGGTGGTGGCCACCACGGGCAGCATCGGCACGCCCGCGCGGGCGTAGTCGTCCTTGTACTTCATCGCCAGCGACCAGAAGTGCGGCGGCGTCCACAGGAACACGACGCCGAACATCACGATCGCCGGCCACTCGACCTTGCCGGTCACGGCTGCCCAGCCGACCACGACGGGCATGCAGCCCGCTGCACCGCCCCACACGATGTTCTGCGAGGTGCGGCGCTTGAGCACCAGCGTGTAGACGAAGACGTAGAACAGGATCGCCGCCGTCGACAGCGAGGCCGCCAGCAGGTTCGCGCCGAGCCACAGCACCAGGAACGAAGCGATGCCCAGCGCGATGCCGAAGATCAGCGCGCTGCGCCGCGGCACCTCGTAGCGCACCAGCGGACGCTTCTTGGTGCGGTCCATGACCGCGTCGATGTCGGAGTCCGCGACGCAGTTGAGCGCGTTGGCGCTGCCCGCGGACATGGCGCCGCCGAGCAGCGTGACGACCACCAGCCACGCCGACGGGATTCCGCGCTCGGCGAGGAACATCGCGGGGATGGTGGTGACCAGCAGCAGCTCGATGACGCGCGGCTTGGTCAGCGCGAAGTAGGCGCCGATCACGTTGCGGCGGCGCACCGGCTGCTCGGCAGCGGGCTGCTCGGACTGGCTCGGGGACTCGGGGATGGCGGTCATGAGGCGGTCGTTTCCTCCGCGGTCTGCGGTTGCACGATCGGCTTGCCCGCCAACCGCAGCTCGTGCCAGCGCACGACCTTGCGCTCGGCGAAGAACGCGCCGAACGGAATGGTCCCGGCCAGCAGCACCAGCAGCATCCGGCCCATCGGAACCCGCAGCTGCGTCGTGGCCACGACCGCGACCAGCAGGTAGACCATGTAGAGCCAACCGTGCGCGATGCCGATCGTGGTGACCCACGTCGTGCCGGTTTCCTGCGTCGCCGAACCCTCCGGCCACAAGCCGAGGAAATGGCCGTACTTGAGCACCATGGCGGCGCACAACAGGATCAGCAGTACGGCGGTGACGTACGCCATGATCCGGTAGAAGATCAGCACACCAGGCTTCACGCCAATCCCTCAATCCCGCGTCGTGCCCACACACCGGGCACCTAGCAACACCGGTGTCAATAGACCGTACGACACGCGCAACACGCGCCTGCCCGCGACCTCGACCTAGAGTGGCGAGCCACACTCCCACCACGAGAACCGCAGGTTCCGCGGCCGCATCAGGCGAGGTGGAAGGCCTTCGCGATGAGGTCGAAGGAGTGCAGCTTCGTCTCCGCGTCGGAGAGGTTGGCGGTGAGCATGAGCTCGTCGGCGCCGGTGCGCTCGCGCAGCTCCTCCAGACCCGCCCGGACCGCGTCCGGGGTGCCGTGCACGGCGTCGGCCAGCCAGTGGTCGACGAACGCCCGGTCCAGGTCGGTGTAGGGGTAGTCGCGCGCCTGCTGCCGGGTGGGCTGCTTGCCGGGGACGCCCTGGCGCAGCTTGAGCATGCTCAGCGCGATCGGCCGGACGACGTCCAGCGCCTCCTCCTCGGAGTCGGCCGCGACGGCCTGCACGCCGATCATCGAGTACGGCTCGTCGAGCACCTCGGAGGGCTGGAATGACTCCCGGTAGAGCTCCAGCGCGGGCAGCGTGTTCTGCGCGGAGAAGTGGTGGGCGAAGGCGAACGGCAGGCCCAGCGCGCCGGCCAGCTGTGCGCTGAAGCCGCTGGAGCCCAGCAGCCACACGGGCGGCAGCGGTCCGCGCGGGACCGACTGGACCTCGGCGTAGGGGTGGTCCAGCGGGAAGTCGTCGTCGAGGAACGCGATCAGCTCGCCGAGCTGCTGCGGGAAGTCCTCCGCCGACAGCGGCCCCTCCGTGCGCCGCAGCGCCCGCGCCGTGGCCTGGTCGGTGCCGGGAGCCCGGCCGACGCCGAGGTCGATGCGGCCGGGGTGCAGGGCCTGCAGGGTGCCGAACTGCTCGGCGATCACCAGCGGCGCGTGGTTGGGCAGCATCACGCCGCCCGAGCCCAGCCGCAACGACCGCGTGTGCGCGGCCAGGTGCGCGATCACCACCGCGGGCGAGGAGCTGGCGATCCCGGGCATCCCGTGGTGCTCGGCCACCCACATCCGGTGGTAGCCGAGCGCCTCGACCCGCTTCGCCAGCTCCGTGGTCCCGGCCAGGGCGTCCGACGGCGAGTCCTGCACCCCCACGGTCGCCAGGTCCAGCACCGACAGCGGTACGGGGGCCTCGCCCTTGGCCGAGCCCCGGATCTGATCGTCACTCGCACTCATCACGCCGTACAACCTCCGGCCCCACGACCTTGTTCCCACGCCGTGACCACCGACGTTCGAACGGCCCGAGACCGGACGGGGTTCAGCTGCCGGAGAGGGCGTAGTCGCGGGCGGGGGCCTTGCGGCGCGCGACGATGGAGTCGCGGATCTCGCCCGCGCGGACCGCTCCGTTGGACAGCAGCGAGGACGTGATGCCGTGGGTGTGCTCGGTGCCGCCCTGGAGGTAGAGCCCGCCCGGGACGTCCTCGGTGGTGCGCACCCGGTAGTCGCGCTCGACCTGCAAAGTGCCGTGCTCGTCCCACTCGCAGTGCCGGGCCAGCTCGCCGAGCAGCGTGTACGGGTCGCGCGGGCTGCAGCCGGTCGCGTAGACGAGCAGGTCCGCGTCCAGGACGTGGCGCTCGCCGGTCGGCTGGAACTCGACGGTGACCTCGGCTCCCTCCGGCAGCGCACCGACGTCGACCAGCCTGCTGGCGTTGAAGATCCGCAGGCGCTCGGCCCCTCGCACCTTCTCCTGGTAGGAGCGGGCGTAGAGCTCCTCGATCAGTTCCAGGTCGACCACCGAGTAGTTGGTGTTGCGGTGGTAGTCCATGAGCTTGGCGCGGACCTCCGGTGAGGAGGAGTAGAAGTCGTCCACGGCCTGGGGGTCGAAGATCCGGTTGGCGAAGGGGCTGTCGTCGGCCGGGCTGTAGCCGTAGCGGCCGAACACCGCGCACACCTCGGCCCCGGTGAAGGTGCGGTGCAGGTAGTCGGTGACCTCGGCGGCGGACTGGCCGGCGCCGATCACCACGCAGCGCTTGGGTTCCTCGGTGAGCTCCGGCACGCGGTGCATCAGGTCGAGGTTGTGCCAGATGCGCTCACCGAGCTCGGCACCCTCCGGCAGGGAGGCTTCCAGCCCGACGGCCATCACGACGTTGTGCGCCTTGTGCACGGCGAGCTGCCCGCCGTGCCGGACGACGACCTCGAAGTGCTCGTCGACCGGCTGGACCTCCACGACCTCGGAGTCGTAGCGCACGACGCCGTCGAGCCGGCTCGCGGCCCACTCCAGGTAGTCGTGGTACTCGACCCTGGTGGGGAACAGCGTCTTGTGGTTGATGAAGTCCGCTAACCGGTCCTTGTCGTGCAGGTAGGACAGGAACGAGAAGTCGCTGGCCGGGTTGCGCATGGTGACCAGGTCCTTGAGGTAGGACACCTGCATCGTGGTGCCCTCGATCAGCATGCCCCGGTGCCACCCGAAGGACGCCTGGCGTTCGAAGAACACCGGGTCGAGGGGGTCGTTCGCGGTCCGGTTGTGCTCCTCCAGCGCTATCGCCAGCGCCAGGTTCGACGGGCCGAAGCCGATGCCCAGCACATCGTGGACTTTCTCTTGGTTCAGCGCCGCAGACACGTCGTCCCCTCGGTTCGCCGGAGCCCGACTCGCGGGCGGGTGAATGTAGTCGGCGAAACCGTTGGGTCTGGCCGGTTCTCGCCGCGTCGGTCAGTCCCGATCGTGGTTGTGCTTGTCGTGGTACTCGGTCTCGGCCATGCCGTGCTTCCAGTAGCCGATGGCCAGCACGGACTTGGCGTCCATGCCCCGCTCATCGCGCAGGTGACGCCGGATGCCGCGCACCACGCCGGATTCCCCCGCCACCCAGGCGGAGACGTCGACGTCGGCGGGCACGTCCAGCTCGTGCACGGCGTTGATCAGTTGACGCGAGAGGCCGGCCGAGCAGCCCTCGCGGTGCAGCCAGGTCCACCGCAGGTCCGGCGGGCACTGCACGTGCTGCCGGTCGGCGGCGGTGTCGACCTCCAGGAGCACGTGGCCGCGCGCGGTCGGGGGGAGCGATTCGACGATGCTGGAGATCGCGGGCAGCGCGGTCTCGTCGCCTGCCAGCAGGTACCAGTCCGCCTCGCGGCAGATCTTGCCGCCGGGACCCATCACGCCGAGGCGGTCGCCGGGCCTGGCGTTGCGGGCCCAGTTGGAGGCCACCCCGTGCTCGCCGTGCATCACGAAGTCGATGTCGAGCTCACCGCTCGACTCGTCGTAGCGGCGAACGGTGTAGGTGCGCATGGTCGGCCGGACTTCCGGCTCCGGCCAGCTGTACCGGCCGGTTTCGGGGTCCAGCTGCGGGAGGACCGGGCGGTCCTGGCCCTGGCGCGGCACGAAGACCTTGATGTTGGGCCCGGTGTGCTGGTCGAGGAAGCCCGTCAGCTCCTCGCCGCCGAGGGTGACCCGCCGCATCGACGGGCTCAGCTGCGCCGTGCGCAGCACCTCGAGGTCCCGTGCCGGGGGCCGGTTGCGCCGAAGTCGATCCGCGGTTCCCATCGACCAAGCGTTCCTTTCCGTTCCACCAACGATCATCCAGTTAAGGCTAGCCTAACCATAGATCGGAGGATTGTCTTCCCCCTGGTGGCTCAGATCTCTCAGCGACCGGCCGCGACGGGTTCCCGTTGCAGCACCACGGATTCCGTGACCCGCAAGGCCAGGAGAACACCGATGATCGCGAATCCGGCGGAGGTCAACATCGCCAGATGGTATGAGCCCAACCCCGGGCCGGCGGCCGCCAGAACGCTGGCGGTGATGGCCACGCCGAGCGCCGAGGCCACCTGCCGCTGCACGTTGAACAGTGTCGACGCACCGCCCGTCGCGGACTTGTCGATGGTCATGAACGCGACGACCTGCAGTTCGGCCGTCGCGGCGCCGACGAAGAAGCCCGAGGCCAGCTGGACGGACGCCGCCAACCAGACGTCGTGCGGGCCGATCACGTTCATCAGCGCGAACGACAGCGACGCACCGGCCATCGCCACCGCGATCAGCAGCCGCGGCCCGAACCGGCGGTGCGCCCAGCCGACCAGCTGCGAAGCGATCATCAGCCCGACCGCCTTCGGCAAGGTCACCAGACCGGTCTCCCACGCCGAGGCACCGAGTTCCACCTGGTACATCAACGTGAATCCGTAGAGCGTGCCGAGGAAGCCCACCAGGCACGTGAACAGGATCAGGCTCGCCCTGCGGAACTGGTCGTCGGCGAACAGCTTCAGGTCCAGCATCGGGTGCTCGGTGCGCAGCTGGGTCCGCACCAGCAGGGCCAGCAAGGCGATCCCAGCCGCACCCGCCAACCAGTTCAGCGTTGCCGGGGCACCGGTGGCGACGCCCTCCAGGGCGAAGACCACCAGGCCGAGACCGGGTGCGGCCAGCGCGAATCCGCGCAGGTCGAAGCGCTTTCCCGGAGCCTCCACGTGTTCCTGCAGCAGCAGCGCGCCGAACACCAGCGCCGCAACGCCGATGGGCAGGTTGACGAAGAAGCCCCAGCGCCAGGTGAGGTGTTCGACGAAGAACCCGCCCAGCACCGGCCCGAGCGCGGGCGCGACCGCGGTGGGCAGCAGCAGCACGCGCGAGAGCCGGATCCGCTCGGCAGGCGGGTAGGCGCGGAACAGCAGCGTCAGCGCGACGGGGCTCATCACCCCGCCACCGGCTCCCTGCAGCACGCGCGCCAGGGTCAGCTGGAGCAGATCGCCCGACAGCCCGCACAGCGCGGAGGCGAGCACGAAAACGCCGAAGGCGGCGAGGAAGACCCGCTTCGTGCCGTACCGGTCACCGAGCCAGCCCGACACCGGGATGCACACCGCGAGGCTGACCAGGTAGCCGACGTTGACCGAGGAAGCCGAGCTCGCCGACACCGAGAAGTCCTCGACCAGCGCGGGAAGCGCCACGTTGACGATGGTGGCGTCCATGCCGTTCATGAACATCGCGGCGACGTAGCAGACGCAGACCGCGACCTGCGGGTTCACCCGACGCAGCGCGCCCGCCATCAGCGCGCGGGCCGCATGTCGGTCCAGTGCACCTCGATGTGGTCGACACAGGACTGCCGGCCGGCCGGGCCGTGCGCGATGGTCCACCCGGCGGGCACCTCGATCGCGGCCGGCCACAGCGAGTACTGGTCCTGATCGTTGATCAAGGCGTAGTACCGCGCGTCCGGATCCTCGAACGGGTTCGTCATCGTCTGCTCCTCTTCTCCTCCACCGGACGCCCGACGTCCCCGGATCACCGCCCGGCGGGCGGTGATCCGGTTCAGCCTTCGGACTCGGTGAGCGCTCGCTGCACGACCGCTGCGATCTCGGCCAGGGGCTCCGGCTGGGTCATGTCCTTGTGCTCGCAGGCGATGTCGTGGTTGATCACGTCGCCGTCCACGTACTGCTGCCACATCTCGCTGGTCAGCGAATCCTTCGCCGGGTTGACGGTGGCGCTGAAGAACAGAACGTCCCCCGCGAACGCGTCGTGCTCGGCGGAGTTCTCCAGGACCGCGCAGTTGGCGAAGTTGTCGATGATGGCGGTGATGCTGTGCTCCTCCAGGTTCGCCAGGGCACTGCCCTCGGCGGAGAGGATCTCCAGCACGTCGTTCCTGGTCAGCGGCCCATCACCGAGCTCGGAGAGGTCGTAGCCCGCCATGTAGAGCAGGGCCAGCAGCGCCTCTTCCTCGGTGGGCAGCGTGTCCCAGACGTCCTTGGGGTAGGAGTCGAGCATGCACAGGAAGCGCACCTCCTCGCCCTCGGCCTGCAGCTGCGTTCCCATCTCGTGGGCGACGACGCCGCCGAAGGACCAGCCGAGGAAGTGGTACGGCCCGTGCGGCTGCACCTGCCGGATGTGCTCCAGGTACTCGGCCGCCATCTCGGCGAGGCTGCCCGCCACCGGCGCCGGTTCCGCCAGGCCGCGGCTCTGGACGCCGTAGATCGGGCGTTCGTCGTCGATGAGCTTGAGCAGTCCCGAGAACGGCCACGCCAGCCCGGCCGCCGGGTGCACGCAGAACAGCGGCGGTTTGGCCCCGGTGGTGCGCAGCGGGAGCAGGATCTCCAGCGCGTCCCGGTCACCACCGGTGTGGAGGCGCTCGGCGAGCCCCGCCACGCTGGGCGCGGCGAACAGGCTGCCGACGTTGACCTTGATGCCCAGCGCATCGCGGATCCTGCCGATGAGCTTGGCCGCGAGCAGCGAATGCCCGCCCAGGTCGAAGAACCCGTCGTGCACGCCGACCCTGGGCAGGCCCAGGACCTCGGCGAACAACCCGCACAGGATCTCCTCGGTGGGGTTGCGCGGCATGTCGTTGCCGACGGCCTCGCCCAGGTCGGGCGCGGGCAGCGCGCGCCGATCGAGCTTGCCGTTGGGCAGCAGCGGGAGCGCGGCGACGAAGACGACGGCCGCGGGGACCATGTAGTCGGGCAGCTCCTCGCCGACATGACGACGCAGTGCCGCGCCATCGGACTCGGCGTCGGAGTCGCCGACGACGTAGGCCACGAGCCGCTTGTCACCCGGGGTGTCCTCCCGGACCACCGCGGCCACCTGGGCGACGTCGTCGTGCTTGGCCAGCACCGCTTCGACCTCGCCCAGCTCGATGCGGAAACCCCGCACCTTGACCTGGTCGTCGGCACGGCCGGCGAAGTCCAGCGTTCCGTCCGCGCGCCAGCGCACCAGGTCACCGGTGCGGTACATCCTGCTGCCGAGTTCGCCGAAGGGGTCGGCGACGAAGCGCTCGGCGGTCAGGCCCGCGCGGTTGAGGTAGCCGCGGGCGAGCCCGAGACCGGAGACGTAGAGCTCGCCGACCACTCCCGGCGGGCAGGGCTGGAGGCGCTCGTCGAGCACGTACACGCGGGCGCCCGGGTCGGGCACGCCGATCGGCACGGAGCTCGACACCGCGTCGGGATCGCAGTCCCACAGCGTGGTGTTGACGGTGGCTTCGGTCGGTCCGTAGCAGTTGAGCATCGGCCGGTCCCGTCCCCAGCGCTGCACCAGGTCGGAGGGCACCTTCTCGGCTCCGCACAGCAACGTCGCGTTCTCCGGCAGCTGCACGTCGGTCGGGAACATGCCCATCATCGACGGGCCGATCGCCAGGTGGGTCACCTCGTGGTGCCGCGCGTACTCGGCCAGCGCTTCACCGGGAACCCGCAGGTCCGAGGGCACGACGACGAGGGTGCCGCCGCTGAGCAGACCCATGCAGATCTCCCAGAACGCCACGTCGAAGCTCGGCGAGGCGAACTGCAGCACCTTGCTGCCGGGCGTGATCCCGACCCGCCTGGTCTGGGTGGCCAGGAGCTTGCCGATGCCCCGGTGCGCCACGACGACGCCCTTGGGCGTCCCGGTGGAACCGGAGGTGTAGATGACGTAGGCGGCGTCGTCGAGTTCCGGTTCCGGCAGCTGCGGGTCACCTTCGGGGCGATCGCCGTGGTGCACCAGGGTCGCCGGGAGGTCCGCGTCGAGGTCGTCGGTGAGCACCAGGCGCGGACGCGCGTCGTCGACCATGTGCCGCAGGCGTTCCGGCGGGTACTCCGGGTCCAGCGCGAGGTAGGCGGCGCCCGCGTGCATCGCGGCGAGCAGGCCGATGATCAGCTCCGCCGAACGCGGCAGCATCACGCCGATGATGTCCCCGGGCCGGGCGCCCCGCTCCACCAGCAGCTTCGCCTGCTCCTCGACTCGTTCGCGCAGCTGCCGGTAGGTGAGCTCGGTGCCCTCGAAGACCAGCGCGGGCTTGTCCGGCGCGGCCTCGGCGCGCTCCGCGAGGATCTTCGGGAAGGTGCCCGCCGGACCGACGTCGCCGGTGGCGTCGCCCCAGGCCAAGACCTGCTTGCGGGCGCGGTCGCCGAGGATGTCCAGCCGTCCGATGGGTGTTTCCGGTGCCGCCACTGCGGATTCGAGCAGCATCACGAACCGCTCGACCAGCGATTCCACCGTGCGCTCGCTGAAGAGGTCGGTGCTGTACTGCACGAGTCCGCGCACGTCGCCGTTCGCGCTCTCGTTGAGGCTGAAGGCCAGGTCGAACTTCGCCGCTCCTGCCGGGATCGTGTCCACAGTGGTCTCGACGCCGGGCAGTTCCGCGCGCACCGACTCGGCGGCACCCCAGTAGGCCAGCATGACCTGGAACAGCGGGTGCCTGGCCAGCGACCTGGCCGGGTTGAGCAGTTCCGCGAGCCGCTCGAACGGCAGCTCGGCGTTGTCGAAGGCGGCCAGGTCGGTGTGCCTGACCCGGTCGAGCAGTTCGGCGAAGGTCGGCTCGCCGGAAGTGTCGGTGCGCAGCACGAGGCTGTTCACGAAGAACCCGACGAGGTCGTCGAGGCCGTCGTCACCGCGCCCGGCGACCGGTGAGCCGATCGGGACGTCGGTGCCCGCGCCCATCCTGGTCAGCAGCGCGGCGAGTGCGGCCTGCAGCACCATGAACGCGCTGGCCTGGTGCTCGGTGGCCAGGTCGCGGATGCGCTGGTGCAGCTCGGCGTCGAGGCCGAAGCGCACGGATTCACCGCGGTGGCTCGACACCGCTGGACGCGGGTAGTCGGTGGGCAGCTCCAGCTGGTCGGGGATCCCGGCGAGCGCCTGCTTCCAGAAGTCCAGCTGCTGGGCGGCCAGACCGTCGGGGTCGTCCTCGTCGCCGAGCAGTTCGCGCTGCCACAGCGCGTAGTCCACGTACTGCACCGGCAGCGGTTCCCACTCCGGCGCGCGCCCTTCCAGCCGGGCGGCGTACGCGGTGGACAGGTCGCGCACCAGCGGGCGCACCGACCACTCGTCCCCGGCGACGTGGTGCAGCAGCACCAGCAGCGCGGTGCGCTCGCCGTCGCGGAACAGCTCGACGCGGATCGGCGGTTCCTGCGCCAGGTCGAAGCCCTGCTGCGCCGCACCCGCCAACGCCTTGTCCACATCGGACACGTCGGTGACGTCGAGCTCCGGCACCTGGGCGCCGACCACCTGGCGCGGTTCGCCGAGCGTGTCCGGGAACGTGGTGCGCAGGCTCTCGTGCCGGGTGACGACGTCGCCGATCGCGGCGCGCAGCGCGGCCACGTCGGGTTCGCCGCTCATCCGCAGCACCAGCGGCATGTTGTAGGTGGCGCTGGCGCCTTCGAGCCCGTTGAGGAACCACAACCGCTGCTGCGCGAACGAGAGCGGGACTTCCTCCGGGCGTCGCGCGGGGCGCAGTTCGGGCCTGCCGCCGCGCGAAACCTGAAGGCGCTCGGTCAGTTCCGCGACGGTCGGGTGGTCGAAGAGGGTCCGGATGCCCAGCTCGGCGCCGAGTTCGGTGCGCACCCGCGCCAGCAGCCGGGTCGCCAGCAGCGAGTGCCCGCCGAGCTCGAAGAACCCGTCGTCGATGCCGACGTCCTCGACCCCGAGCACCTCGCCGAACAGGCGGCACAGCGCCTGCTCGGTGTCATCGCGCGCCTGACGGCCGCCACCGGCGACATCGGGCGCGGGCAGCGCCTTGGCGTCGAGCTTCCCGTTGGCGGTCAACGGGATCTCCTCGATCGCGACGAACGCGGCCGGGATCATGTAGGAGGGCAGCCGGTCGGCGAGATGCGCCCGCAGCCGCGCGGGGTCGACGTCGCCGACGGTGTAGCCGACCAGGCGCTTGTCACCGGGCACGTCTTCGCGCACCACGACAGCGGCCTGCTTGACCTGCGGGTGCACCGCCAGGTTCGCCTCGATCTCGCCCAGCTCGATGCGGAAACCCCGCACCTTGACCTGCTGGTCGGCCCGGCCCATGAACTCGATGGACCCGTCCGGCCGCCAGCGCCCCAGGTCGCCGGAGCGGTACATCCGGGTGCCCGGTTCGCCGAACGGGTCGGCGACGAACCGCTGCGCGGTCAGGCCGCGCCGCCCCAGGTATCCGCGCGCCAAGCCCTCGCCGGCCACGTACATCTCACCGGTGACCCCGGGAGGCACCGGTTGCAGCTGCGAGTCCAGCAGGTAGATCCGCAGGTCCGGGATACCGCGACCGATGACGCTGCCGTCGCGCCGCGCCACCAGGTCGGCGTCGAGCTCCACGTACGACACGTGCACGGTGGTCTCGGTGATCCCGTACATGTTGATCAGCTTCGGCGAGTCGGGGTGACGCCGGTACCAGTCGTCCAACCTGGACAGCTCCAGGGCCTCACCGCCGAAGACGACGTAGCGCAGCGCCAGTTCGGTGCCCGGGTTCTCCCGGTCGGCCTGGCTGAGCTGGTAGAAGGCCGAGGGCGTCTGGTTGAGCACGGTGACCTGCTCGCGCTCCAGCAGTTCCAGGAACTCCTCCGGCGAGCGGCTCACCTCGTGCGGCACCACGACGAGCCTGCCGCCGTGCAGCAGCGCCCCCCACAGCTCCCACACCGAGAAGTCGAAGGCGTAGGAGTGGAACAGCGTCCACACGTCCTCGCCGGTGAAGCCGAACCACGGCTCGGTGGCCGAGAACAGCCGCACCACGTTCTGGTGCGGGATGGACACTCCCTTGGGCTGCCCGGTGGAGCCCGAGGTGTAGATGACGTACGCGGCGTGCTCGCTGGTCAGCGGGCCGCGCTCGCCGGGCTTCGGGTTGCGCTGGGAGTGCCGGACGATCTCGCCGATCGCCTTCTCGTCGTCCAGCAGGACCCGCGTGAGCCCGTCCGGCAGCCGGTCCGCGTGCTCGCGGTCGCTGATGAGCATGGCGGGCTGCGAGTCGCCGACGATGTAGGCGATGCGCTCGGCCGGATGCCCCGGGTCCAGCGGGAGGTAGGCGGCCCCGGCCTTGAGCACAGCCAGCAGCGACACGACGAGCTCCGCCGAGCGCGGCAGCGCCAGCGCCACCAGCTGCTCGGGGCCGACGCCGTGGTCGATGAGGTGGTGCGCGAGCTGGTTGGCGCGCGCGTCGAGCTCCGCGTAGGTCAGCGACTCGCCCTCGAAGGTCACCGCCACCGAGTCCGGAGTGCGCTGGGCCTGCTCCTCGAAAAGCTGCGGCAGCGTCGCCGGTGCCGGCTCCACGGCGCCGGGCACCGGAGCGTTCCACTCCTCCAGGACCCGCTCGCGCTCCTCGGGCGTGAGCAGGTCGATCCTGCCGACCGGCGCGTCGGCCTCGCTGCCCGCGAAGGCGTCCAGGAACCGCAGGAAGCGCTCGCGGTGCGCGGTCAGCTCCTCGGCGGTGTAGCGGTCGGGGTTGGCGTCGAACTCGAAGCGCAGCTCGTCTTCCTGGGCGTAGACCAGGACGCTGAGGTCGTCGACCGGACCGGCGGCGACGTTGTGCACGGTCGCGGGCGCTCCCGCGAAGTCGAGGTCGTAGTCGAAGGACTTGATGTTGACCATCGGCCCGAACAGCGCGCGGTCCGAGCCCAGCAGCATCAGGTCCCTGCGCAGCTGCTCGCTGCGGTAGCGCTGGTGCTTGCGCAGATCCCGCACCGCCTTGGCGACCTGCGCGATCAGCTCGTCGCGGGTGGTCGCTGACTCGATCCGCAGCCGCAGCGGCAGGACGTTGACGACCATGCCGGGCACGCGCAGCGCCACCGAGCCCATCCGGCCCATCACCGGCAGGCCGAGCACGACATCGTTCGCCCCGGTCATCCGGTGCAGGTACGCGCCGAAGGCCGCGATCAGCGCGTCCGGCCAGATCGTGCGGGCCTCCTCGGCCGCAGCGCCCAGCTCCTCCAGGGAGGAAGTCGCGGCCAGCTGGCGGTGGAAGCTGTGCGCGGTCGCCCGCGAGCGCTCGGTCAGGGTGACGACGTCGGGATCGTCCTCGAAGCGCTGCCGCCAGTAGACCGCGTCGCGTTCCGCCTTGGGCGAGTCGAGGTACTCGCGCTCGTCGGCGATCAGCTCGCCCAGACCGGCGAACGGTGACTCGCCCGGGTCCTCCCCGGCGACCAGCGCGCTGTAGAGCTCGGCGACCCGCCGGATGATGATCGAGAAGCCGTAACCGTCGATGGCCACGTGGTGGATGCGCTGGTACCACCACCAGCGCCGCTCCCCCAGCTTGCACAGCGCGGCCGTCCACAACCTGCCGCCGTCCTGCTGCGACCGGGTCAGGTCGACCGGAGCGACCAGGTCGGCCTGGATCCACTCCTCCGCGACGGCCTCCGGGTCGTCCTCGCGGGAGAAGTCCAGGACCGGCAGTTCGACCGCGTCGAAGGCCTCGATGACCTGCTGCGGACCGTCACCGTCGTCGACGACGCGCATCCGCAGCGTCTCCGCCTCCGCGACCACCGCGCGCAAGGCCTCCGCGAACAGCTCCGGGTCCACGGACGCGTCGATCTCGATGCGCTCAGCGGTGTTGAAGACCGGGTTGGCCTGGTCGAGTTGCTGGGCGAACCAGATCCCCGCCTGCGCCGCGGACAACGGCAACCGGTCAGCTCGCGACGGCATTGGTCTCCCCACGATCAACAAGATAAGTAAGCCTTACCTTAGTTCAGATGAGATCGGGAGTACAGCCGCACGCCGGACCGCCGGACGTGGGGCTACTCACCCGGGCGCGGGAACACCATCAGCGCGGAGTTCTTACCCGGCAAGCCGACCTCCGCAGCCTGGACGAAGCCCGCCTTGCCGAACGCGCCCACCGAAGCTCCGTTGTGAACGTTCGGCTCGGCGACGACGCTGCGGCACGCCGGGTCGGCGGCGAGTAACCCACGCGCGACGGCTCCGAGCAGGGCCGACCCCATGCCCTTGCCGATCGCGTCCGGCTCCCCGATCGCGATGTGCGCGCCCAGGTCGTGCGGCGCGTGCGAGTAGCAGCACGCCAGCTTGTCGCGCTGCACCCGGTAGAGCTCCAGGTAGCCGATGTCGCGGCCGTCGCGCGCGACGATGCACGGCACCGAGTGCTCACCCGACAGCTGCGCGGAGATCTCGTCGAACCACTGCTTGAGCTGCCAGTCCTGGTTCCAGTTGACCGCGACGTGCTCGCGGTTCATCCAGCGGTGCACCAGCTCGACGTCCGGACCGCCGTCCTCACCGCTGATCGCCACCGGTCGCAGCACCCAGCCGTCGCCGAGCTCCGGCAGCGGAACCCCGGGCACCTCCGCGGGCACCTCGGTGCGCAGCGGGTTGGCGACCTCGAACGGAACCGGCTGGACCCGGACCGCACCCGTCTCGTCCCGGTAGCGCAGCTGCGAGCCGTTGAGCGCCGCGAGATCGGTCAGCGTCGGGGAGTTGAGCCAGTGGTCGATCAGATCCGCGGCCTGCGGGTGCTGCTCGGCGATCGCGCCGAGCCGCTTCGCCAGGTCCGCGAGCAGGTACTCCTCGTGCACCACGCCGCGCCTGCCCAGCAGACCGACGACCACCAGCACGCCCCTGCTGAGCAGCCGGGCGGTGAGGCGGCCGCGGTCCTTGCCGTCGAACTCGAGGATCTCGGGGAGCAACCGCTCCTCGATGTGCCTGGTCAGCCAGCGCTGCGCCTCGGCGGCGTTGGACAGCGAGCGGCCGACGGTCACCAGGTCCTCCGGCAGCGGCAGCGGGTCGACCTCGCGACGCGGCAGCGCGTCGAGCAGCCAGTCGACCAACGTCCCCGACTCCGGTGCGTTGATCGGTGCCTCGGCCCGCGAGCGCGCCCGCGCGTCGGCCGAGCAGGCCGCCGCCAGCAGCGCCGGGTCCGCCGAGACCAGCGTCCGCCCGGCCTCGTCGAGCACGCTGATCGAACCGAACCCGTGCGCTCCCGTCGGTGAGTCGTAGACGACATCGACGTGCAGCGACAAGGATGCGATGGTCAACCGAAGCGGACCTTCGGCGACCGACGTGTGGGTCTCCGCCAGCCAACGCCGCAACAGCACCGAGGCCCGTTGGTGCTGCCGTCCGACCAGGTCGGCTCCGTGAGACACGCCGTGCTCCCCTCCGAGGACATCTTTTTGTAAGCGGAGCCTAACCTAATCATCCTGTCGATCGACAGGCCATCACCCGGAGATCGGGATCGATCGGTCCGACCGGACGAATCGACCATCCCCCGGCGCCGTGCACTGTGGACAGATCCGTGTCAACATCCTCGGACGTGTCAGCAAGACAACACGATTGATCAACACCTGATCCGGTGACGACCGTTGTGTCTCACTGGGCGTTGCCTGAATATCCGCCCTACTCTCCGATTCATCGAATGGGCCTACCGTCCGGAGAGGAGATCACCCATGGATGACGCCGACGCAGTCGTACCGCTCCGGCCGGGTTTCGACATCCAGGTCCGCGGGTTCAGCCGCAACCAGGTCGTCGACCACATCGAGGTCCTGGAAGACCAGCTGCGCATGGTCACCATCGACCGAAACGAAGCGGTCCGGCTCAACAACGACCTCCGCAAGCTCTGCGACGACACCCGCCGGAGCCTCGACCAGACCGAACAGCGGCTCAAGAGCATCGAATCCTCCGACACCGGGCTCCCCGCGGCCTCGCAGCGAGTGCAGAACATGCTCGCCATCGCCGAGGACGAGGTCCAGACCCTGCGCGATCAGTCCAAGCGGCAGGCCGAGATCATCCGCGGCACGGCGGAGACCGAGGCCCGCGCGCTGATCAGCGAGGCCGAGCAAGCCGCGTCCGAGCTCCGCGACCAGTGCAGCGAGCTGGTCACCGACGTCGAGAACCGGCGCGCCAAGCTGCAGCGCGAGCACGAGCAGAAGATCAGCGAGCAGCGCAGCCGCGAGTACCGCCTGCGCCAGGAGATCCGCAACGAGTACAAGCGCGTCGTCGCCAACGCCCAGGAGGAATCCGACGCGCTGATCTCGGAGACCCGCAAGCAGTGCGGCCAGTGGGACGCCGAGTCCGAGCAGCTGAGGCTGGAAGCGCTGGAGGAGATCCGCCTCGAGCGGTTCCGCCTGGAGGAGCTGCGGACCTCGGTGCTCTCCGCGATGGACGACGCCAAGCGGACGCTCGACGGGTCGACCGCGGCCCTGCGCGCCAAGATCGACCCGGCCGGGTCGAGCAGCGCGGACACCGCCGAGACCGACGGGCCGGTGGAACCCGAGGCGCACCGGCTGCAGGAGGTCACGCTGCCCGAGCAGCGCGACGACGTGCAGACCTACACGATTCCGATCGAGTCGCAGCACACGACCAACGGCGCGAAGGCTCCGAGCGCGCGGCACAACTGATCAGGGAGGCGTCGGGTGGAAATGCTGGTGCTGATGTTCGTGTGCGGTCTCGCGGTGGCCACGCTGGTGTTCTGGCCGCTGCTCAACCGCGCCAATCGCAAGGCGGCCGAATCGCAGTCCACTACCCCTCACGGCAGGCACGCGCTGGGCGCCGCCTCGGCCCCTGCCGCCGAGTCCGAGGACACCACCTCGAAGGACACCGCTCCGAAGGCCGAGGCCGGCGACGAGGAGAAGTCCGACCGCGGAGGCGACGGCGAGGCGACGCAACCGGTGAAGATCAAGGCGGTCGCATCGGCGCCTCGCGAGCCGGCGCCGATGGAGATGCCCGAACTGCCGACCGACATCTTCGACACCCGCTTCAAGGCCAAGTTCAACCGCTCCAAGCGTCGCCTGGAGCGCATTCGCGCGGAGATCGAAAAGGCCGGCTGACGCCGGTCGAACGCCGGGTGCGGTGCGACTGTGGCCGGGGCGATTTGCCGGTTGCTAGGTTCGGGAGCGAACCTAGCAACCTACGGCTGGAGCCTCCCAGGTGAAGAATCCGCCCCGGATCTACCTCGTCGCCACCACCGGCAACCCGAACTACGGCGACGAGCTGATCGCCGCGGCCTGGCTCAAGCACCTGGCGAAGGTGGCCCCCCACAGCGAGATCTGGTTGGACTCCCCCAACCCCGGTCCCAGCTCGGTGCTGCTCTCCCACCTGCACCCGAACGTCAAGTTCACCGACACGTTCTGGCGGCTGTGCTGGGAAGCCCCTGAGACCGAACCGTGGGCGGTCGCGGCGTTCGCGCAGCACGCGATCCACAACCCCGGGCTCGCCCCGCGCTGGGTCGCGGGCATCGAGCTGGCCGCCCAGATGGACCTGTTCCACGTGATCGGCGGCGGCTTCATCAACGGCATCTGGCCGCGCCACATCGGTCTGCTCGCGGCGGCCGCGGCGGCGGCGCACCGCTCTGGCGGCCGGGCCGTGATGACCGGGCAGGGACTCTCCCCGGTCGCCGAGGGCGCCGGGGCGCTGCTGCGCAGCCTCACCGAGCAGTTCGAGGTCGTCGACGTGCGCGACGAGTCGTCGGCGTCGGCGCTGGTGAACCCGACCGTCACCGGCGACGACATGTTCTTCGGAGTCGAGTCCGGGTTGTTCCGCACCGACGATGACGACATCCGCGACGTCATGATCTGCATGCAGTCGGACCTGCTGGACGAGTCCGTGCCCGCCTTGGCGGGATTCCTGCTGGACACGCTGCGCGCGTGGCAGGTCAAGCCGGAGCAGGTGGCGTTCGTGGAGGGGATACCGCGCGCCGACCGGGAGGTCTTCTCGCTGGTCGAGCACGACCTGCCGGGTGCCCGCTTCCACGCCTTCGACGAGATCCTGCGCGAGGGACTGCCCGCCCGGCCCGGCCAGCGCTGGTTGTCGACGAGGTTCCACCTGCACCTGCTGGCCGCGGCCGCGGGCGCGAGCGGCGTCGCGGTGTCGATCAACTCCGGGTACTACACCAACAAGCACCGGTCGTTGATCGAACGGGGTTCGGGCTGGGAGCTGAGCGAGGGGTTGCGGGTTCCGGCGAGTCCGTCGGGCGGCGGCTTCAGCACCGCCGCGCTGCGCGAGCTGCAGCAGCGCAAGGCGGCGCTGGCGAAGTCCATCTACGGCTGAGCGACCCGGGACCGCTTGATGCGCACGGTGTCGGCGAGCGCGTTGGCCTCCTCCGCGGTGCGGGCGCGGGGGATCTCGGCCTCCGGCTCCGCCGCGGGCCAGATCTGGGGCGCCTCGACTCCGGGACGCAGTTCCGCACCGCGGGCGGCTTCCAGAACGTCGCGACGGCGGTCAGCGATGTAGAACGGCGCGGCGGCCAGGATCGGGACCGACATGCCGATGAAAACGATCAGAAGAGAAGTGCTCACAGTCCCGGAACTCCATCCACGCTCGCGGAATACCCGCTGGTTGAAGCGCCCTGCTCAGGCAGGGGCCTCGCTCAGCATGTCGCTGTGCGAGCCACTTCGTTAACACCGCGACTTTGTGTCGCGCATCACAATCGAGATCACCTGTTCGGGTACTGCGGAACGGATGACGGCTCGCCATTTCCCGCGAGCCGCCATCGACTTCCCTGATACGTGAAACCGTTGTCAGGCAAGGAATTTCGCGGTCGGCCAGGTTTCCTTGACCCACGCGCTGTTCCAGAAGAGCCACTCGTACTCGGTCGCCCGGCTGAACGCGGCGAACATCTGCTCACGAGTCGCGGCGTCGGAGCGCGCCGCGATCTTGTCGGTGAGCTCGCGAGCGGCCAGCACGGCCTCGGCGAACTCGTCGTCGGCATAGGTCGTGATCCACGCCTTGTAGGGATGCCCCTCGATGTCGCCGGTCGCGTCGAGGATCTTGCTTCCGACGTACTGGTAGACCCAGAAGCAGGGCAGGATCGCCGCCAGCAGCACCGGGTACGACTCGATGAGCGCGCAGGAACGCAGGTAGGACGTGTAGGCCAGGCAGGTCGGCGAAGTGTCGACGCCGTCGATCTCCTCGTCGGTCAGGCCGAACTCCTCGACGTACCCGGCGTGCAGCCGGCGCTCCTCGACCAGCGCGCCCTGCGCGGACCCGGCCAGGAACGCCGCGTCGGCGGGATCATCGGCGCGGGTCGCCGCGGCCGACAGCGCCTGGGCGAACCCGACCAGGTAGCGGGCGTCCTGGACGATGTAGAAGGCGAAGACGTCTCGTTCCAGGCCGCCGTCGGCGAGCGCCTTGTTGAACGGGTGGTCGACGATCGCCTGCTGCAGGTCGGCGGTGCGTTCCCACGCCTCGGCGCAGAACCCGTCGGCGGGCGGAGCGGGCAACGTGCTCATGACGACTCCTCGTGGCGTCGGGATTTCGGGTGCAATGGCGCGCAGGGGACAGTTTTGGTCCGAACCGTCCGGGCAAAACGGACGTGGAACCCGGGCGGTTCGGACCAAAACCGCCCTCGGCCGCTCACCACCACTGGTGGAAGTGGTGCACGGGACCGTGCCCGTGACCGACGTCCAGGCGTTGCGAGGCGCGCAGGGCCTCGGTCAGGTACCGCTTGGCCTCGCCGACCGCTTCCAGCCAGCCGGCCCGCTGCGGGCGCAGCGCGGCGATCGCGGCCGAGAGCGTGCACCCGGTGCCGTGGTCGTTGGTGGTGTCCACGCGCTCGCTGCTGAGGAACTCCGCGAGCCCGTCGCCGTGCAGCAGGTCGACGCTGGACTCCCCGCGCAGGTGCCCGCCCTTGAGCAGCACCTGCTTGGCGCCGAGCGCGGCCAGCCGCTCCGCCTGCGCGGGCATCTCGTCCGGACTGCCGATCTCGGCCTCCCCGAGCAGGTCCGCGGCCTCCGGCAGGTTGGGCGTGATCAGGTCGACCCTCGGCAGCAGCTCGTCGCGCAGCGCGCCGACGGCCTCCGGCGCGAGCAGCCGGTCCCCGCTCTTGGCGACCATCACCGGGTCGAGCACCACGTGCTGCGGCGAGTAGCGCTCCAGCACGGCGGCGACGGCGCGGATCACCTCGGCGTTGGCCAGCATCCCGATCTTGACCGCGTCCACCCGGACGTCGTCGAACAAAGTCACCAGCTGGTCGGTGACGAAGTCCGGTGGCACCTCCTGCACCCGGCTCACCCCGGTCGTGGTCTGCGCGACCAGCGCGGTGATCACCGACATGCCGTAGGCGCCGTTGGCGGAGAATGCCTTGAGATCGGCCTGGATTCCTGCGCCACCGCTGGGATCGGTGCCCGCGATGGTCAGCACGTTGGGAGCCATGACGTCCCTCCGCTAGTACGAGCTAGGTCAGGTTCGACGGGTGTGTTCTCAGCCCTGCCGGGCACCCCGCGTCACTGGCACCAACCTAACAACAGAAGGCAAGCCCCCTCGCGCGCTCCTCCCCGACGCCGCGCTCGCTCGACGAGGCCGGATCGGTCATCCTGACCCCGAGGCTCCGCGGAGCCGCGATGATTGCGACGAATGCTGCTCCGGGTAGGCCGGTCGGAGCCACGAGTCACCCTTGTGGAGCAGTGCCGCGGCGATCGATTTCACACCGTGAAAGCACCCACCGGAAGGCGAGGTAACCCTTCCTCGCGGACTAAAGTGGAGGGCGATGGAAACCACGACCGATGCCCCAGGCTTCGCCCGCTCTCGCCGGCAGCGTCCCGCACAGGACCCGGCGCAGATCTGGGCGCCGCTAGCGGACCTGACCGAGGCCGCCGTCGCGGCCGGTTCGGGGACGGTGGCGATCACCCGCGGATTCGACCGCAACAGCCGTCAGCGCGCCAAGGCGCTGCGAGATCTGCTCTCCCAGCGCGATGTGCCCGCGATCGAGGTCACCCCCGCCCCGGGGAGCGACCGACTGCTGACCGACGTGGCGGTCAGCGCGGTGGTCAACCTGATCGGCGCCGGTTCGTGGCAGCCCTACCGGCTGGCCGCGCAGCTGCGCGCCCCCGTGCTCACGCCCAAGCCCGGCACCGAGCCGGGCGAGGAGGTCAGCAGGGACGTCATCGCGCTGGCCGGCGAGGAGTCGGGCAAGCGGGACGTCGCGCTCTCGCACATCGCGGTGCGCGGCGGCAACCCGGCCGAGGGCCGCCTGACCGTGGCCTTCGACGAGACCGAGCAGGTCATCGACGGCGGCTGGCTCACGGCCACGGTGTCGGAGGGCCGGCTCAGCGTGCAGTTCGGCGGGCAGGACCTGGCCGAGCAGTCGGTCAGCACCGGCCGGATCCGGGTCGAGGCGTCCGACGCGCCGCACCGCCTGGTGCGCGACGAGCTGCCGATCGCCGACTTCGAGGGCGCTGTCGTGCTCTCCGCCGAGCCCGCGGGGCTCAAGGTGCGCCCGGTCTGACCGCTTCTGGGCCGGACGAGTGGTACCGGCTAACAACGCTCGCGCAGGGGCGATTCCCGTAGTGGGGGTCGCCCCTGAGTCATGTCCGGCGACCGCGAACCCAGGTGTGATCACGCGCACGTCCCCACCGTTTCGACGAAGTGCCGTCACATCCACCGGGCTGGCGCGTCCCCCCCACCAGAAGCGCGCGCTGCGCGCCGTCACCGCACCAAGCGGATCGGTACAGGGAGGCTGGGACTGTGGGGCCCCACCAGGAGTGGCACGTGAGTTGCCGCGACGTCGCCGGACGGCGACGAGACATGTCGGTGTTCGTCAACCACGGCCGGGTCGTGATCGTGTCGCCACCCGGCGAAACGGCGGTGCTCTCGCCGCTGGAGGTCGGCCGCTTGCGCGCGGCCTTGCGCGACGCGGTCGTCAGCGCGGCCGAGTAGAACCCGGGGTCGGCGCGGCGGGATTCGGCTCCCCCTCGCTCGCCGTGCCGCACACCCCCGTCACCCTCGGCGAGGCCGGGCTCACCAGGCGTGAGATCTGGATACTCGACGAAGAGGACTTGGCCGCGAGGACGACTCACGGCACAATCTACTCTTGAGTAGGTTTAACGGACGAGGGGTGACGAGTGAGCGCATTGCGGCGATTGTCCAGTTTTCTAGCGAACCATGCCGCACCGGCTCTGCACACCTTGTTCGTGCTGGTCAAACAGGGCGTCGTCCGACCCATGCGGCCGGACAAGCTGGCGCGCATCGCGCTGGCCTACCGCCGGTGGGGCATCACCCTGCCGCTCGGGTTCGCCGTCGGGGCCGCGCGCCACCCCGATCGCCCCGCCGTGATCGACGAGCGCGGCGCGCTCAGCTACGCCGAACTCGCCACCCGCACCACACGCCTCGCCGGTGCGCTGCGCGACCGCGTGCCCGGCAAGACCCGGATCGGCGTGCTCACCCGCAACCACCACGGACCCGTCGAGGTCATCGTCGCCGCGGCCAAGCTCGGCGTCGACGTGGTGCTGCTCAACGTCGGGCTCAGCACCCGCCAGCTCGCCGACGTCCTCGCCGAGCAGGACATCAGCCTGCTGGTCCTCGACGAGGAGTTCACCGGACACCTCGCGGACCTGCCAGGCGACCTCGACGTGGTCCTCGGCTGGGTCGACGGCCTCACCGAGCACGACACGCTCGACCACCTCATCGCCACCGGCGAGGGCAAGCGCCTGGCCCGGCCGAAGCGGCACTCGCGGCTGATCGTGCTCACCTCGGGCACCACCGGCACGCCCAAGGGCGCGCGCCGTCCCGACCCGCCGAGCCTGAACCCCGCCGCCGCGGTGTTCTCCCGGATCCCGCTGCGCGCCGGTGAGCGCGTCCTGCTCAGCGCTCCCCTGTTCCACACCTGGGGCATCGCCGGGTTCCAGCTCTCCGCCGTCCTCGGCGCGACCCTGGTGCTCCGCCGCAAGTTCGACGCCGTCGACGCGCTGCGGACCGTGCAGCGGCACCGGGTCGGCGCGATGTTCGGTGTGCCCGTGATGCTCCAGCGGATGCTCGAACTGCCCGCCGAGGAGCGCGAGAGCTTCGACACCTCGTCGCTGCGCATCGTGGCCGCCAGCGGCTCCGCGCTGCCCGGCGACCTGGCCACCACGTTCCAGCGCGCCTTCGGCCCGGTGCTGCACAACCTCTACGGCTCCACCGAGGTCTCCTGGGTCAGCATCGCCACGCCCGCGGACCTGCGCGCCGCGCCGTCCTCGGCCGGCCGGCCGCCGCGCGGCACGGTCGTGCGCATCCTCGACGACAACGGCGACGCCGTGCGGCGGGGCGAGACCGGCCGCATCTTCGCGGGCAACGACATGCTGTTCGACGGCTACACCAACGGCAACAGCCGCGAGAGCCGCGACGGCCTGATGTCCACCGGCGACCTGGGGCGCTTCGACCGCTCCGGCCGGCTGTTCATCGCGGGCCGCGAGGACGACATGATCATCTCCGGCGGGGAGAACATCTACCCCAAGGAGACCGAGGACGTCATCGCCGGGCTCACCGGCGTCGCGGAGGCCGCGGTCATCGGGGTGGAGGACACCGACTTCGGCCAGCGCCTGGCCGCGTTCGTCGTGGCCCGCGAGAAGGGCTCCCTGGACGCCGACCAGGTCCGCGACCACGTTCGCGGCCGGGTGTCGAAGTTCGCCATCCCGCGCGACGTGATCTTCCTCGACGAGCTCCCGCGCAACGCCACCGGCAAGGTCGTCCCCGCTGAGCTGCGCACGCACCTCGACGGCTGATCGGCGTCGCCCCGTCCAACGATCACGACACTCTTCCCGCGATCACGCGGTCGCGGGAGTTAGGCTGCGTCGAGTGAATGACCGTCTAGTGTGGATCGACTGCGAAATGACCGGGCTGGAGCTCGGCAAGGACGCGTTGATCGAGATCGCCGCCCTGGTCACCGATGCCGACCTGAACATCCTCGGCGAAGGCGTGGACATCGTCATCCACGCCGACGACGAGGTCCTCGCGGGCATGCCCGAGGTCGTGCGCGACATGCACGACCGCTCCGGGCTCACCGAGGAGGTCCGCGCGTCCACGGTGACCCTCGCCCAGGCCGAGCAGCAGGTCCTGGAGTTCATCCGGCAGTACGTCCCCGACGCCCGGTCCGCGCCGCTGGCGGGCAACTCCATCGCCACCGACCGCGGTTTCATCGCCCGCGACATGCCGGAGCTCGACGCGCACCTGCACTACCGGATGGTCGATGTCTCTTCCGTCAAGGAGCTCTGCCGCCGCTGGTACCCGCGGATCTACTACGCGCAGCCCGAGAAGGGCCTCGCTCACCGCGCGCTGGCCGACATCCGCGAGTCCATCCGCGAGCTGGCCTACTACCGGCGCACGGCGTTCGTCCCGCACCCCGGGCCGAGCAGCGAGCAGGCGCAGTCGGTCGCGGCCGAACTGCTCAGCGACGCTGAGGGCGTCAGCGGGACCACCAAGGCCCGCGAGCAGTCCTGAGACCGCTGCTGAGCTGCTCGGACGCCAAAACCGGAGCCGGTGACGATCCCGTGGCGAGCACACGTTAAGATGGTTTCCGTTGCTCCGGAAGGGGTCCGAGAGACCGGTCCGAGCAGCCGAGGTGGGTGTAGCTCAGCTGGTAGAGCACTGGGTTGTGGTCCCAGGGGCCGCGGGTTCGAATCCCGTCACTCACCCTGCCGAGAAGAACTCCGGCCGATCGCCAGACATGGTGGTCGGCCGGAGTTCTTTCGTTCTAGCGGTGGCAGCGCAGGTCGTCCGGCGGGGCGAGATCGGTCACCTCGCTCCACTCCGAGACCGCGCGTTCCCGGCCGGCGAATCGGCACGCGATATCCAGCAGGGCCCGATCGTCGACCGCCCACCGCGCCACCGCGCTGTTCGGAGAGGCCGCGATCAGCTCCCCGGTCCCACCCGCGCCGAGATGCGCTGCGACCGGCATTCCGCGGCCCGACGAGAATCGGCGAAACTCACGCCATGCCCCGGCGGAGCGGGTTCCCACCGCCGATGCGGGAGAACGACTGCGCCGTTCGTGCGGCGCAGTCGTTCTCGTCGGCTACTTGTTGCCCTTCTGCCACTCGCCCCAGGGGATCTGCCAGTCGCCGAAGCCGTCCCAGGAGCGGAGGTTCGGGCCGTTGGCGTTGGTGATCTCGACCACGTCGCCCTTCTTCAGCAGGTTGAAGACCCACTGGGCGTTCTCGTTGCTCATGTTGATGCACCCGTGGCTGACGTTGCGGCGGCCCTGGTCGGACACCGACCACGGAGCCGCGTGCAGGAACTCGCCGCCGTTGGAGATGCGGACCGCCCACTCGACCTCGGTCTGGTAGCCACCGGCCTCCAGCGGCAGCCCGTAGGTCGTGGAGTCCATCATCTTCTTGCGGTGGTGCTCGGTGACCACGTGCACGCCGTTGTTCGAGGGGAATTCCGGCTTGCCCAGCGACACCGGCATCGTGCGGAGCACCTGGCCGTTCTTCTCCACGCTCATCTGGTGCGACGCGCCGTCGGCCTTGAGCACCACGCGGTCGCCGATGGTGATGGTCGCCTCGCGGTCCTCCTCGCCCCACAGACCGTCGCCGAACTGCCGGCCGTAGGCGTCCACCTGGATCGAGATCTTGGTGCCCTGCTGCCAGTAGTCCTGGGGCCGCCAGTGCACCTCGCGGCTGTTGAACCAGTAGAACGCGCCTTCCACGGCCGGTTCGGTGGCGACCTTGATCGCCTCCTCGGCCTTCGCCTTGTCCGGAGCCGGTGCGTCCTTGCTGAAGCGGAACACCAGCGGCTGCCCGACTCCCACGGTGTCGCCGTCGAGCGGGATCATCGAGACGTAGGTCTGCGCTCGGGGCGCGACCGTGGTGAAGGTCGACTGCTGGGTGATGGGCGGACCGCTCTCGCCCTGAGCCGTCACCGCCAGCGTGTAGGTCTTGCCGTACCCGGCCTTCTCCGTCGACGTCCAGGTGGCACCGTCCTGGGACACCTGCCCCGCCACCGGCTTGCCCTCGGAGTTGGTCAGCGTGGCGTTGACGATCCGTCCGCCGCTGACGCTCGCGCTCAACGGATCCGCGGGGGAGATGTCCTTGGCCCCGTTCGGCGGTGTGAACCGCACCACCGGAGCGGGCGGCCCCTCGTCCTGCCCGGACTCCGCGCCTCCGCCACCGCTGCACCCGGCGACCAGCAGACCCACCAGTCCGACGACCAGCAGACCCGTCCTCCGGCCAACCCGCATTGGAGCCCCGACCGGGTTACGCCTTTCACTCATTGGCAACTATCCGTCCCGTCACAAACCGCACCTGCGCCTGATGACCAGTGTGCCGCAATCACCCGACCGTGCGCGAAGCGACCGGGCCCACACTCAGAGTCATATCCCCTGCCCTTCCCGCACCTGCGGTGGACGCGCGACCGACCCCCGCGGTTGCCCTCGGCCGGGGAGACGACCCCCCGTCGGGAGCACCCACAACCCGTGCTAATGTTTTCGACGTCGCCAGGGGGACCGGACGGAAACCCTGGAGGACACCAGCGCCAATAGCTCAACTGGCAGAGCAGCTGACTCTTAATCAGCGGGTTCGGGGTTCGAGTCCCTGTTGGCGCACAGCGAATGAAAGGCCCGCCGCTCGGCGGGCCTTTTTCGTTTCTCGAATCGCCCGGAAACATGGCCCAGAACACTTTCCCGGGGCTCCTGCGCAGCCCGTTCCGGGCGCGTGCTAATCTTTTTCGCGTTGCCGGAGAGATCCGGTGGACGTGCCGGCGCCAATAGCTCAACTGGCAGAGCAGCTGACTCTTAATCAGCGGGTTCGGGGTTCGAGTCCCTGTTGGCGCACTCCCTTCTTCCCGCGCATTCCTCGATGCGATTTCCGAGGCTTTCGCGCGATCCCGTTCCGGATGAAAGCAGCAGGACAGCACCCGGCGGGACTCTGGCGTGGTCAACCAGGACCACCCCGGAGGACTCATGAAGATCCGGTTCTTGATCGCGTGCGCAGCGGCGTGCGCCCTGGCGGCCAGCGGAGTCGCCACGACCCAGGCCGCCGCTGCCGACCAGCTCGAATGGGTGTGCGCGGTGACCGATCGGGAGCAGTCGCTGCTGCTGCCCGGCGCCGCGGTGGACCAGCTCGTCGCCGGCACGCCGTCCTACCGCGGCCCCTGCGCCGAGTACGGCGAAACCGCACCGCTCGGCGACGGTCAGATCACGGCCTACACCCAATTCGTCGGTTCGCGGCCGGTTTCCGTCGGCGTGCGGATGACGGACGCGAGCTTCAGCGGGCTTCCGCACGACCCGCCCACCGACGGCACGCTGTGCTTCGACGAGAACGGCGATGGCAGCACCGATCCGATGGAGGAGTGCTCCGGCGGCTACGGGACGAAGCTCGAACTCGGTGAACGCGCCGCGCAGCAACCGGATTTCCCGTTCACCTACGTCCTCAACAACTGGAACCCGCACGGTCACATCCCGCTCGGTGTGTACGACGAGCCGCACTACGACGTGCACTTCTACCTCAACGACAACGCCGAGCGCCTGGCGATCCGCACCGGCCCGTGCCCGCAACTGGTGCATTGCGATGACTACGAACTGGGCAAGCGACTCCCCGATTCCCGCTACGTGCCCACCGATTTCCGGGATGCCGATGCGATCGAGCCGGCGATGGGCAACCACCTGATCGACCCGACGGCGCCGGAGTTCAACGGGCAGCCCTTCCGGCACACCTGGATCTACGGGACCTGGGACCGCGAGGTGACCTACTACGAACCGATGATCACCGCGGAGTGGCTCGACGGGCTGCGCACGGGCGCCATCGAGGACGGCTGCCACGAGTTCAAGCTCGCCGCCGCGTGGCGGGAAACCGGTTGGTACCCCTCCGCCTACTGCACGCGCCACAGCGAGACCCGTCACGAGA
Source organism: Saccharopolyspora tripterygii (assembly GCF_054778355.1). Taxonomy (NCBI): domain Bacteria; kingdom Bacillati; phylum Actinomycetota; class Actinomycetes; order Pseudonocardiales; family Pseudonocardiaceae; genus Saccharopolyspora; species Saccharopolyspora tripterygii. Next base: position 4,424 of record NZ_BAAGZP010000048.1, on the reverse strand, counting down.
TCTCCGTCTCCCTGGAGGGCTTCGAGCACCGCGAGGCGTCCTGACAGTCCACTTCGGACACGAACACGCGTGGTCACCACCGCTCGGCCGAAGTCTGCTCGCAAGGCGGTATCTGCGAGGACTCCCGGCACCAACAATCGGTCCGGCGGAGTCCCCCGACGGCGGAGGCGCATGTTCGAGCAGGTGATCACCGGCGCGGTCGTTCTCGCGACCGCGACGGCGACGGCGCGGATCTGCCTCGGCCACCGCGACCGGCGGCTCCCCGGCCACGTCGACCTCGCCCACCTGCTCATGGGCGCGGGCATGGTCGTGATGCACTGGGCGCAGTCACCGCTGCTCGCCGTGCCTTTCGTGGTGTTCGGGTCCGGACTGCTCCTGCGCGCGGCGAAGCTGCGCACCGGCTCCCACCTGCACCACGCGATCGGCTGCCTGGCGATGGCCTACATGTTCGCCGGGCAGCGGACCGGGGTCGCCGGGGCACCGCTGATCGCCGTCGGCCACCACCACGCGCCGGTGACCGTCGCGGCGACGGGCCCCGGCCTCTCGCTGCCCCTGCTCGGCTGGACCCTCATGGCCTACTGCGTCCTCTCCGCCGGATTCGCCGCCGCCGACCTCGCGAGAACTCCACCGCCACGGCTCCGCTCGCTGGTCGAGCTCGCGCTCTCAGCCGCGATGGCGCACATGTTCCTGGTGATGCTGTGAAGTGAGCAGCCACTGACACTTGTCGCTGCTAATGATCACTATTACAAGCCGGGGGCCTGTTCCCGAGCGAACCGCGAGGTTAGGCTACCCAAACTTCACGATGACTCCTACTGATTGGGTGCCCATGCTGCGTCATCGCAGACTCATCGCGGTGCTGTCCGCCGCGTTCGCACTGGCTCTCGCCGGATGCGGCACACCGGCCACCGACGCACCGCCGTCCGAGCAGACCCGCGTGGTCAAGCACGCCAAGGGCGAGGCCCACGTCCCCGAAAAACCCCAGCGCGTGGTGGTTCTCGACACCGGCGAGCTCGATTCCGCGCTGGCGCTCGGGGTGAAGCCGATCGCCACCGTGCTGCCCGACGCCAACACCCAGATCCAGCCGTACCTGGCGGAGAAGGCCGGCCAGGTCGAGATCGTCGGCACCATCGGCTCCCCCGACCTGGAGAAGATCGCCGCGCTCAAGCCTGACCTGATCCTGTCCAGCAAGACCCGCGACGACGAGCACTACGAAGCGCTCAACGCCATCGCGCCTACCGTCTTCGCCGAAACCGTCGGCAAGACCTGGAAGGAGAACTTCCGCCTGGACGCCGAAGCGCTCGGCAAGAGCGCGGAGGCCGACCGCCTGCTCGCCGAGTACCAGGCCCGCGCGGCCGAGATCGGCAAGCGCGCCGCCGGGCGCCAGGTCAGCATGCTCCGGTTCATCCCCGGCGACATCCGGCTCTACAACAAGGGATCGTTCATCGGCAGCATCCTCGCCGACGCCGGCCTCAACCGCCCGGACAACCAGCTCGGTGACAAGACCTTCACCAAGCTCAGCCGCGAGCAGATCTCCCAGGCCGACGGCGACATGCTGTTCTACGCCGGCTACGGCGACAACGCGCGCCAGCAGATGGGCCAGGTGACCGGCTCGGTGCAGTGGACCACCCTCCGCGCGGTGCGAGAGGGCCACGCCGTCGAGGTGCCGGACGACACCTGGTACCTGGGTCTGGGGCCGATCGCCGCCAACCTCGTGCTCGACGACCTCGAGAAGCACGTCGCCCCGCGGTGACTCAGCGCCCGACGTCGAGGCGGAGATCGCCGGAGCTCGGTCCCACGCGCAGCTCTCCCTCTCCCGGTTCGACCTCCACGGTCACCTCCGCCTCGGCGCCGGGTTCCGCCGTCGCCACCGCGAAACCCACCAGCCGCACGGGATCCGCGGCGTAGACCTGGACGACCTCCCGGCCAGCGCGATCGCCCGTGTTGCGCAGCTTCACCTCGACCGCATCCCCGTTGCGGGTCGCCTCGTCGTAGGACCAGGTCGTGTAGCCCAGCCCGTGCCCGAAGCAGAAGCCCGGCGTGACACCGCGATCCGCGTAGGCGCGGTACCCGAGCAGCGGTCCCTCCTCGTAAGGCAGTTCGCCGTCGACCGGCTGCACTCCCGGGAGCGGCACCGGCACGTCCGCCAGCGCGGCGGGCAACGTCGTCGGCAGGCGGCCACCCGGCTCCGCATCTCCTAGCAGCACCTCCGCCAGGGCGTCGCCGTACTCCTGACCGCCGAACCAGGTCCACAGCACGGCGGATGCGTCCGCAGCCCACGGCATCAGGACCGGGCCACCCGCGTTGACCACGACCACCGTGTTCGGGTTGACGGCGACGACCTTCGCCACCAGGTCGTCCTGCGCTCCGGGCAGGTCCAGCGAATCACGGTCGCGGCCCTCGGTCTCGACCTCGTCGTTGGTGCCGACCACGACGACCGCCACGTCCGAGTCCCGGGCAGCGCGCAACGCGGCCTCCAGCGCGGTCGTGTCGTCCCAGCGCTCCGACCGGTGGCCGAACCCGACGCAGACCAGGTCCGCGTCCACCTTCAGCGGCGTGAACTCGATCGTGAGCCGCACGCGACCCGACTCATCCACGTCGGAGTCCACCAGCACGACGTTGAAGCGCTGCTCCGGCGGCGCCAACATGTCCGCCAGCGGGTCGTCCACCGCGCTGCTGCTCGTGACATCCGCCGACAGCACCTCGCGGTCGGCGACCTCCACGCGGAAGTGCCCGGTGCCGTTCACCCCGAGCACGTGCTCGCCGAGCTCCGCGGACAGCTTCCCGCTCATCCGGAGCTTCTTCGTGCCCTCGGGCATCGCTCCCAACTGCCAGATCAACCTCTCGGTACCGCGCAGCTCGGTACCCAGGACGTCGCCCCTCTCGCCCAGGTACTCCACCCGCACGCCGTTGCCCTCGCCCCGCGGGTCCAGCAGGTTCTCGCGCGGTACCGGGTCGAGCAGCCTGCGGTGGCGGACACCGCGCTGGTACTGCACTTCCGCGTCCGGCAAGGCCTTCCGGATGCCCTCCAGCGGAGTCACCACGTGCGGTGGGGAGACGTGCGAGGAACCGCCGCCCTGCACGGCGGGGAACGAGGCGTTCTCGCCGATCACCGCGACCTTCGCGACCTTCCGGTCCAGCGGGAGGACGGAGTTCTCGTTGCGCAGCAGCACGAAGCCCCGGGCCGCGAGCTCCCGGATCACCGACCGGGCCTGCTCCGGCGGAGCTTCCGCGGTCTTCTCGCCGCCCTCGTCCTCACCGAGGGCACCGACCCGGTCGGCCAGGCGCAGCAGTCGCAACACCTTGTCGTCGAGGACCGCCTCCGCGACCTCGCCGGCCTCGACCGCCTTCGCCAGCGCGCCCTCCGCCCAGGGGCTCTTGGGTCCGGGCATCGCCAGGTCGAGTCCACCGTTGGCCGCGGCGACGCAGGACCGGGTGGCGAACCAGTCCGACACGAGCACGCCGTCGAAGCCCCACTCCGTCTTGAGGACGTCGTTGACCAGCGCGGAGTGCTCGGTCATCGTGTGCCCGTTGACCGCGTTGTACGCGGCCATCATCGCCCACGGGCCAGCCTGCTCCACGATGCGGCGGAACGGTGCGAGGTAGCAGTCGCGCAGCGTCTGCTCGTCGATGACGGCGTTGTAGGTGAGCCGTTCGGTCTCGCTCTCGTTGCCCACGTAGTGCTTGGGCGTCGCGGCCACGCCACGGGATTGGATGCCGGCGACGATCTCCGTCCCGACCACGCCCGTCAGCAGCGGATCTTCGGAGAAGTTCTCGAAATGCCTGCCACCGAAGGGACTCCGGTGGAGGTTGATGGTGGGTGCGAGCACGACGTGCACCCCGCGCCGGACCGCCTCGTCGCCGAAGAGCTCGCCGGCACGGCGCACCGCGTCGCGGTCCCAGGTCGCCGCGAGTCCCGAGGCGACCGGCAGCAGCAGCGACGTGTCCCGCTCGTCCCAAGTGGTGCCCCGAACCCCGTTCGGGCCGTCCGACAGCACCAGCCGGCGCAAACCGATCTTCGGAACCGGGTGCAGCGTCCAGAAGTCGGCGCCGGTCAACAGCCGCGCCTTCTCCTCGACCGTCAGCTTCCCCAGCAACGATCGCAGGTCCTTGTCTTCCACTCCCGCGCCCCTTTCGCCCGGACTCCGGCCGCAAGTCTCAAGCAACGACGATCCCTTGTCGAGCGCAGACACGGCCCTACCGGTGGGCAGTCGGGTGCACAGGCTGATTCCCACTCGGGACGGGCACCGCACCTCCCGTCATCGCGCCACTTGCAGTGGCGTTCCGGCGGGGTGCGGTTGGCTTTTCGGTGGTGGGTGGTGGGTGGGGAAGTTTTCATGAAAACTTCCCCCACCCACCACCCAGAAACCCCAGAACGACCGAAAGAACCGGAGAGCCCGGAAACCCAGAACAACCCGAATAGAGGT
>NZ_BAAGZP010000047.1:0-504 GCF_054778355.1 Saccharopolyspora tripterygii | reverse complement strand
TGGCCGGGTTGTTCGACGAGCCGACGAACTTCGAGCTCGATTGGGCCGCGCCGATCCAGTCGATGGACCTGTCGCTGTTGCGCAGCCGCGGGGACCAGGCAGTGGCCGTGGCGCTGACCTGCTTGGGCTCCTGGTCGTCGATGATCACCGACCTTCAGGACGACGGGGAGATCCGTATCGTCGTGCGCGACGAGGTCTGGCGTCAGATGCGCCTCGGGCCCAAGGCCGTGCAGGCTGTCGACTCCGACCTGCGGCTGTCCCGTGCGGAGAAGAAGATCCAGATCCTCGTCGGCCACAAGCCCAGCGACTTCCTGTCCGTGGGCAACGCCGGATCCCAGGAAGTCGCGATCGCCAAGGACCTCCTGGCGCTGTGCTCCACGCGGATCCTGTTCGGCCAGTCCACGCGCGTGGCCGACGAGCTGGCCGAGGACTTCGCCCTGTCTGCAAAGGAATCCGACGTCACCACGGGCTGGTGCATGGAGCGCACCGGCCGGGCGCTGTGGA
>NZ_BAAGZP010000046.1:0-504 GCF_054778355.1 Saccharopolyspora tripterygii | reverse complement strand
TGGCCGGGTTGTTCGACGAGCCGACGAACTTCGAGCTCGATTGGGCCGCGCCGATCCAGTCGATGGATTTGTCCCTGCTGCGCAGCCGCGGGGACCAGGCAGTGGCCGTGGCGCTGACCTGCTTGGGCTCCTGGTCGTCGATGATCACCGATCTCCAGGACGACGGGGAGATCCGTATCGTCGTGCGCGACGAGGTCTGGCGGCAGATGCGACTTGGGCCCAAGGCCGTGCAGGCCGTCGACTCCGACCTGCGGCTCTCGCGCGCGGAGAAGAAGATCCAGATCCTCGTCGGCCACAAGCCCAGCGACTTCCTGTCCGTGGGCAACGCCGGATCCCAAGAGGTGGCGATCGCCAAGGATCTTCTGGCGCTGTGCTCCACGCGGATCCTGTTCGGCCAGTCCACACGGGTCGCCGACGAGCTGGCCGAGGACTTCGCCCTGTCTGGCAAGGAATCCGACGTCACCACGGGCTGGTGCATGGAGCGCACCGGCCGGGCGCTGTGGA
>NZ_BAAGZP010000045.1:57481-116632 GCF_054778355.1 Saccharopolyspora tripterygii | reverse complement strand
GACCGGCTCAACCCCCACCTCAACTAACCCCGACATACACAAACTCATTGACAGGCCCCTCGCTGCGCCTCAGAGCACGCATCGAGCCCGATCTGCCCAGAGCTCGTGATCCCTTTGACCGCCGATGCCAGCTCTTCGCCCGTGTACGACGCGCGAACCTCCGCCAGGGAGCGTCCCTGCTGGGTTTGTCGGCGGGTGATCTGCTTGATTCGCCGCTGTTCCCAGACGCGCCACGGGTTCTGGTGCCAGCCGTGCACCTGTTCTCGGAACTCGTCCCTCAGCTGCGCATCCGCCGACTCGTCCCGGCTGAGCAACAACCGCGTGGCGCGGACACCTTCAACGTCCTCGCGGAGCACAGCGAAGCTCAACGATCCAAGGATGTCCTTCCTATACGTCGCCGGGAGTCCGAACAGTGGATGTAGCAGACGGCTCGCAATATCGCTGCACGAGGCGCCTTTCGACCAGATGACTCGCTGTTCGGTAGGACCACCGAGCACGCGCAGCTCAGACAACCCCCGAAACAGTCCAGCTCGCCGAAACAACGCACTACCCAAAGCGGGCGGCGAGTGCAGAACCCGTCCATGGCTATCCAGGTATTCCCTCTCGTCCCGCGTAATCTTGGACCGCTCATCACGGTGGAACCACGACTGTGGCTCGCCGGTTGAGCACGCTGCGAACGTCCAGGCGTCCTTCCAGTGTTGCCTGTCAACGCCGGCTAGGGAAACCCGCGCCTGCGGATCGTCTGCCAGGAAAAGAACCACGCTCCGCTGGTACTGCTTGTAACGCACACCGGGCACACCAGACACTTCGTCGTCATCCAAGCTGCGGGGAAGCAACTCGAACAACAGCGGCCCCAATGCGAACGGCTCCAGGTGCACAGTTGGAAGGAAGTCCGGAGCACACCCTGGCTCAACCCCACGAATCACACGAGCCGGGCGAGCGATGTCCGCCGGAACCCGGAAACACAGGTGCTGTGCAGCAGCTCCGGCCGCCACGAACAGCCCAGCTTCCAGCTCCTGCTGTGCGACCGACCGGCAATCCGGCAACAACACCTGACGAACATGATTTGGCAAGTCGGGAAGGCCAGCGTCACCGCGGACGGCGGCAGACAGATCGGCACGAACGAGCGCCTCAAGCTGGCGACGGTCCGCAACGCTCATCGCCTGCAACAGGGACTTGACTGGCGGTGCCGCCTCAGAACGGGCCTCACCGGTGAACTCTCGGCGAGACTCGACAAGAGAGTCCTGAAGAAACTTCGGGGTCATGCTGTCCTCGTCAATCCGCCCCCCGGCTAGGCGAAATCACAAGGACGCTGACGCGCCACGAGTCTCCAACAACAACACACTTCGTACCGAGTGGGCGCTGCCCTGCGGCGGAATTGCCACTGATATGCCGAGGTAGTGGCTCCAGCCTCACATCCGGTGATGCCACCAAGATCCTACCACGCCCAGCCAGGTCTTCTCCCGACAGATCACCGTCGACGCCCACACCGAGGCATCGCGCCGACTGCCGATCGGAGGCTAAGGATTCGCTCCTGGCTCTGGAGATGCCGCCTCCGACTCGCTCTCTCCCTTGCTGGCAGAGGGGCTCAGCGGGGGGACGTTCTCCTCTCCAGGCACATAGATCCACGCCGGAGCGGCAAACTCCTTCACTGTCACCATGATTTGCCGCAGTCGGAGCATGGTATGTCCCCGACGGAAGGTCTTATAGAGATCGTCGGACATGACTACAGCCAAATTGACAGCGGATGCCGCCCTCATCGCGGCCCGGAGCTGCTCAGCATCAAGCAACCGGATGATCGTGGCGACTGCTGGCCCGAAAAGTCCGTCACTCTCCGCAGACACGACGTCGCCATGCATGGCGACCCGTAGCCGCAGTCGATCGACCGGACCGCCAAGACTTTGGACCCGGTCGAGAACGTCCTCTAGGTGGCGGACAAAGTCCTCGATCACCGAGGGCTCGGGCATCCCCGGCAGTAGAGCCAGTATCCCATCTCCCCTGTCTTCCGAGTCCCATTCCGAAGGGCGTAGCCCGGCGCGCAGAGCGGCCTCAGCGAGCGCTTGTTGGAACTCGTGTCGAAGCCGACTCTGCTGAGAAGCGCCCGTCCTTGCGAAGTCCACCACGTCGACACCGAGACAAAGTCGACGGCGGGTTGGGTTTTCCTCACGGCTAAGGGCGTTCCCTGCGAATGTCTGCGCCGCAAGTCGCCGAATGCGTTCGGGGGTGTGACGCCCACGCTTGGTGTCAAGCGACACCCGAAGCCGAGCCGCAGCGATCTGCACGTCAGTTGCGTTCTCCGACTGCATCATGACGCCGATCGCTCCTCAACAGTGCCGCCGCCGTCTTCGAACGCATCTAGTACACGCTGCGCGAAGGCGTCGAGCAACAGGCGCTCGTCTTCCCCTGTGAGTTCGGATTCATTCAGCTTCGCTAGCAGCAGAAGCCCAGCTACTTGTTTGCCTTCGGCGTCATCCCATGTCAGTTCTGCCGCCCAGGTGAACCTCCGCCACCACTCCTCGCGCCGAGCAGCAAGTTCGCGCTGCTCAGTCTCGCGACGGGATGCGAGATCACGTTGGCCTGTAGCTCGGTCATTGCCCCTGACCGTAAATCGCACCCCCAAGAGCGCTCCGGTCGCCGTCAATAGCCCGACTACCAGTGACAACACGGCTTGGATCCAGGGGTTCACAACAGCCTGCCTCGGACCACGCACCAAATATTAGCGCGGGTGGGCGGTTCCGTGGGCGGGCTCATAGTGATCCGCACCCCCAGCTGGAAGACCGAGCGCACGATAGTCCTCGAAGGCCTCGTCACCGCCCCAGATATCCCGACTCTGCGGCGAGTGCGACCCGGTTGACTGTAGTGCTGCCCGATCCACACGAGCTCGCGGCGCTGACTTTCGCCGCGTCCGGCACAGCGGTTGTGACCGCGAACCTCGCGTTCAACTCCCGCGGTAAGAACGACCGCGGCGAGTGGGAAGACGACGCGGTGCACTTCCAGCGCTCCAAGGCTTCAGCCGGTTCACCGAGTACATCGAGCAATGGACCACCCAGCAGGGCGAAGAAGCGGTCCGCCGCCGTCCTGCTGCTCGACGGCGTCCGTACATAGGCCACCAGCGTGGAGAGCTGCACCCAACCCCCGGACGCTCTACAGCTTAGGGTTTTCGCTTCGCCACGTGTGCGCACGCGCAAGCACTTGTCGCCCCGCCGCAACCCGGCATCGCTTGACATGCAACGCGAGCTGTACGATTTACAGACGTTTACAGGTGTTGACTGCGAGTCATAACGTGGGACTCAGGTCTAACACCTCGAGCAGGGCGACGGCGGCTTCGAGTGCTGCCACACTCGTCGTGAACCAGCCGTCGCCCCGCCTTCTGAGACGCTGGTTAGGTCAGTGGCAAAGCGCCGCTGACCGCCAGCACCAGCCCATGTAGCAGCGATACGACCGCGATAATGGCGACGCGCATCGTGCGGTGCCACTCAACGCAGCACCCGCAGTGCCAATGCATTACAGCCAAGCCCTCCTTCCTTCTCATCGAGGATCTTGGCAGCAGAGGCTACCGACTCTGATCACACCAGTCGCCACTACCCCCGCTTTGACCTGCAGAAATGACAGTAAAGTGGCAAAACATAAGGACAGTGAAGCTGGTTATAGCAGGTCAGCCCATGAGCGCGAAGCTGGCGCGCGACCAGCGGGGGGTTATCCGACTTCGTCGTCCGGCTCCTCCAGGTCCGGCCGGTCGTCGATCTCGCACAGCACGGACGTGGCGATCGCCAACGCGATCACCGAGTTGATCCCGCTGTACTGCTGAAGGCTTACCCGGTGCGCGGTGTGGTTCCGGTTGTAAACCCTGGGATCTTCCACGTCCTTGATGTTGGCGAGCGCAGTGGGAACGGGCCAGTACGGCACGTTACGACGCAGAAGATCAATCGGATCACCGTGACTCTCCTCGATGGCCACCCTGACCCTCGCGTAGTAGCCGCGGGGTTTTTCTTCGGTGTGAGCTTTCCGTAGCAAGGTATCGAGGACGTTCGTTGCGAGCGCCTGCGCTGCTTCATGGTGTCCCGCTCTTGCGGATTCGAGAGCCCGCGCCAACAGAGCCGTCTCCTCCCCAAGCCAATCAACGTCGATGTCATCGACGAGCTGCTGCGCCTGCTGCAGGACACCGTGCCGGTGCTCGAACAGCACCCCAGAGCGGTCGTCATGGTCGGCGTCGATCAGGGCCCGAAGGATCGCTGCCTCCGGAATCCACGCGACCGGTATGCCCAGCTTCGCGATCTCCATCAGCGCCCGGTAGTCGGAGAGATCCTCCAGGTCTTGCCAGTTGGGAGGCGCACTTTTGCGCGCCAAGTTCCGAATGGCTTCCGGATCGACAAGGTGAGAAAGCATGTCCACCTGCCGAGCCAAGAATTCCTGTGCCCAGTCATTTGCGACGTGGGTGCTTGTGAGATACCGGATGAGCTGCTGGCGCTGCTTCGCCCGGGCTTCGAGGATCTGAGCAACGGGCGAGATCACGTGCTGCACCGACGTCATCGACTTCACCATGTCGTTGATCTGAGAAGCCACGGTGGGCACCATGCCCGTGATGAGGTCGAGCTTCGGCTGGGGCATCCCTACGTAGTCAATTGCCCTGAACCCAGGGTTGATTCCCAGAAAGTTTGCAGCGTTAATCTTCTGGCGCGGCGCAATTTCCTCAGGTTCCGGCTCCTGCTCGTCGTTTTCAGGTTCGTCGGGAACGCTAGAGGCGTTGAACTCGGGCATCTCAGCTCCGCATCTGGGCTAGAAGAGAAGGCACACGGAGTATCGCTGCGGGCGCCCCAAATGTGTCAATGCACCGTAGCGGCCTGATTCGGGCGCAGCTGGCGTAGGACGGCACCGTCACTCAGACCGTCGGCACCGACGTGGCTACGACACCTGCACCGTCGCGTCACTGCTCCGTTCCGGCCGGCTAGTCGGCTCCGACCACTGCCTCGGATGGTTCTTCGGCGCCCGGCAACGGCTGGGACAACACCGTCCGAGCAAGGGCGACGACGGCCCGTCCTGGGACCTCCGACGACAGCATCGACACCGGCCGTTACTCCAAGCCTTGCCGAGATCACAGCAGAGTGAGCTGGTGCTTCTGATGCCGGTCGGTATCAGTCTGCGGGACGTTGAGCCGGTTCTCCGGTCGATACGGATGCGTCAGCCCGTGACGACGCCTGGCCTGCTCCACCAGATCAACAACCTGCCGCTGGTAGGACTTAGGCGCATATGCATGCCGGGTGGGCGCCGCCTTCGCCGGCGGCCACGACCTCACCTGGCTCCCGGCAACCCGCGAACGTGGTGCAGCTCCCGGGTGAGGGGAGGGTTCAAGCAACGCGGCTACTGCACACGGAGTCTTCGCGACATCGTCTCGGCGCTGTTGCACGTCGACTGGGCCATGTTCGGCCAGCCCACCGACCCGGCCCCCCACCGTCGGTCGAGCGGCTCGGCAGTTTGGAGGGAATCGGCCGAGCCGCATCGACATTCGTCAAGGCTCGATCCTGCACCCCGGGTGGACCGGCGACCAGGCCGTTGACGAGGTCGACCGCGTCCACGCCGAGAACGCAAGTGAACCCGCTCCCAGCGGAAGTGAACCGAACAATCCTGGTAGCGAGCAGCTCTAAAGGCACCCGTACCCATCAAAGCTGAGCTTCGCGATCAGGGACGCCTGCATTTAACCCGCCGCTTGTGAACTCGGGTCGTCCCCGAGCTGACCTTTGATGCCGGAACGGTGGACCGCGTCAGCTGCGACAGCAAGATCATGCGCGCCACCACGGTCGTACACGTACCTGAGGAACGACAACCGAAGCGCGTAGGCGAACACGGAACCAACCACGCAAATCAGGGTTACACCCAGGACGAAGACGGCAAACACGACACACTCCAGCAGCCCCCGATCGGACGCGAGGCATGTCTGCACGAAGGTCGTTGCGTTCTTGCCGTTATTACCTCCCACTGGTCCGATCTGGGCAGCCAGCCCAGCAGTGGGGTCCCTGTTGAGAAGCCCACTCTACCGGCTCCATTTTTTGGCGGCTTAGCCCACCCCCCACCGCCAGACCTCCGAACCGGTTCGGGGTGATCTTGTGCCGACTGCCCCTTACTTCTTCCTACCTCGACGAAGTTGTCGCCACCGTCGCCCAGCTCGACCGCAAGGCCGAACCCGCGCTCGCCGCACCGATCGCCCGGCACCTCGAGGGCGAGGTCGTCGAACTTGTTGGTCAGCCACTTGATCTTGTCGTTGGCCCGCGCACGCTCCAGCATGATCTTGGAGGCGCGGAACTCCTCGCGGCGGTGGATGATGGTCACCGACTTCGCGAACCGGGTCAAGAAGGTGGCCTCCTCCATCGCCGAGTCACCGCCACCGATGACGGCGATGTCCTGGTCGCGGAAGAAGAACCCGTCGCAGGTGGCGCAGGCGGAAACACCGCGGCCGCGCAGGGTCTCCTCACCCGGGACGCCGAGGTAGCGTGCCGCGGCACCCATCGCGAGGATGACCGCGCGGGCCTTGTGCTCGACCCCGTTGGCGACGACCGTCTTGACCTCACCGGAGAGGTCGATGCGCTCGACGTCCTCGGTGCGCAGCTCCGCGCCGAAGCGCTCGGCCTGCGACCGCATCTGCTCCATCAGGTCGGGACCCATAAACCCGCCCTTGAACCCCGGGTATTCGGAATAGGTGGACGAAGGTGTCGTCAACGTCCTTATACCGCTCACTTGCGATGATGAGCGAAATATCCATATAGGCGTGGTTCTTCCAAGTCGCCACAGTATGATCATGAACATGCCCGAACTGGAGCCAGGCACTCTCTCATCGTGGGTCTCCGCATTAACGGCCCTTATGGCGCTCGCACTAACGTTTCTTACGGTGTTCATTGCCACCAGGCAATACAAAGTCATGAGGAGGCAGTACGAGATCGCGAGGGGGCAATACGAGGTTGCGCTCAATCAGATCCAACATCGAGACGAAAAGGACGACAAGGAGGAAGCAGCAAAGGTCGCAGCATGGCTTAATGTGCATGTCCAGGATGGATTTCCGAAAGTGTTCCTTCACTACGTAAACGACAATAACGTGCCTGTGTTTAACTTTGTAGCCAGCCTCGCACTGCGTCGGACTCGTGCGATTAAAATTCCAGTAGTCGAACCGACCGGTGATGATGTCAAAGTTATTCCGTTTGACGCGGCGTCCGAATGGGCGCGCAACTACATCGAAGCCGAGCTGACGACAGCGCTCAAACCTACCGAAACAACGATGCCACTTCCCCCAGTGGAAGCGGAGCAAGAAAAGGAATCACGGACACTTAGTCACCAGCTGCAATCCACCGGGGTTTTCATCCAGTTTCAGGACACCCGGAACGCAATCTGGCGTCGGGACCCTCGCGGGTTTCTCGACTACGCGGACATTAATACCGATCCAATCTGGAGAAAGATCTTCCTCTGGGAAGATAAGATGTACAGGTCAACGCCTCACTTAGAAGAGAGCGGGATTATTTGCGATATTTTCCATCCAGGCGGAGACGTTAAGGTCGATAGAATGAGCGCCCCCTACCGCAACAACCTGGCCGAGGAATCCAAAGCGAAACCATTGAAAAATAGCAACCACTTTCCACTTACCTAGCAGCGGCGTCCGATGGGGATTCGGCGTTCCGCTGTCGTGCTTCGACGGCGCTGCGGGAGGTGCACTGTGCGGCCTTGCCGCTGACACCGCTGGTCGCGGACCTCCAGAGGCCAGTACGTTGAGACTGAGCCTTTTCCACTTGGGTTCAGCCTGCGTGGATGAGGGTCTGCACCGCGTTGACGAGCAGTGTCGCGTGGTGCGGGCATCCGCGGATACGGCGGAGGATCTTCCAGGTTTTGAGCTGGGCGTTCGCGCGTTCGCCGGGGCCGCGTAGCCGGGCGTGCGCGACGTTGACGGCCTTCTGGTTCGCAGACAGGCGAGGACGGTCATCGAGTGTGTCCTGGCGTGTTCGGCGGCGTTGTGGGAGCTCGACATTCGCGCTTGCGCCGCGATAGGCGCTGTCGGCCACGGCACGGATCCCTGCGGTGTCAAGGGCGTCGATGATGCCGTGGTCTCGGGCCGCGCCCATGTCATGCCGGGCTCCGGGCAGCGCGGGTGAGGCCCAGATCAATCTCCCCGCCGGATCGGCGATGACCTGCACGTTGACCCCGTGTCTCTTGTGTTTTCCTGAGTAATACGGGCGATCCCGGCCGGTGGTCATCCCGACCCGGTCGATGCACAACAACGTGCCGTCGAGGGTGACGAACGCTTTCCGTGCTGCGACGGTGATCGCCTCGTCCAAGCTTCTCGCGCGGGCAGAAAGGACGCCCAGGGCTTCACGGATATAGCGGAACACCGTGGTCACGCCGATACCGAACCCGATCGCCAGGTCCGCGTAAGTTTCACCTTTGCGCAGGTAGGCCAGCACCAACAACGCCTGCTCGCCCGCGTCGAGGCGCCGCCAGCGAGTTCGGCGTGTTCGTCTTTCGTGCCGCAACGCTTCGGCCAGCATGTTCAACGCGCGATTGGACACCGACATCCCCGACGGGTAAGAAAGCACCCTGAAGCTCCTGGTAGTGGCCGAGTTGATCTAGTCAATCCACTCGTCTACCAGGAGCTTCACCCGTCTCCACACTCGGCCTCACCAGCGCCGAGGCCCTAACGAGCCAAGTGGAAAAGGCTCACTGTCGCAGACGGATCAGCAGACCTGGGCGAGTACTCTCCCTTCTGCGCGCAGCGCCCACCCGTCACAACAACGCGAGCTGGCGTTCTCGGTCCCGGTCTGCGTCGGACTGCGGCGGGTCATGCTGCTGAGTCCGGAAGCTCGTCGGCCGCTGCGGTGGCACCACGCCGTGACGCCGTTTGGCCTGCTCGACCAGATCAACAACCTGCCGCTGGTAGGACTTCGACGCATACGCACCGTTGCGGTACAGGCGTTCGTAGAGCGGCAGCAGGTCCGGACGCCGCGCACTCAGCCACTGGTGATACCACTCGCGCGCGCCCGAGCGCAGGTGCAGCACGATCGGTGTCAGGCTCACCGCACCCGCATCGGCGATCGCGGCCACCGTCGCGTCGATCTCCTCCGGCGAATCGCTGAGCCCCGGCAAGATCGGCGCCATCAGCACCGAGCACCCGATACCCGCCTCCGCGAAGCGGCGCACCACGTCCAGCCGCCGCAGGGGCGATGGCGTTCCCGGCTCCACCGCCCGCCACAACCCCTCGTCGACCGACCCGATCGACGTCGCGATCGACACCCGCGCCCGCCGCGCGGCCTGAGCGATCAGGTCCAGGTCACGCAGGATCAAGGTGCCCTTGGTCAGGATCGAGAACGGATTCGCCCGATCCCGCAACGCGGTGATGATCTCCGGCATCAGCCGGTAGCGCCCCTCAGCCCGCTGGTACGGATCGGTATTGGTGCCCATCGCGATCGGCTCACCCGCCCACCGCGGACTCACCAACTCCTTGCGCAACAACGCAGGCGCGTTCACCTTGACCACGATCTTGCTGTCGAAATCACTCCCCGAATCCAGATCCAAGTACGTGTGCGAGGCGCGCGCATAGCAATAAATGCAGGAATGGGTGCAACCCCTGTACGGATTGACCGTCCAACCGAACGGCATCCGAGACACCCCAGGCACACGATTGATGATCGACTTCGCGCGGATCTCGATCGCGTAAGCTCCATCCGTGCCCGCCTCAATCGGCACCGGATCCGGCAGACGCAGCCCCGCGCGCGGACGCTGCTCCGGCGATCCGGAGGCAGCGCGTTCGGGCAAGTCCAAAGGCAGTTCCGGCGAGCCCGCAGCTTCCTCCGGAGGCGTCACCCGCTGACGTTCCCACCGCATGACTCAAGCCCTCATTCCTCGGTAGCTGGCGTCAGTATTGACAGGCGTGGGTGCAGCCGCGGTAGGGGTTCACCGTCCAGCGGAACGGCACCTGCGACTCGCCCGGAACGCGATTGATGATCGACTTCGCCTGGATCTCGATCGCGAAGGCGTCCTCGGTCCCGGCTTCGATCGGCTTCGGCTCGGGCAACTTCAACCCGGCGCGGCCGCTCCCCCGCTCAGGCTCCGGCAACCCGAGCGGCAGCTCGAACCGCCCGTCAACCCGCTGCTCTTCCCAACGCATATCCACATTCGAACACAGTTTCGATCCGCTGTCGACCCGCGTCCACCCATCGAGCGACCCCGCGGACATCTGCGGACGACGGCTACGCGGCGAACAGGGACCGGAGGTGGGCGTCGAGGTCGTACGCGGACCGGCCTCGGAAGCCGAGGTGACCGTCCGGCCTCACCAGGAAGAACTCGCCGCCACGCGCTGCGCAGGTGGTTCGGAACTCGTCGCGGGCGTCGCGGACGACCGGTAGCGGTTGCTCACCGGCCTGCACGCCGGGGGCGGCGATCACGTGGACGTCCATCCGCCCGTTCGGTGGGGGTGGTGGGGAAGTTCTCATGAAAACTTCCCCACCCCCACCAGACCGCGCCCGAGCCACCTCCGCGACTCCCGGGAAGGCGGCAAGCTGGTCGGCATCGTCGGCGTAGAGCAGCAGCGAGTGGTCGATGCCCCGGAGGAGTTCGAACAGCCGGATCGGGAAGTTGACGAGGTCGCGCGCCAAACCCCCGCAGTCCGGCATCCGGGTTCCAGGGGCGGGACCGCCGCGCGGTGGGCCCGCCTGCTGCACGACCGGGCTGTCGCCGTAGTCGATCAGAAGTTGGGCTTCGCGCAGGAGAACCGTCGACGGATCGTCCGGGTCCGCCTCGATACCGGTGCGCGCGTGCCGCACGGTCCGGCCGACGACCTCTTCACCCACCGGCAAGCGCTCGGCGTCGTAGCTGTCGAGCAGCCCGTCGGCCGCGACCCCGTCGACGGCCAGGGCCACCTTCCACGCGAGGTTGTGGGCATCCTGGATCCCGGTGTTCATGCCCTGCGCCCCGGTGGGCGGGTGGATGTGGGCCGCGTCCCCGGCCACGAAAACCCGTCCGTCGCAGTAGTGGTTCACGATCCGGTGGCTGATGCGGAACACCGACGACCAGCGCAGCTCCGAAGCCGTCGTGCGTTGCGGCGCGAGGCGGTCGAGCACGGCTTGGAGGTGGTGCAGCTCCGGCGCGCGGTCGGCTTCCAACCCGTGGGTCACGTCGTTCCCGCCGGTCGCCGGCATCGCCAGCTCCGGCGGCACGAGCATCGACATCCGGTAGCGGTTCCGGCCGGGAAGCGGCACGCAGACCAGGACGTCGGTCGTCTCGCCCTCGTCCTCGCGCGTCGACCGGATCACGTACCCAGCGGGCATCGACCAGTCGACCTCGACGTCCCCGAGCATGTACTGCTCGGGGAACGCCGCACCTTCGAAGCTGAGCCCGAGCCCGCGCCGGACGGTGCTGTGCGCGCCATCGCACCCGATCAGGAACCGGCTGCGGATCTCCTCCTCCCCAGTGGAGGTCCGCACCCGAGCCCGCACCTCGTCGGAGTTCTGGGTGAACCCGGTGAGCTCAGCGCGCCGTTCGACCGATGTGCCCCAGCTCGCGAGCAGTTCGGCGAGCAACCGCTCCGTTTCGAACTGGGGCAGCGCGGCGAACCCGAAGGGCACGTTCGGCGGGACCGACAGCTCCGTTCTCGCCACCTGTTCGCCGTTGACGTACACCAGCTGGCCACGCAGCGGGACGGCGACGTCGAGGGCCGCGCGGTCCATGCCCATCGACTCCCACACCTCCCACGTGCGCGGCTGGATCCCGACCGCCTTCGCGAACGGCCTCCGCTCGGGCAACTCATCGATCACCCGGCAGACCACACCTCGGCGGCGCAGCTCCACGGCCGCGGTCAGCCCGACCGGCCCGGCGCCCACCACCAGCACATCGACCTCGACCACGGACATCCCGACCCCCTAGGACACCGCCCGTCCGGAATGCCACCGGGAGCGGCTTCTCCCAGCGTGCGTCCGACCGCGCCCGGCGGCAAACGAACGGGCTCCTCACCCCGCGACGCGACCGCCGGGATGGCCGAGAACCGCGGTTCTCGTTCGCGTCCCGCCCGCTCAGGCGGCGCTGAGCAGGACCACCGAGTTGTGGCCTCCCATGCCGAGGGAGGACTTGACCGTGATGCCGCCGCTCATCGGGGTGGCGCCGTCGAGCAGGCGCGGGTGTCCTGGTGCGACCGCAGGTGCGGCCGGTAGGACGCCTCGGTCGTAGGCGAGGGCGGAGGCGGCGAGCTCCACCGCGGACGCCGCGCCCTGGCAGTGGCCGACGAGCGGCTTGACCGAGAACAGCTCCGCATCGGCCGGGAACAGGGCGTCGAACACCGAGGACTCCGCGCGGTCGCACTGCTGGGTGCCCGGCCCGTGCGCGTTGAGGTAGCGCAGCTGCGAGGCCTCGACGCCGGCGTTCTCGACCGCTTCCTCGAAGCAGCGGGTGATGTCGGTCAGGCTCGGGTCGATCGAGGTGACGTGGTGCGCGTCGTGCGACATGGCACCGCCGAGCAGCTGAACGTAGGCGTCGCCGCCGCTCTGGCGGGACAGGACCATCGCGACCGACGCCTCACCCATCGAGAAGCCCCGGCTGCCTTCCTGGAACGGCCTGCACACATCGGTCGGTTCGGCGTCGCTGAACGCGACTCCGAGCCGCTCGAAGTGCAGCACGTTCTCCGGGTTCGCCGACACGTCGGTGGCCACGAACACGACGTCGTCGACGATTCCCGCGTCCAGCCACGCCTTCGCGGTGAGCAGGCCCGCGTTGCCCGAGGAGCACATCGCCGAGACGTTCATCGCCGGACCGTGGAACCCGAACTCCTGCATCAGCAACGACATCGGCGTCGACGGCATCAACCGCAGGTACTCGCGCTTGGAGACGTCGCCGCCGCGTTCGTGGAAGTCCCGCCACAGATCCACTTCGCCGAGCACGACCGCGTGCAGCAGACCGACCCGGCGTCCTTCGCGCCACCCGCGCGCCCGGGCGTCGGTCACCGCCTCGCGGGCCGCACCGCGCATCGCCCGGCCGAACCTGCTCGGCCCGTCGGACTCCTCACCGCCGGGCGGGACCTGGGCCACCCACGCGTGCTGGTCCGCGTCCGCTCCGTAGCCGTCGACCAGCGAGGCCGCGTGCTTGCCGTTGAGCAGCCCGTCCCAGAACGGTTCCACTCCCCAGCCGTAGCCGGTCACGACTCCCAGACCCCGGATTCCTATGTGGGACTCCATCTCGATCACCTCGAACGCGCCATCAGCCCTGTTCAGGGCACGGATCCTGACACCCGTCAGATCGCGGTGATCAGGCGGTGCGCTACGCGTGAAAGGCGTGATGGGGAGCCGAATCACAAGCGCCCTCACCCGTGCGGCGGCGCGCGTGACCGACTGTCGCGGAACGATTTCGGTGCGTGCGGGGATCAGAAGTGCACGGCCGAAGCTCTGATCGCCTCCCGGATCCGCGCGTAGCTGCCGCAGCGGCAGATGTTGCGGATCCCGTCGAGATCGGTGTCGGTGATCGTGCGGCCCTCGCCGGCGACCCGGCGCAGCAGCGCCACCGCGGCCATGATCTGGCCCGGCTGGCAGTAGCCGCACTGCGCGACGTCGTGCTCCAGCCACTCCCGCTGCACCGGGTGCAGCTCCTCGCCGACCGTGGCCGGAAGACCTTCGATCGTGGTGACCTCGTCGTCGGGGCCCAGCTCCCCCACCGGGATCGCGCAGGGGCTGACGGCGTCACCGTTGAGGTGGCTGGTGCACGCCTTGCAGACGTTGATGCCGCATCCGTACTTCGGTCCGGTGATGCCCAGGACGTCCCGCAGGACCCACAGCAGGCGAACGTCGTCGGCGACGTCGACGGTCACCTGCGCACCGTTGACGCGGAAGGTGTGCTCGGGCACGACGTGCTCCTCACCAGGCGTGATCTCTGCCGTCGGTCGGCGATTGCGGGATGGGTGGCACGGTCGGCTTCGGGTCGAAGGACAGCGTGCCGTGGTTGATCGGGAAGCTCGTCGGCATGCTGCCGGTGGCCCTGCCGTAGGCGCACGCGACGGCCGCCATCGACGCCGCGACCCCGAGCTCGCCCGCGCCACCGGGCTCGTCACCGGTGTCCGGCAGCACGACGATCTCCATCTCCGGCGGGGTGTTCCACTGCCGCGTGTAGAAGTAGTTGTCCCAACTGGCTTCCAGGAAGTGCCCGTCGCGCAGGTGCAGGCTGGAGGTCAGCGCCAGGGCGATGCCGTCCGAGATGCCGCCCATCATCTGCGCTTCCAGGCCGCGCGGGTTGACCGCGAGGCCGACGTCCACCGCGAACACGGCCTTCGTCACGCGCGGACCCGCGACGCCGTCCCGGATCGGGCGGTCGACGGTCTCCGGCCGGCAGTCGAGTTCGACGAGGCACGCGCTGACCGACTTGTACTCGGCGTGGAACGCGATGCCCTGCGCGACCCCGTCCGGCAAGGACCTGCCCCACCGGCCGATCTCGGCGACCTTCTCCAGCGCCGCCCGCGAGCGGTCGTCGCGCAGGAACGCGCGGCGGAACTCGCAGGGGTCCGCGCCCATCCGGTCGGCGAGCTGGTCGACAACGAGCTCCCGCGCGCAGGTGACGTCGGGCGAGTAGACGTTGCGCATGCTCCCGGTGTTGAAGCCGTCGTCGGTCTCCGACAGCAACCGGGTGCTCGCGCCGAAGTCGTAGGACATGGTCTGCGACAGCTGGAAGAACGTCTCGGCGAACCCGATGTCGCCCACCGGCAACTGCGCGGCGAAGGCGGTGATGATCTCGCCGAGCCCGTGGCCGAGGTCGGTGGACACGCTGGTGTGCCGCTGGTCGTAGCCGAGCACCGCACCGTTCGCGTACGTGGCGCGCACGCGGGAGGTCGCCATCGGGTGGGTGCGGCCCTGACGGGAGTCGTCGGCGCGGTGCCACATGAGCTTGACCGGTGCGCCGAACGCCTTCGACGCCTCCGCCGCTTCGAGCGCGGCGTCGAAGAAGAGCTTGCGGCCGAAGGAACCGCCGCCCTCGGTGACGTGGACGGACACCGCGCTCGGCGGGAGGCCGAGCCGGGCTGCGATGGTCTGCTTGGCCACGATCGGCGATTTCAGCGCGGACCAGATCTCGGCCCCGTCCGCGCTGACGTCGGCAACCGCGCAGTTGGGTTCCAAGGCGCTGTTGCTGCGGAAGTGGAAGGTGAACGCGGCCTCCACGGTCGGCAGCGGCGGCTCCGGACCGAGCGGGAGTTCCGCGGCCCGCAGCTCGTCGAGCACGGTCGCATCGGATTTCCCCTCGGCCGTACCGGGTTTCCACGACACCCGCAGCGCGTGAATCGCGTCGATGCACTGGCCGAACGTGCGCGCGCGGACCGCAACACCGGTCGAGATGGTCGCGACGCCGGTGACGCCCGGCATCGCCCGCACCTCGGCGAGGTTGGCCACCGAGCCGACCCCGCCGTTGATCGTCGGCGGCCGGCACACCATGGTCGGCAGTGCGCCCGGGACATCGAGGTCGAGCGCGAAGGTCTTGCGCCCGGTCACCGCCGCCAGGGCGTCGACGCGGTTGTGCGGCTCACCGACCACGGTGAACGACTCGCGCGAACGCAGTGGCACCGCAGCGGGTTCCGTCCGCGCGCTCGCGGCCTTCGTCGCGAGCGCACCGATGTCGAGGGAACCACGCCCGCGAGCCGACACCCTCCCGCCGTCCAGGACCAGGTCGGCGATGGGCGTGCCGAACTCGGCCGACGCCGCCGCGAGCAGTCGCTGCCGGGCGAGGGCCGCTGCCACCCGGATCGGGCCGTAGGTGGCGATCGTGGTGTTGGATCCGCCGGTGAGCTGGTTGAACAGCAGCTCGGGCCGGGCGTCGGCGAGGGTGACCCGCACCCGGTCCAGCGGCAAGCCCATCTCCTCGGCGATGAGCATGGCGGTCAAGGTGGTGATCCCCTGCCCCACCTCGGCCCTCGGCAGCGCGAGCGAAGCGGTCCCGTCGGTGCCGACCTGCACGGAGATCAGGTTCGAGGTCGGCAGCGCGGCGACGGTCATCAGGTCGTTGAGGTCGACGATTTCGGTGATCTCGGGTGAGGGGAGGGAGTTCGGCCGGGCGCTTGCCGGGGTCGCCCGGCCGAACTCGGCAGCGGTCACCAACGTGGGTGCCGCCAGCACGTACCCGAGGAACCGCCGCCTGCCCATGGCGTCTGGCACTTCTCACTCCGGGCGGTTGTGGACGGGGATCTCGATCTTCGTCTGCTGACCCTTGGTGAGGTAGAACAGGATGTACTGCCGCACCGCTTCGTCGATGGCCCACGCGGCTTCGGGCACCGCGGGCAGCGGGATCAGCCCCTCGCGGAACTTCACCAGCAGCGGCCACACCTCGGGAATCAGCTCGTCCCACACGGGTTCTCGCTGGATCCCGTCCCACTCGGCCACCTCCTGCCCGACCAAGTAGCGCGCGAGCGCGTTGCACAGCGGACGGCTGATGCTGGCCGGGCTGGTCTGCTCGGCCAGCTGCCCGAGCAGGACGTCGGTGAGCTTCACGCCCTCCGGCGTCGGCCCCATGTTGCGCGCCATGATCTGGTCCGACTGCGCGTAGGCCGCCTCCCAGGTCGCCGGGATGTACTCGTCGGCGATGCCGAGCACGTGCGCGCTGACCTGCCACACGTGCAGGTACGCCTCGGATTCGTCGTCGGTGATCGGCACCTCCCACTCGCGCATCTTGCGCATCGCGAAGGTCGGCAGCGTGTGCCAGGTGACCAGCATGTCCTCCTGGCTGATCGGGATCTCCTTCTCCTCGGTCGCGGCCTGCCAGTGCGGCGACTGCGGGAGGAGGTGGCGCACGGCCGCGTGCACCAGCCGGGTCTTGACGCACTCGACGACGCACGTGCCCTCTGGCCGGTAGGCGTTGAGCGAGCCGACGGCGAAGCCGAACAGGCTCGTCTTGGCGACCCGGTCCTCCATGTCGGCGCCACCCGCCGAGTAGTAGACCGACTGGGCTTCCTTGGGGATGGCCGTGGCCAGGATCCCGCCGCCCGGCCCGTTGCACAGGTTCAGGTAGATCCCGCGGCTCTTGTTGAACTCGGCGGCGAGTTCGAGCTTGTCGGGATCGGCCCACGACGGCATCCGCCGCGCCTGCTCCATGAAATCGCGCAGATCCGCGGGCAGACCGTCGGGGAGCGGCTGGTCGTTGCGCTCCCAGTTCCACAGCAGCTCGTTGACCCTCGGGATCTCCCCTCGCTCGAAGAGGGACGCGAGCAGCCGATCGGCCTGCTCATCCCACACCCAGTGCGGGTCGGCACCGGCTCCGCTGCCTGCGACCGAACCGCTCGGCGACCACGTCCACCCGATCAGCGACCGCGCTTGCGCCGGGGACGCCGCGACGAGCGCGCCGAGCGCTCCCAGGGCACCGCCCGAGATGAGCGCCCGACGCCTGCTCATTCCCACCATTTTCGGTGTGCTCCTTTCGAATTCAGTTGTGTCCGTGACGTACTCAGGACGGGCGGTTGGTCGTCGGGATCTCGATGCTGATGGGCTTCCCTTCGTTCAGGTAGATCAGCACGACCTTGCGCAGGAACTCGTCGAACAGGTAGTAGGTCTCCTGCGATCCGGGGAAGTGGAGCCCGGTTTCGCGGGCGATGATGAACGGCCGCCACAGGGTTTCCAGCAGCGGGCTCCAGACCGGTTCGCGGGGGATCGAGAGCCATTCGGCGATCTCGTCGCCGAGCGTGTACCGGGTGAACGCGCCGAGGACGGGCTTGCTCAGCAGCGCGCTGTCGATCTCGGCGCCGAGGTTGAGCAGGATGTCCGCGAGGTCCACACCCTCGGGCGTGGGGGCCAGCGCCGGGGTCAGCACCTGCGCGGCCTGGCTGTTGGCCTCGTCCCAGGAGGCCGGGATGTACTCGTCGCTGACGCCGAGCATGTGCCCGGTCACCTGCCAGGAGTGCAGGTAGGCTTCCGAATCCTCCTGCGCCACGGGCACTTCCCACTCGGCGAGCTTCTGCCGGACGGTGGTGGCCAGGCTGTGCCAGGTGACCATGATGTCGGCCTGGCTGATCGGGATGTCCTCCGGAGCGGCCTCGTTCCAGTGCGGCGACTGCGGCAGCAGGTGTCGCACGGCGGCGTGCACCAGACGAGTTTTCACGCAGGTGACGCCCATCTCGCCATCGGGGTCGTAGGCGTTGCGGGTGCCGATGTCGTAGCCGAGCTTGGCGGTCTTGGCGATGCGGTCCTTCATGTTCGCGCCGCCGTAGGAGTGGTAGACCGCCCGCGCCTCCTTGGGGATGACCGTGCTCATCATGCCGCTGGCCATGCCGTAGAGGACGCCGAGGTAGAGGCCGCGTCGTTCGTTGAATTCGTAGGCCTGGCCGAGCTTGTCGAAGTCCGTCCACGCGGGGACCCGGCGGGCGTGCTCGATGAAGTCGCGCAGGTCCGGGGGAAGACCGTCGGGCAGCTGCTGGCCGTTCTTGGTCCAGCTGCGCAGGAGCTCGTTGACGCGGGGCACCTCGCCGCGCTCGAAGAGGCCCTTCACCACGGGGTCGGCTTCTTCGTCCCACAACCAACGCGGGTCGACGCCCGCGCCGCGGCCGGCCACCGAACCCTGCGGCGACCAAGTCCACACCCTGCGCGCGTGGGCCGGTGCCGCGAAGCCCAGAGCGCCCAGCGCGCTCAGTGCTCCGCCGGAGAGCAACGCCTTTCGCCTGCTGAGTTCGTCCATGCTTCGTACTCCTCCTTGAGCTACGAGCAACCTGGTTGATACTCTGATACGAGTTGTGCTTCCTTGTATCAAGGAAGCACAACTCGAGGCGAAACACCAGCCCCACCCGCACCGAGAAGAGGCGATCCGTGGATCCCGCACTGCCCGACCTGATCGCGCGCGACGAGAACTCGAAAACGTTGCTGGAACGCGCTTTCTCCGATGCCGTGGAGTCCGTCGACGACAACGACGGGGCCACCGCGCGCGTGCTCGACGCGGCCTACGAGCAGTTCTGCCGCATGGGCATCCGGCGGTCGACGATGGAGGACGTCGCCAAGCGAGCGGGCGTCTCGCGGATCACGGTCTACCGCCGGTTCGCGAACAAGGACACCCTCGTCGAGCACGTGGTCCGGCGTGAGTTCCGCCGCTACTTCGACCAGTTCCTCCTCGACATCGGGGAGGCGAGGACCCTCGCCGAGCGGCTGGAGCTGGGATTCGCCAGCTCGCTGCGCACGATCCGGCGGAACCCGCTGATCGGCGGCCTGATGGACGCCGAGCCCGACGTCGTGGTCCCGTCCATGATCAGCGACGGCGGTCGCACCATGACCACGGTCAGCCGGTTCCTCGCCGAGCGGCTGCGGATCGAGCAGCGCGCGGGGCACGTCTCGAAGGACGTCGACGTGGCCCTGGTCGCCGAGATGATGGTCCGGGTCTCCACGTCGTTCCTGCTGACCCCGAGCGACCTGGTCGACCTCGACGACGAGCAGCAGATCCGCCACATCGCCCGCAGGTTCCTGCTGCCGATGCTCGACCCCTCCAGCACGTCGGGCTGAGGACGCCCGGCGATCGACGTACGCTCGGCGACGTGCTGCTGTACACGATGAACGTGTCCGCGGACGGCTTCATCGCCGACCGCGAGGGAGCTTTCGCGTGGAGCGAGCCCAGCGAGGACCAGTTCCGGCGCCACCTCGCGGAGACGCGCGAGCTCGACGGATTCCTCTGCGGCCGCAAGCTCTACGAGACCATGCTGGTGTGGGAGACCGATCCCGCGATGCGCTCCGACGAGCTCGGCGCCGCGTTCGCCGACGCCTGGAGCGCGCTGACGAAGGTCGTCTTCAGCCGCACGCTCGACACCGTTCAGGGCAACGCGCGCCTGGCGGAGGGACGGTGCAGGACGAGGTGAACGCGACCGCCGGCTCGACCGTCGCGATCGGCGGCGCCGGGCTGGCCGCAGCAGCGATCGAGCTCGACCTCGTCGACGAGTTCCACCTCTTCCGGCACCCGATCTTCGTCGGCGGCGGCACCCCCTACCTGCCCCCGGTCACCGAGGACAGGCACCTGCGCCTGCGGGAGACCACCACCTTCCGAGACGTGATCTACGAGAGCTACGCGCGCGCCCGCTGACGCCCCTGGCGGACGAGAAATCGTCGGCCCAACGGCCTACATTCGTGCCATGACCGTGCACACGACCAACTACGCGACCGCGTTCATCGCCGTCTCCGAGGACTGCCCGGTGGCGAAGGCCGAGGAGCCGCCGCTGCGGGAACCACCTTCGGTCGCCCGCATCCAGTACGACATGCTCATCGCCGCGCCGTACCGGCACACCTCCGACGACGTGATCTACGAGTCCCAGGGCAAGCGACGAGGCCTGAGCCGGGAGGAGTTCTTCTCCAAGGGCCAGCCCTGCTTCCGAGCCTCACCGCTGACCAAGCGGTACGGGTGGGGCGTCCACTGCGACGCGGAAGGCCGCATCGCCCTCATCCCCTCCGGCACGCAGGAGTACCGGGAACTCGCCGCCGACCCCGCCCTCACCCACACCTCAGCCATGCGCTCCAGGCGCTAGGAGACGTGCTGGTCCACACCACCACTGCCGGCACTCACTGAACACACGAGCGAGCCGGTCCCTGACGTTGTGGACGATCACCACTTCAGCGCACGGCCCCACGACTGTTCGCCGCCCTCCGGGGCCACCCCTCCTCTGCCGATCTACGTCCTGCTGAACTGGCCGTGGAAGTGGTGCGGGATGTGGTGCGGTACGGCTGCGCGGGCGAGTGGCCGCAGCGTCTCGGCGTCGAGGATCAGCAGGGCGGAGTGCGCGCGCCGGGTGTCGAGCACGACGGACAGCAGGACCCCGTCGTCCTCGCGAGTGGCCTCCGGGTTGCTGACGAAGACCGGTTCGCCCGGGTACTGGCCCGGTTCGTGCCAGGTGCGTGATGATCCGTCCGCGGTGTCGATCCGGACGATCTCGTCGATCCAGCCGTGGCGAGTGCCGGCTCCCCAGACGTAGCGATGGGGCTGTCGGTTGCGCCGGCCATTGATGCGCGGCAGCTCGATGGTGGCGTCACCGATCTGCTCGCTGCTGGCACCGTTCTCGTTCAGCCGCAAGCGTTTCAAGTACGAGCGCTGGATGTGCCGCGCGTCGTCGCGCATCGCTTCGTGGATCCGGTCGAGGTAGAGGTCCTGGATGATCCGCGCGTCCGGGTAGGCGCACAGGTCCACCACGACGTCGGAGCCGTCCTCGTAGGCGTTGACGTGGTGGAACGCGAAGAACGGTTCGAGCGTGCAGCGTGCTCCGACCTCGCCGCTCCGGCGGTCGACCAGGGTGACCCGGGTACCGCGCTCCGGTTCCCAGCGGTAGTTCTCGATGAACGGCTTGCCGGAGAGCACCATCGCCGAAGGTTCCACGACGAGCGGGAATTCGACGAGCACGAACCAGTTCTCGGTCATCCCGAACGAGTGCATGTACGAGGGATGCCGGACCGGAATCGAGGCGAGGACCTCGATTCCGGTCTCGTCGACGCGGTAGAAGCGGTACGAACTGCGCGGCCCGAGCTTTGCCGCGTAGTTGAGCATCGCGCCGGACTCGTAGTGCGGATGCGCGGTGGTGATCTGCCCCGGGGCGCGGTACGGGACACCTGCGGTGTCCAACGTGCGCTGGTCGAACTCAACCGGGATGGAACTCTCCGTCAGCGCGACGAATCGCTCGCCGAGCTGGGCGATGTTGACGTTGGCGTTGTCGGTGGAGGCGCCCGAGAAGGCTGCCTGGATGCGCTGGAAGATCGACCGGCACGGGTCGGTGGCGAACTGGCCGTAGGCGAGCTTCCCGGCCTTCGTTGCGGAGCGGTAGGTCTGGCTGTCGAGGTACTTGTTCGCGTAGGAGACCGTGCCGTCCGCGACGGTGAAGCTGTGCAGCATCGCGAGCCCGTCGAACCAGTGGCGCAGAGCCGTGCTGCCCACGTCCCACGTAGCAGGCCCTGTGCGCAGCAGGTTCCCGGAGAGCCACGAGGGGATCTCACCCTCGATGGGCAGTTCGTCGACGGTGATCTCGTCGTCGAGCGTGGTGAGTCCGAGTTCGGCGGTGGTATGAGCGGTGACCATGTCGTTCACCTCGAATGATTCGAGTCGAATGGTTCGATCCGTACGGTTCGAAAGGTACGGTAGGGTCTCCGGCATGTCAACGGTTCGCCTCACGAACGCGTCGTACGTGGTGCTGGGCTTGATCGAGGCGTTCCAGCCCGCCACCGCCTACGACCTCAAGCGGGCGGCCGGGCAGAGCGTCGTCAACTTCTGGGCGCTGCCTCACACGCAGCTCTACAGCGAAACCTCACGCCTGGCCGAAGCAGGACTCCTGCACGAGGACCGAGAGGAATCGGGCCGCCGCCGACGCAGATACACGCTCAGCGACGAGGGGAAGGCCGAGCTGGACCGCTGGCGAGCCGAGCCCGTGACGAGCCTCTACGAAGTCCACGACCAGGCCACGCTCAAGCTGTTCTTCGGCGCCGACCCCGAAACCCTGGCGGCCGACCAGATCGCGCTGCACGAGGAGAAGCTGCGCGAGTACGAGGAAACCCGCGCGAGCCTGGACGAGGACACCCCGCGCGGCATCATCCTGGCTCTGGAGATGGGCATGGGCCTCGAACGCCACTTCCTCGACTTCTGGCGCACAACGGTGAAGCAGACGAAGTGACGTCGATGCTGGCGGCACAACCGCTCACCGGCCGGGCTCCCGCTCGGCGAGGACCTGGTGGCGGAGCCGTTCTTCGAAGCCGATGACCTGATCGACCGGAAACGATTCGTCAAGAGAGAAGGAGTGCGCGCATGGGCCCCGACGTGGTGGTCGTCATCGGTGTCGGCGGGATGGGGCGGAGCATCGCCCGGAGGCAGGGCTCGGGCCGGAAGGTGGTGCTCGCCGACTTCGACGAGGACCTGCTGGCCACCGCGGCCGAAGCACTGCGCGGCGAGGGGTACGACATCGCCGCGCACCACGTCGACGTTTCCTCCCGCGCGTCGGTGACAGCTCTCGCCGAGGCGGCGGCGAACCTCGGCCCCGTCACCGAGATCGTCCACACCGCAGGCCTCTCCCCCGCCCAAGCACCGGCTGCCGCGATCCTGTCCGTGGACCTGCTGGGCGTCGCCCTCGTCCTGGAGGTGTTCGGCGGAGTCGTCGCGCCCGGTGGGGCGGGTGTGGTCATCGCCAGCATGGCCGGCCACGGCCTGCCTCCGCTGGACGCCGAGCAGGAGCGAGCCCTTGCCCTCACCCCCGCTGACGCACTACTCGACCTCGCCTTCCTCGACCAGTACCCCGGCCCGGCGAGCTACGGACTCGCCAAGCGCGGCAACCAGCTGCGCGTCCAGGCGGCCAGCGCGGAGTGGGGCGACCGAGGAGCGCGGATCAACTCCCTCAGCCCGGGCATCATCTCCACCCCGATGGGACAGCAGGAGCTGGCAGGCGAATCCGGCGCCGACATCCGCGCGATGGTCGACGCTTCCGCGCTCAAGCGCGTGGGCACACCGGCCGACATCGCCGACGCCGTGTCGTTCCTGCTCGGCCCCACCGCTTCCTTCATCAGCGGAACGGACCTGCTGATCGACGGCGGCGTCATCGCCGCCGCGAAGACCGGTCGCTGGAGCTCGACCCGCTGACCACGACGATCTCGCCCGCCGGCATCGGAACGCCACGCGCTCCAGACGTGCTCAGCTCTCCAACGCGACTGCGATCGACTGGGCGATCGGGGTCGTCGGGCGGCCGATGAGGCGGGCGAGATCGCCGCTGCCACCCTGCAGCAGACCGTTGGCGATGGCCGAGACGTCCACGTCGACGAGGACGTCGGCGACCGCGTCCGGGACTCCGGCACCGGTCAGGATGCCCTTGAGGGTTTCCGGCGGGACATCGGTGTAGGTGATGTCCCGGCCGGACTGGCGGGAGAGCTCCGCCGCGTACTCCGCGAGCGTGAAGGCGTGGTCGCCGCTGAGCTCGTAGCTGCGGTTCTCGTGCCCCGACCCGGTCAAGACGGCGACCGCCGCGTCCGCGTAGTCCTCGCGCGCCGCCGAGCCGATCTTGCCGTCACCGGCGCTGCCGACGACGCCGTTCTCCAGCTGGACCGGGATCTGGGCCGCGTAGTTCTCGCTGTACCAGCCGTTGCGCAGGAACGTCCAGGTGAGACCCGAGTCGAGGATGGCCTGCTCGGTGCCCTTGTGGTCGTCGGCGAGCGCGAAGTCCGCGTTCGGGCCGCCGAGCACTCCCGTGTAGACGATCCTGACCACGCCCGCTCCCTTCGCCGCGTCGATCACCGCGCGGTGCTGCGGGAGCCGCCTGCCCACGTCGGGGCTGGAGATCAGCAGGACGACATCGCCGTCGCGGAACACCTCGCTGAAGGTGTCGGGTGCGTCGTAGTCGGCGATGCGCAGCTCGACGCCGCGCGCGGCCAGCGGAGCCGCCTTGGCCGCATCGCGGACCACCGCGGCGACCTGGTCGGCGGGAACCTCGCGGAGCAGTCCTTCCACGACGAGCGAGCCGAGCTTTCCAGTGGCTCCGGTGACGACGATGCTCATGTCCACGTCCTCCAGCAGGTGTGATTGCGCTTCGCGCTCACCGTACCGACGAAACTAACTTCTGGTTAGTACCCACTTCCGGGTAAGGTAGTGGCATGGCGGTAAGCAACGAGGTCACGGTCACCGAGCAGCCGAACGTGAATGCGGCCACCTGCCCCTCGCGCAGCGTGCTGGAGCACATCACGAGCCGGTGGGGCGTGCTCGTCCTCGCCGCCCTGCTGGAGGACGGGCGGCGGTTCAGCGAACTGCGCCGGATCATCGGCGGAGTCAGCGAGAAGATGCTCGCCCAAACGCTGCAGACCCTCGAACGGGACGGGTTCGTCCACCGCGAAGCCCACCCGGTGATCCCCCCGCGAGTCGACTACTCGCTGACCGAGGTCGGCGAGCAGGCCGCGCGGTTGGTGTCCGGACTCGCCCGGTGGTCCGAAGCGCACGTGACAGGCGTGCTGGCCGCGCGGGAGGAGTACGACAACCGGACGTGAGACGAGACGAGCTCGTTCACGTCTCGATGAGCTCCGCCGGCAGCGCTCCCGCTGGAACGACTACCGAGCGAGCCAGCCGCGGAGGTTGGCCGTGATCACCGCTTCGTACTGCTCGGCCGGGTCGAGCCCGTCGGGCAGGTTCCCCTGCAGTTCGAGCGTCACCATGCCGTGCACGATCGCCCACAGGCCCATGGCGACCGTTGCCGGTTCACCCACCACGCGGCCGGACTCGATCGCCGCGCGCACCAGGTCGCTCAGCGGCGAGAAGTTGTCCAGCGATTCCCGCTTCGCCTCGTCGTCGGGCTCGAAGTCGGGCATCGGCCGGGAGAACAGCACCGCGTAGAGGTGCGGGTTGGCCACGGCGAATTCGCGGTAGGCGATCCCCAGCCTGAGCACGTCCTCGACGGGGTCGGGCCCGTGCTCGACGGTCGCCAGCTGCCGACCGAAGCGCCGCGAGGCCTCCAGGAAGAGCGCGCGCATCAGCTCGGGTTTGCCCCCGAACAGCGAATACACCGCTGACGTCGACGTGCCCGCGTCGGCGGCCAGCCGCCGCAGCGAGAGGGCCGCGGGCCCTTCATCGGTCAGCAACCGGCCCGCTCCTTCGAGCAGCCGCTCTCTCAAGTTCTCATCGTGGATTCTCGGCCTCGGCACTTGCTCATCGTACCGTAACAGTGTTTCATAACAGTGTTTGTAAATCCGTGGTGTTGGAGGGAGCACACGATGGCAGCGATCGACAAGGGCCGGTGGACCGCAGAGCTGGGGGACGAGGAAGGCGTGGTGCTGTTCCTGATCGGCATGCGCCTCAACAAGGTCTGGAGACTCGACCAGTGGCTCTGGATGGCTCTCGCGATGGGCAGCATGCTCACCTACCTCGCGAAGCATCCGGAGCGGAATGATCAAGGCGCGCAACTGGTTCGGCCGGACGACCGTGCAGGTCGGCTACTGGCGCAGCATGGACCACCTGGTCGCCTTCGCCGCCGAGGAGAACGCGCCGCACGTTCCGGCGTGGCGCAACTACTTCCGGCGCGTCGGCAAGTCCGGCGCCGTGGGCGTCTGGCACGAGACCTACGTGGTGAAGCCCGGATCCACCGAATCGGTCTACACGAACATGCCGGCGTTCGGGCTCGCCGAAGCGACCAACAAGGTCCGGGTCGGCCGGAACACCTCCTCCGCGCGGCAGCGGGTCCGCAAATCCGCATGACGCGGTGGAACACCCGACCGGTCAGGCGCTTTCAGCCTGGCCGGTCTGTTCGATGAGCTCCGCCAGCAGCGCTCCCGCCCGCAGCAGCGCGAGCCCGCGCCGCCCGATCGCGAGCAGCCGGGCGTCGAGAGCGGCGAGCGAACCGCTCACGTCGCGCAGCTCGCGGATCGCCCCGACCGCCTCGCGCACCTCCGGAACCCGGTAACCCCCGGCCCGCAGCGCCGCGGTGATCCGCGCTTCCCTGATCGCGGGCAGGCCGTAACGCCGGGCGGTGCCGGCTCGGGTGACGACCCGCTCCGGCGCGACCAGGCCTTCGCGCTCCCAGAAGCGCAGGGCGGAAGACCTGACCCCCAACGCCTGCGCGAGTTCCGTGATCGTCATCGAGTCCGCCTCGACCGCCTCGACCTCGACCCTCTGCTCGGCGTCGATGGCTTCCAGAGCGCGGCGGGCCGCCACCGCCTGCTCGCGTTCGTGGTTGAGCCCGGTGTGCAGCGAGGAGATCAGCGCGACCCCGGCCTCCGACGAGCAGCGGCGGATCTCCCGCATCGCGCGCCGGGCTTCGACCGGCCCCACCGCGTGCGCCAGATCGCGGTAAGCGCACAGGGCGCGCACGTGGACCTCGGAGAACCGCCGGTACCCGTTGTCCGCCCGGCCGGCCTCCGGTATCACCCCTCGTTCTTCGAGGTCGCGCACCTGCTGGAGATGTCTGGTCAGTGGGTGGGGGAAGTTTTCATGAAAACTTCCCCCACCCCACTGACCAGACCTCTCAGGCACGAAAGGGTCCTGATCAGGACTAAAACCGGGGGTGGCCGAGGGCTTCGGGGCGACCCGCATAATTGCCGGGTGACCGAGCCGCCCGAGAATCCCGGACGTCGGCCTCGACATCAGCAGCCGGGACAGCGCGCGTGGCAACCGCCGCCTCCCCAGCAGCCCGTCAACAGGCCGCCCCAGCCTCCCCGGAACCAGCCGGGTGGTGACGACCAGCCTCCCCGGAACCAGCCTGGTGGTGACGATCGGCCGGCTCAGGACGCTCGGCCGCCCCGGCAGGCGCCGCCGCAGCGGAGGGACCCGCAGCGCACCCGACCGCCGCGTCCGCAGCCCGCTGCCCCGCGCTCGCAGGACGCTCCCACGCAGGTGGAGAGCGCTCCGCCGAGGCCGGAGGAGCCGACTTCCCACCGGCGCCGTCGCCGCGACGAACCCGCAGGCCACGGGCACGGACACGGGCATGGCCCGGCCGCTCCGGCGTCAACGCAGGTCAAGCGGCTGCTGGCGTTCCTGCTGATCCCGTTCGCGGTGGCCGCGGTCGTCGGGATCCTCGTGCTCTACCCGTGGGGCCACGACCAGAAGAGCGGCGCCGACATCGGGTTCGGGCAGTCCCCTGTCAACGGCGAGGTCGTCTCGGCCGGATCCACCTCGTGCAGCGAGGGCGAATCCGGGCAGGGCTGCGTCGAGCTCGCCGTGAAGATGCAGGACGGCCCGCGCCCGAACCAGACCATCGAGCAGGTCGTGCCCACCGACCCGGGCAGTCCGCGCTTCGCCGTCGGCGACCGGGTGGTGCTCTCCTACGCCGGCGAGTACCCGGACGAGCCCACGTCCTTCCAGGTCGTGGACTTCCAGCGCGGCGCGCCGCTGATCGTGCTGGCGCTGGTGTTCGCCGCCGCCGTCCTCGTGCTCGGACGCTGGCAGGGCCTGGCCGCGCTGGTCGGCCTCGGCCTGAGCCTGGTGATGCTGGTCGGGTTCGTGCTGCCCGCGATCCTCGCCGGCGAGGATCCGCTGCTGGTGGCGGTGGTCGGCGCCGGGCTGATCATGTTCGTCGTGCTGTACCTGACCCACGGGTTCTCCGCGCGGACCTCCACCGCCGTGCTCGGCACGCTGCTGAGCCTCGCGCTCATCGGC
This sequence comes from Saccharopolyspora tripterygii, assembly GCF_054778355.1. NCBI lineage: Bacteria > Bacillati > Actinomycetota > Actinomycetes > Pseudonocardiales > Pseudonocardiaceae > Saccharopolyspora > Saccharopolyspora tripterygii. The sequence continues at coordinate 88,591 of NZ_BAAGZP010000045.1, read as the reverse complement.
GGGCTCAGCGCGGCCTTCTCCGCCGCGACGAGCCTGACCGGGCTGGACGACAACACCTCCAGCCTGATCGGAGCGCTGGGCGCGCCCATCGACGCGCGCGGACTGCTGCTGGCCGGGATCGTCATCGGCGCGCTAGGCGTCCTCGACGACGTCACCGTCACCCAGACCAGCGCCGTGTGGGAGCTGCGCGCGGCCAACCCGGCGTTGTCCTGGCGGCAGCTCTACGGCGCCGGGCTGCGCATCGGTCGCGACCACGTCTCCTCGGCGGTCAACACGCTGGTGCTCGCCTACGCGGGCGCGGCGTTGCCGATGCTGCTGGCCTACACCCTCTCCGGCCGGACCTTCGGCGAGATCATCAGCTCGCAAGCCGTCGCCCAGGAGGTCGTGCGCACCCTCGTCGGCAGCGTCGGCCTGGTGGCGGCGGTCCCGATCACCACGGCCATCGCGGCGCTGGTGGCGGTTCGCGAGCCCGCCGATCGGCCTGGCGACGAGGGTGCCGAACGGGCGAAGAAGCAGCGACGACCGGGTAAACCAGCCCTGGGTTAGGGCTGCGCGGCGAGGCCGACCTGCCGCAGACTGGCGGACATGCCCACGCCGTTACCGGATTTCGGCAGCGTCCTGACCGCCCCAGGTCGTCTGCTCGGCGGTCTGACGTCCCTCGGCGGAGCAGCGCTCCGCGAGGCGGCGGCCGTGCTCACGGCGATCCACGCCCTGCCGCGCTTGGTGGTCGCGCTGGAGCGGCTCGGCCCGCTGGCCGACACGCTCGCCGAGACCAGGGACGCGCTGCAGGAGCTCGCCGAGGGCAAGGACGAGCTCAGCCTGGCCTCCGACCAGCTGCGAGTCCTGCACGAGCAGGTCGTCCAGCTGGCCTGCGACCTCCGCGTCCTGGAACCGGACGTCGAAACCCTGACCAAGACCACGGCCCAGCTCGACCAGACGGCTCACCTGCTCATCGAAACCCTCAACCGCGCCTGAACGTCGCCTCGTCGAGCGGGCTGTTCGAATGCCCTGCGGTCAGAGGGTGGCGACGAACTTGGAGACCGCCTCCGGTTGGAGGCGCTGGGCCATGCGGCCCTGCGGGGCCAGGGACGCGAGCTGGTAGAGCGGCCGGTTGGGCGGGGCCTCGCCGCGGGCCTCCGCGCGCAGCTGCGCGACGACCAGCTGGGACAGCACCAGTGCCCGTGTGTCGGGGTTGCCCGCCAGCGCGTCGGCCAACCGGCGCAGGGAGTAGACGCCGAGCTCGCGACCACCGGTTCCGGCGTACATGGCCAGCGACACGCTGATCGCCTTGCCCTTGGGCGCGCCACCGACGAGGACGTTGATGGTGCGGGCACCGCGCAGGTCGGTGACGAACAGCTCCAGCTTCGTCGCCTGGTGCACGTCGACGACGCGGCTGCCCAGCGCGCGGGCCACGACCTCGTGCCCGCGGAGCGTGAGGGTCTTGCGCGACTCGGTCCAGGCCAGCAGCAGCAGCGGCACCGCGACGATCACCAGCGTGGTCACGAACCCGACCGGCCCGGCGAACAGGCTGACGACACCGCCGAACGCGGCGGCCACGATGACCGCCGCGATCGCCACGTTGCGGGCCCTGACCCGCACGGTGCGCCGGTCCAGCAGGTCCAGCGGCACCGTCTCGACGTCGCTCATCTGTCCTCCGCGACCGCCGCGCGCACCTCGTCGACCAGCGAGTCCAGTTGCACCGCGCGCTGCTCGCCGGAGGTCAGGTCCTTGAGCTGCGCGCTGCCGGACTCCAGGTCGCGCTCGCCCAGCACCACCGCGAAGCGCGCACCCGAGCGGTCGGCGGACTTCATCGCGCCCTTGAGGCCCTTGCCGCCGTAGGCGAGGTCCACCCGCACGCCGTGCGCGCGCAGCTCGCCCGTGGCGGCCACCAGCCGACGCTTGGCGGTCTCCCCCATCGGCACGAAGTAGACGTCGCACCGGGCCTGGTCACCGACCGACAGGCCCTCGGCCTGGCACGCCAGCAGCGTGCGGTCGACGCCGAGGCCGAAGCCGATGCCGGAGAGCTCCTGGCCGCCCAGCTGGGCCATCAGGCCGTCGTAGCGGCCACCGCCGCCGATGCCCGACTGCGCGCCGAGCCCGTCGTGCACGAACTCGAAGGTCGTCTTGGTGTAGTAGTCGAGGCCGCGCACCAGCCGCGGGTTCTCCACGAACTCCACACCCAGGTCCACCAGGTGCGCCTTGACCGCCTCGTAGTGCTCCTTGGCCTCCACCGAGAGGTGGTCGACCATCAGCGGCGCGTCGGCGACCAGCTCGCGGACCTCCGGGCGCTTGTCGTCGAGCACCCGCAGCGGGTTCAGCTCGGCCCGGCTCTGCGTGGCCTCGTCCAGCGGGAGCCCGCGCAGGAACTCCTGCAGCTTGGCGCGGTAGGCGGGGCGGCAGGTCTCGTCGCCCAGCGAGGTCAGCTCGATGCGGTGCCCGGTCAGCCCGAGCCGCCGGTAGCCCTCGTCGGCGATGGCGATGACCTCGGCGTCCAGCGCCGGGTCGTCCACGCCGATGGCCTCCACACCGACCTGCTGCAGCTGCCGGTAGCGGCCGGCCTGCGGGCGCTCGTAGCGGAAGAACGCGCCGTTGTAGTACAGCTTCACCGGCAGCTGGCCGCGGTCGAGGCTGTTCTCGATGACCGACCGCATGACGCCTGCCGTGCCCTCCGGGCGCAGCGTCACCGACCGCCCGCCGCGATCGGCGAAGGTGTACATCTCCTTGCTGACCACGTCGGTCGACTCGCCCACGCCGCGGGCGAACAGCGACGTGTCCTCGAACAGCGGGAGTTCGATGTAGCCGTAGCCGGCCCGGCGGGCCGCGTCGGCCAAGGTCTCGCGAACGGCGAGGAAACCCGCCGACTCCGGCGGGAAGTACTCCGGGATGCCCTTGGGGGCGTTGAACGTGCTCATCTGATGTGGGTTCAGTCCTCGTCAGTGGGCGTCGGAAGCGGGCAGTTCCTGCAGGAACGGGTTGCCCGCGCGCTCGCGCCCGATGGTGGTGGTGGGTCCGTGGCCCGGCAGCACGACGGTCTCGTCGTCCAGCGGCAGCACCTTGGTGCTCAGCGACTCGAGCATCTCGCCGTGGTCTCCGCCGGGCAGGTCGGTGCGCCCGATGGCGCCGGCGAAGAGGGTGTCGCCGGACAGCAGCAGCCGTCCGCCCTCCTCGGTGCCGACGCCGAACATCACCGACCCGCCGGTATGACCGGGGCTGTGCGTGACGTCGAAGCTCAGACCCGCCAGTTCCAGCACGTCGCCGTCGGCGATCTCGCGGACCTCGGCCGGTTCCTCGGCGGTCATCCCGTCGCCGAACAGCTGGCGGCCCGCCGGCCCCAGCGCGGCGCCCGGGTCGGCCAGCATGAACCGGTCGGTCGGGTGGACGTGGGCGGGCACGTCGTGCTCGGCGCAGATCGGCGCGGCCGAGAGCACGTGGTCGAAGTGCCCGTGCGTCAGGAGCACCGCCGCAGGCGTGAGCCGGTGCTTGGTCAGCTGCTCGGCCAGCGGCTCGACGGCGTCCTGACCCGGGTCGACGATCACGCAGGCGTCGTCCTCACCGCGAGCGAGCACGTAGCAGTTCGCCTGCAGCGGTCCTACCGGGAAGCCGAGGACAAGCACGTCAGAAGGGCCTTTCGTCGAGGATTGACCACCCCAGGTTATCGTCCGCCGCCGACCCGCCCGCGCACACCGGCGCGGGCTCTCAGGAAGCGGTCCCGAGGCACCTCATAAACTCCGCTGAACAACATCAGATCATGAAGTGCGGGGAGGGGAGCAAGTGCCCAGCAACGAGCAGCGTCGTCAGACGGCCAAACGGAAGCTCGAACGCCAGATGCAGCGCCGTGAGGAGCAGGCCAAGCGACGCCGGGTGATCACCATCGGCGCGACGATCGTCGTGGTCATCGCGATCGTGGTCGGGGTCTTCTACTTCAGCCGGAGCGGCAGCGCGCCCGCGGCCCAGGAGCAGCAGCCACCTCAGCCGCAGGTCAACATCCCGACCGAGATGGCACCGCCGCCGGCCCGTCCCACCCCGCTGGCCGACCCGGTCTCGTGCAACTACCGCCCCGACGGTCAGGCGAGCAAGCCGGTGGACCCGCCCGCCAACGGCGAGGTGCCGTCGAAGGGCACCGTGCAGGCCACCATCGAGACCAACCAGGGCGCCATCCCGCTGACCCTGGACCGCTCGCTGGCCCCCTGCACCGTGAACAGCTTCGTCAACCTGGCGCAGAAGTCGTTCTACGAGGGCACGAACTGCCACCGGATCAGCACCGAGGGCCTGCAGATGCTGCAGTGCGGTGACCCGACCGGGCAGGGCTCCGGCGGTCCCGGCTACGCCTTCGACGACGAGACGTTCCCGGAGCTGAAGTACGGCCGCGGCTACCTGGCGATGGCCAACTCGGGCCCGAACACCAACGGCAGCCAGTTCTTCATGGTCTTCGGCGACGCGCAGCTCTCGCCGGACTACACCGTCTTCGGCACGATCTCGCCGGAGGGCCTGAAGGTCATCGACGACGTCGCCCGCGCGGGCCACGACGGCGCCTTCGACTCCTCCGCCGGTGGCGGCCACCCGAACAAGCAGGTCACCTTCAACAAGATCAACGTCCAGGCCTGACCTGCCGCAGCACCACGAGAAGGGCACCGCTCCACCCGGAGCGGTGCCCTTCTTCTGCGCTCACCCGGGGAGCGCACCTCGCCCGGGGACGGTTTTGGTCCGAATTGACCGGGCAAAAAGGACATCGATCATGGACGGTTCGGACCAAAACCGTCCGCCACCCGAGCGCCCCCGCCCGAGGTCAGGTGGCTGAGGTGACTCGGTAGACGTCGTAGACGCCCTCGATGTTGCGGACCGCCTTGAGGACGTGGCCGAGGTGCTTGGGATCGCCCATCTCGAAGGAGAAGCGGCTCACCGCCACCCGGTCCTTCGACGTCGTCACCGACGCGGAGAGGATGTTGACACGCTCGTCGGCCAGCACCTTGGTGACGTCGGAGAGCAGCCGGTGCCGGTCCAGCGCCTCGACCTGGATGGCCACCAGGAACACCGACGAGGACGACGGTGCCCAGTGCACCTCCACCAGGCGCTCGGGCGTCTTGCGCAGGTCGTCGGCGTTGGTGCAGTCGGTTCGGTGCACGCTGACCCAGCCGCCGCGGGTGACGAAGCCCAGGATCTCGTCGCCGGGGACCGGGGTGCAGCAGCGGGCGAGCTTCGCCCACACATCGCCCGCGTCCTTGACCACGACACCGGAATCACCGCTGCTGCGCCGCTTTCCACCACCCTCCAGAGTGGACGGAGTCGAGCGCTCGGCGATCTGGTCGGCGGCCTGCTCGGGCCCGCCGATGTGCGCCACCAGCTGCTGGACGAGGTGCTGCGCGGAGAGCTGCTTCTCCCCCACCGCGGCGTAGAGCGCGGTGACGTCGACGTAGTGCAGCTCGCGGGCGACGTTGCCCAGCGCCTCGGCGGAGACCAGGCGCTGCACCGGGAGACCGAGCCGCCGGATCTCCTTGGTGATCAGCTCCTTGCCGGTCTCGATGGCCTCTTCGCGGCGCTCCTTGGCGAACCACTGCTTGATCTTGGCCTTCGCCCGCGGCGAGGCGACGAACGACAACCAGTCGCGGCTCGGCCCGGACCCCTCCGCCTTGGAGGTGAAGATCTCGACGACCTCGCCGTTCTCCAGCTTGCGCTCCAGCGCCACCAGCCGGCCGTTGACCCGGGAGCCGATGCAGCGGTGCCCGACCTCGGTGTGCACCGCGTAGGCGAAGTCCACCGGCGTCGAACCGGACGGCAGCGTGATCACGTCGCCCTTGGGCGTGAACACGAAGATCTCGCGGGTGGCCAGGTCGTAGCGCAGCGACTCCAGGAACTCGCCCGGGTCCGCGGCCTCGCGCTGCCAGTCCAGCAGCTGCCGCATCCAGGCCATCTCGTCGACCTCGACGCCACCGCCGCTGTTGCGCCCCTTGGTCTCCTTGTAGCGCCAGTGCGCGGCGATGCCGTACTCGGCGGTGCGGTGCATCTCCTGGGTGCGGATCTGCACCTCCAGGGGCTTGCCCTCGGGACCGATGACCGTGGTGTGCAGCGACTGGTAGACGCCGAAGCGAGGCTGGGCGATGTAGTCCTTGAAGCGGCCGGGCATCGGCTGCCACAGCGCGTGCACCACGCCCATCGCCGCGTAGCAGTCGCGGATCTCGTCGACCAGGATCCGCACGCCGACCAGGTCGTGGATGTCGTCGAAGTCGCGGCCCCGGACGATCATCTTCTGGTGGATCGAGTAGTAGTGCTTCGGCCGTCCCTCGACCTTCGCGCCCAGCCGCGCGGCGTCCAGCTGCGTGGACAGCTCGTCGGTCACGGTGCGCAGGTAGGTGTCGCGCGAGGGCGCGCGGTCGGCGACCAGGCGCACGATCTCGTCGTACTTCTTGGGCTGCAGGATGGCGAAGGCCAGGTCCTCCAGCTCCCACTTGATCGTGGCCATCCCGAGCCGGTGGGCCAGCGGCGCGAGCACTTCGAGGGTCTCGCGGGCCTTGCGGGCCTGCTTCTCCGGCGGCAGGAAGCGCATGGTGCGCATGTTGTGCAGCCGGTCCGACAGCTTGATCACCAGCACCCGGGGGTCCCGGGCCATCGCGATGATCATCTTGCGGATGGTCTCGGCCTCCGCCGCCGCACCGAGCTTGACCTTGTCCAGCTTGGTGACGCCGTCGACCAGGTGGGCGACCTCGTCGCCGAAGTCCGAGCCCAGCCTCTCCAGCGAGTAGTCGGTGTCCTCGACGGTGTCGTGCAGCAGCCCGGCGACCAGCGTCGTGGTGTCCATGCCGAGCTCGGCGAGGATCGTGGCCACGGCCAGCGGGTGGGTGATGTAAGGATCGCCCGACTTCCGCTTCTGGCTGCGGTGCTTCTCCTCGGCGACGTCGTAGGCGCGTTGCAGCAGCGTCAGATCGGCCTGCGGGTGCAGCTCGCGGTGGACCACGGCCAACGGTTCCAGGACCTGTTTGACCTGGGCTGCGCGTTGCGCCGTGATCCTCCTGGCCAGTCTGGCGCGGACTCGGCGCGTGGCCGAAGTCGCACGCGGCTCGGCAACCGGATCGGTTGCCGAGGCAGGAGAATCAACGTGGTGGCTCACCGCACGCTCCCGGGCTCAGGCGTTGCTTAGTCCCAGGTCCGGGGGACCCGGACACTGAGAATAACGCCGACGGGTCAACGACCCATCCCTGGTGTGGTGGTTGATACGCCCAACGGTCACCTTCTGCAGTCGAGACGGCCTTGGAAGTTCGGCCGAACCGATCACCGACGGTTGTCACGCTGCTGACCGTGACGGTCCCCGCCGGCAACTTCCGCTGCTCACGAGCGCAGCAGGGCCCGCAGGTGCTCGTCGACGATCTTGTCGCGGCCACCCAGGGCGACCAGCTCCATCACCACGGTCGCCGCGGTCACCTCAGCACCCGCTTGGCGGATCAGCCGGCACGCGGCACCCAAGGTGCCACCCGTGGCGAGCACGTCGTCGACCACCAGCACCCGCTGCCCGGCGCCCAGCGTGTCCGCGGGCAGTTCCAGGGTCGCCTGGCCGTACTCCAGCTCGTAGGAGATGCGGTCGGCCACCTCGGGCAGCTTGCCGGGCTTGCGCAGACCGATGACGCCGGTGCCGAACGCGTGGGCGACGGCGGCGCCGAGCAGGAAGCCGCGAGCCTCCACCCCGGCGACGACGTCGAACTCCAGCCCCCGGCCCAGCGCGTCGGTGATCGCCCGCAGGGCGGCCGGATCGGCCAGCATCGGGCTGATGTCGCGGAACAGCACGCCCGGCTCCGGGAAGTCGGGGACCTCCCGGATCAGCCGGATCGCGCTCTTGAGGGCGACGTCGTCGCCGTCTGTGACCTCGACGCCGGGACTTTCCACGGCGGTGACTTCCTCGGGCATCAGCGACGACGCTTCCCGCTCGGGCGCGACGACTTGCCCACCGGGCGCGCGGCGGAGGGCTGGCGACCGTTCGCACCGGCCGCGACCGGCTTCTTGGGCTCCTCCGGAACCTCCTCGCCCGCCTCGCGGGCGGCGGCCTTGGCCCGGCGCTGCTCTACCTTCTTGGCGTGCGAGCGGTACTTGGACTCGCGCATCTTGAAGTCCACCAGCAGCGGCGTCGCCAGGAGGATCGAGGACAGGACACCGGCGATCATGCCGACCATCTGCACCAGCGCCAGGTCGCGCAGCACGCCGACGCCGAGCAGCCAGGCACCGACCACGAGCAGGCCGATCACCGGCAGCAGCGCCACGATCGAGGTGTTGATCGAGCGCATCAGCGTCTGGTTGACCGCCAGGTTCGCCGCCTCCGGGTACGTGCGGCGGGTCATGCTCAGCAGGCCCCGGGTGTTCTCCTTGACCTTGTCGAACACCACCACGGTGTCGTACAGCGAGAACCCGAGGATCGTCAGCAGACCGATCACGGTGCTGGGCGTGACCTCGAAGCCCACCAGCGAGTAGATGCCCGCGGTGATCACGACGTCGTGCAGCAGCGCGATCAGCGCGGCCACCGCCATCCACCTCTCGAAGTAGAACGCCAGGAAGATCGTCACCAGCACCAGGAACACGCCCAGCGCGAGCAGCGCCTGGGAGGTGATCTCCCCGCCCCAGGTGCCGGATACCGCGCTGTCGCTGATCACCTGCTGGGTGGGCTGCCCACCCGCGCCGAGCGGCTGGGTCTGCTCGAAGATCTGCTGCTTGACCTTGAGGACTTCGTCCACGGTCAGCGAAGAGGACCGGACCTGGATGCTCTGGTTCGCACCGGCGCCCACGACCTGAACGGTCTCGGCCGGGTGGCCGAGCGCCTCGCTGAACGCGGACTGGACCTGATCGGTCTGGATCGGGCCCTGGGCGCCGACCGCGGGCATCGAGATCTTGGTGCCGCCCTCGAAGTCGATGCCGAGGTTGAAGCCCTTGAACCCGATCGCGCCGACGCACACCAGCAGCAGCAGACCGAACGCGATGTACCAGCGGGAGCGCTTGCCGACGATGTCGAAAGCACCGGTACCGGTGTAGAGGCGGTGGAAGACGCTCTCGCGCTCCTGGGCCCCTTCGGTGGCGGGAGTCGTCACCTTCACGCCTCCTTGGAGGTGGTCGCGGCGGCCTTGCGCGCGGCGCGGTTCCGGTTGCCGATGCGCTGCACCGCGCCCAGCCCGGAAACCGACGGCTTGGACAGGAACTTGTTCTTCGAGGCCAGCGCCACCAGCGGGTGGGTGACCAGGAAGACCACCACGAGGTCGAGCACCGTGGACATGCCGAGGGTGAACGCGAAGCCCTTCACCTGGCCGACGGCCAGCACGTAGAGCACCGCGGCGGCCAGGAAGCTGACCGCGTCGGCGGACAGGATCGTGCGCCGCGCCCGGACCCACGCCCGGGGCACCGAGGACCTGAAGGTCCGGCCCTCCCGGATCTCGTCCTTGAGCCTCTCGAAGAACACGATGAACGAGTCCGCGGTGATGCCGATGGCCACGATGAACCCGGCAACACCGGCGAGGTCCAGGGTGAAGCCGATCCACCTCCCGAGCAGCACCAGCACCCCGTAGACCACGCCACCGGACAGCACCAGCGACAGCACGGTCAGGATGCCCAGCAGCCGGTAGTAGGCCAGGCAGTAGACGGCGACCAGAAGCAGACCGATGCCGCCGGCGATCAGGCCCGCTTCCAGCGAGGCGATGCCCAGCGTCGCCGACACCGTCTCGGCCTCGGACTGGTCGAAGGCCAGCGGCAGCGACCCGTACTTGAGGATGTTGGCCAGGTCCGTGGCGGACTGCTGGTTGAACTGGCCGCTGATGCTGGCGTTGCCACCGGGCAGCGGTTGGTTGATCTGCGGTGCGGAGACGACCTCACCGTCGAGCACGAACGCGGCCTGCTGGCCGACGTTGGCCGAGGTGAAGGCCGACCAGACCTTGGCGCCCTCGGACTTGAAGTTGAGGTTGACGGTCCAGCCCGGCGAACCACCCTGCGGGTTCGGCGGCTGGGCCATCGAGTCGGAGATCTCCTTGCCCTCCAGGAACACCGGTTCGAGGAGGTACTTCGCCGTGCCCTCCCGGTCGCAGGCGACCAGCGGGAGCTTCGGGTCGTCGTTGCCGCGCAGCGGGTCCTCGGCCTTGCAGTCCAGCGCCTGGGCGGCCTGCATCTGCACGTTCGGATCCGTGCTCTGGCGGGTCGCCTTCGCGGCCTCGATCGCCTGCTGCGAATCACCCGGCGGCTGAGCCTGCTGCGGGGTCGTCGGAGCCGGCGGCTGCGTGGCCGGGAACTGCTGGACGACCTTGCGGAAGCCCAGCTCCGCGGTCTGGCCCAGCTGCTTGGCCTCCTCGCCGCCCTCACCGGGAACCGTGATGACCAGGTTCGACCCGTCGAGGGCGACCTCGGAGCCACCGATGCCCATGCCGTTGACGCGGGTCTCGATGATCTGGCGCGCCTGGTCGAGCGATTCCTTGCTGGGAGGCTGCCCGTCGGGAGTGCGCGCGGTGAGCGTGACCCGCGTCCCTCCCTGCAGGTCGATGCCCAGTTTGGGACTGGGCTTGCCATCACCGGTGAAGAACACCAGTGCGTACAGCGCCATCACGATCAGCGCGAAGATCGCGAGATAACGCCCTGGGCGCAGCTGCCCGGCCGGAGGTGCCACGGTGCGTCGGTCTCCTGTTCAGGGTCTGTTCGGACGCGCGACCCGGCCGGAGCCGAGGACGCGAGCGACGAGCGGTTTCGCCCTCGACAACGTACCGCCGGTTGTACCGCGTTCCGCTGAACGATGCGATCTTGTGGCGATGTTCGCCACCTCCGCGTGCCACGTACGACTTTCCAGTCTCGCAGGCCCGGTGCCGACCGCGACTACATGGGGTGGCCGAAACGCAGCGACGCGGGACCGGAGCGGCTCGGCTCCGGCGCCCGCGTCGCTGTGACGGCGTGCTGTCCCCTGGCGGGTCGCCGCCGCGCGGCGCCCGTCGGGGTCGACCAGGTGCGTCAGCTGGTCTTCTGCTTCTCGATGGGCTCGGCGACCTCGGCCTCGGTCTTGGTCTCCTCGGCCTTGGGCTCCTCGGCGGCCGAGGACTCGTCCTCGGTGGCCTCGGCCGTCTCGGCCTCGGTCTCGACCTTCTCGCGGACCGCCTGGCGCACCCAGGTGGTGGTCATGCCCGGGGCGATCTCGATGTCGATCGTGTCATCGCTGGTCGACACGACGGTGCCGAAGACACCCGAGGTGGTCATGACCCGGTCGCCCGCGGTGATCGAGTTCTGCAGCTTCTGCTGCTCGGCCATCGCGCGCTTCTGCTTGCGGGCCTGCAGGAACAGCGGGACCGCCAGCAGGACGATCAGCAGCGGCAGGATCAGGGATTGGAGTTGCATCATGCTCCGTTCAGCGGGCGCACGACAGGACCAACCACGCAGTCCGCGCCCGGTTTGTTCGGATGTTCTAGCCCCCAGTCTGCCAGGTCAACGAAAGTGCCAGGTTGACGCGTGGCAGCCGGCTGGTCCGCCGCCACCGTAACGGCGGATTGTCACCATTCGGTCACTCCCCGAAGAGCGAGGGCTGACCATCGCCCGGAGCGTTGTCCGGAGGCGTCATGCCCAAGTGGAACCACGCGGCTGCGGTGGCCACCCGGCCACGCGGCGTGCGGGCCAGCATCCCCGCTCTGACCAGGTACGGCTCGCACACCTCCTCCACCGTGGTGGGCTCCTCGCCCACCGCCACGGCCAGCGTGGAGATGCCCACGGGGCCGCCGTGGAACGATTTGATCAGCGCGCGCAGTACCGCCCTGTCGAGGCGGTCGAGGCCCATCTCGTCGACGTCGTAGACCTCCAGCGCGGCCCTGGCCACCTCGCGGGTCACCGCTCCGTCGGCGCGGACCTCGGCGTAGTCACGCACACGGCGCAGCAGCCGGTTGGCGATGCGCGGCGTTCCCCGGGAGCGGGCCGCGATCTCGGCGGCGCCGTCGTCGCGCAGGTCCACGCCCAGGATTCCGGCCGAGCGGCGAACCACCTGATCGAGTTCGTGCGGAGCGTAGAACTCCATGTGCGCGGTGAAGCCGAACCGGTCGCGCAGCGGCCCGGTCAGCGCCCCGGACCGCGTGGTGGCCCCGACCAGCGTGAACGGCGCGATTTCGAGCGGGATGCTGGTCGCCCCCGGTCCCTTGCCCACGACGATGTCGACGCGGAAGTCCTCCATCGCCAGGTAGAGCATCTCCTCGGCGGGGCGGGCGATCCGGTGGATCTCGTCGATGAACAGCACGTCGCCCTCGGTGAGGTTGGAGAGCATCGCGGCGAGATCACCCGGCTTCTCCAGCGCCGGCCCGGACGTGACGCGGATGGCCGAGCCCAGCTCGGCGGCGATGATCATCGACAAGCTCGTCTTGCCCAGCCCGGGCGGGCCGGAGAACAGCACGTGGTCGGGCTGATCACCACGCCGCAGCGCGCCGTGCAGCACCAGCTCGAGCTGCTCGCGCACGCGCGCCTGACCGACGAACTCGCTGAGCTTGCGCGGGCGCAGCGACGTCTCGACGTCGGTCTCGCCCTGGTCCTCGTGCGGGGCCAGCGAGACCGCCTCCGCCGGGATCGACCAGTCCTCTTCCTCGTGCATCGGTCACCTCACTTGGGCCCGAGGGTGGCCAGCGCCTTGCGCAGCACCGCCGAGGTATCCAGGTCGCCGCCGCCGTTGGCGAGCACGGCCTCCACGGTCTGGTCGGCTTGCTTGGTCGAGAAGCCGAGGCCCACCAGGGCTTCGGAGACCTCGCTGCGGATCCGGCCGCGATCGAGGGTGGCGGTCGGCTCGACGGTCGTGCCCGCGACCACGCCGACCTTGTCGCGCAGTTCCAGGATCAGCCGCTCGGCGCTCTTCTTGCCGATGCCCGGGACCTGGGTGAGCACGGTCAGGTTGCCGTCGGCCAGTGCCGTGCACAGCTGGTCCGGCGAGAGCACCGCCAGCGTCGCCAGGGCCAGCCGCGGCCCGACACCGGAAGCGGTCTGCAGCAGGCCGAACAGGTCGCGCGCCTCGGCGTCGGCGAAGCCGTAGAGGGTCAGCGAGTCCTCGCGCACGATCAGCGAGGTCCACAGCCGGGATTCCTCACCGCGCCGCAGCCCGGCGAGGGTGGCCGGGGTGGCGTGCACCGCCATGCCGACGCCGCCGACCTCGACCACGGCGTGGTCCAGGCCGATCGACAGCACCGGTCCGCGCACCGTGGAGATCATCGGGTCCTGCCTCCTGTTCCCGGCGCGGCATTCGTGTCCGCGCCCTGCTTGCGCTGCGCCTCTTTGAGCTTCGCGCGGTGGTTGCGCGCGAGTTCGGCGGCCCGCGCCTCGGCCTGCGCGAGCCGGTCCATCATCGGCGCCCGCCACAGGTGGCAGACGGCCAGGGCGAGCGCGTCGGCGGCGTCGGCCGGCTTCGGCGCCTCGGTCAGCCCGAGGATCTTGGTGATCATCGCGGTGACCTGCTTCTTGTCGGCCCGGCCGGACCCGCTGATGGACGCCTTGACCTCGCTGGGCGTGTGGAAAGCGACCGTCAGGCCGCGCCGCGCCGCCGCTAGCGCGACGACGCCGGAGACCTGGGCGGTGCCCATGACCGTGCGCACGTTGTGCTGGCTGAACACCCGCTCGATGGCCACGACCTGGGGTTGGTGGACGTCCATCCACCGCTCGACCTCGGTGGAGACCGTCAGCAGCCGCGAGGCGAGCTCGTCCTCTTGCGGGCTCCGCGCCACCCCGACGGCCACGCTCGTGACCGAGCGGGCCTTGCCGCCGTCGACCACGCCGAGCCCGCAGCGGGTCAACCCCGGGTCGACTCCCAACACGCGCACGACGCCACCCACCAAGCCGAAGCCACCAAGAACACTCGTTCGAACCCTAACCAATCCAGGCCCGCGCACCACACCCGACACGCCTTCCCCATCACCCACGTGGGTGGTGGTGTCAATTTCTTAAGTATTTGAACGACACCCGGGTGAGCCTCAAATACTTAAGAAATTGACGCCAACGTGAGGCGAGTGTGGGTTACGGGCCGTTGACTCCGGGGGTCCAGGACTCGGGGAGGCCGGAGTCCGTCAGGATCGGTTGGTACTCGCGGAAGCCGCCGGGGGCGTCGGGCTGCCAGGGGAACTTGGCGTCGTCCGGGCTGGAGACGATGAGCTGCACGGCCGGGAAGTCCGGGCCGCTGTAGACCAGGAAGGCCGAGCCCAGGTACTCCGGGTAGTGCTGCAGGGCGATCTTCTCGAACGTCACCGGGCAGCCCTGCAGGAATCCCTCGTAGAGCCGGCCGGGCTGCAGCCGCTCGCCCTGCCCCACGCGCTGCACGTAGGTGTTGACCACCGAGTGCGCGACCTCCTGCGGAAGTCCGATGACCACGACCTCGGGCTTGCCGAACCGGCGCCAGGCGCCCACCGAGAACGCGTAGGCCGGGCCGTCGTCGTCCCCGGCGACGTGCATGACCGCCGCGCCGTGCTGCTCGGCGGTGTTGACCATCCACTTGCGCAGTGCTTCATCGGTGTCGACCACGGCGTCATTCTGCACGTCCAAGCAAGAACCGCTCCCCCCGACGCCCGGAATCCGGACGCCGAGAGGAGCGGCACTTGATCCGCGTTCCGCGCGAAGCGTGACCGGGAAACCGGCCCACCGCGGAACCTCAGAAGATCAGGAGTTGATCTCTGCCATGACCTCGTCGCTGACATCGAAGGCCGGGTAGACGTTCTGCACGTCGTCGCAGTCCTCCAGCGCGTCGATCAGCTTGAAGATCTTGCGCGCGCCTTCGGCGTCGAGCTCGACGTTGACGGCGGCCAGGAAGTTGGTCTCCGCCGAGTCGTACTCGATGCCCTCGGCCTGCAGCGCCTTGCGCACGTCGACGACGTCCGAGGCGTCGGACAGGATCTCGTAGCTCTCACCGAGGTCGCTGATCTCCTCGGCGCCGGCCTCCAGGACGGCGGCGAGGACGTCGTCCTCGCTGAGGCCGTTCTTCGGCAGCAGCACCACTCCGCGGCGGGTGAACAGGTACGAGACCGAGCCGGCGTCGGCCATCGAACCGCCGTTGCGGGTCATGGCCGTGCGGACCTCGCCCGCAGCCCGGTTGCGGTTGTCGGTGAGGCACTCCACCAGCACGGCGACGCCGTTGGGGCCGTAGCCCTCGTACATGATCGTCTGCCACTCGGCGCCGCCGGCCTCTTCGCCGGCTCCGCGCTTGCGAGCGCGCTCGACGTTGTCCATCGGGACCGAGTTCTTCTTGGCCTTCTGGATCGCGTCGTAGAGGGTCGGGTTGCCCTCCGGGTCACCACCGCCGGTGCGGGCGGCGACCTCGATGTTCTTGATCAGCTTCGCGAAGAGCTTGCCGCGCTTGGCATCGACGGCGGCCTTCTTGTGCTTGGTGGTGGCCCACTTGGAGTGGCCGCTCATCTCTCCTCCGTCTTTCCACGCCCGGAGCGGCGCGTCACCGCCCGCGGACGATCTGTACGAAATAGCGGTGCACCCGCTCGTCCCCCTCGACCAGCTCCGGGTGGAAGGCCGTGGCGAGCACCGCTCCCTGCTGAATTGCGACGATCCTACCGGCGAGCCCCTCCCCCTCGACCGCATCGGGGGTCGTGGCGCCGTCGGACCTGTGAGGAACCGTGGCCAGCACGGACACCTCGTCGCCGATTTTCTCGACCCAGGGCGCGCGGATGAACACCGCGTGGACCGGGTCCTCGATCCCCTGGAAGTCGAGGTCGGTCTCGAAGGAGTCGACCTGCCTGCCGAAGGCGTTCCGGCGCACGACCACGTCCAACGCCCCCAGCGGGCGGACCGCCGCGGCCCTGTCGTCCTCAACGCCGGAGGCCAGCATGATCATTCCTGCGCAGGACCCGTAGGCGGGCAGACCGCCGGCCAGCCGGGCGCGCAGTGGCTCGTGGAGCTCGAAGGTGTCCAGCAGCCGCGTCATGGTCGTCGACTCACCGCCCGGCAGCACGATGCCGTCGACCCGGTCGAGTTCCTCGACCCGTCTGACCAGGATCGACCGAGCGCCGCAGCGCTCCAGTGCGGCCAGGTGCTCGGCGACCCCACCTTGCAGCGCCAGCACCCCGATGAGGGGCTCGTTCATGATCATTCTCCTCCCCCGTGAGATGGGAGTCCGAGAGTTCGGTTCGTGGGGGTGGGGGAAGTTTTCATGAAAACTTCCCCCACCCCCACGACCGACCAACAGGACCGCGGTTCAGTTCTCACCAGCCACGAGTGGCGAGGCGGTCCTTGTCCGGGATGTCGTTGATGTTGATGCCGACCATGGCCTCGCCCAGACCGCGCGAGACCTTGGTGACGACGTCCGGGTCGTCGTAGAAGGTGGTGGCCTTGACGATGGCCTCGGCACGCTTGGCCGGGTCGCCGGACTTGAAGATGCCGGAGCCGACGAAGACGCCCTCGGCGCCGAGCTGCCGCATCATCGCCGCGTCGGCGGGGGTGGCGATGCCGCCGGCGGTGAACAGCACGACGGGGAGCTCGGAGGTGCGGGCGACCTCGCGGACCAGGTCGATCGGGGCGCGCAGCTCCTTGGCGGCGACGTAGAGCTCGTCGGTCTCCAGCGTGGAGAGCTTGCGCATGTCCGTGCGGATCTGGCGCATGTGCCGGGTGGCCTCGACGACGTTGCCGGTGCCGGCCTCGCCCTTGGAGCGGATCATCGAGGCACCCTCGGCGATCCGGCGCAGCGCCTCGCCGAGGTTGGTCGCGCCGCAGACGAACGGCACGGTGAAGGCCCACTTGTTGATGTGGTTGGCCTCGTCGGCGGGCGTGAGGACCTCGGACTCGTCGATGTAGTCGACGCCGAGCGACTGCAGCACCTGGGCCTCGGCGAAGTGGCCGATGCGGGCCTTGGCCATCACCGGGATGGACACCGAGTTGACGATGCCCTCGATCATGTCCGGATCGGACATCCGCACCACGCCGCCCTGCGCGCGGATGTCGGCGGGGACTCGTTCGAGCGCCATGACGGCGACCGCGCCAGCCTGCTCGGCGATCTTGGCCTGCTCCGGGGTGACCACGTCCATGATCACACCGCCCTTGAGCATTTCGGCCATGCCCCGCTTCACGCCGTCGGTGCCGGTGGGTGCGCTGTCCGCTGCGGTAGTCACCTTTGATCTTCCTTCACATTCCGGTGTTGTTCCCGTAACCAACCTAGACACGAACTGGACCACCGACACGGTCCACTGAACCTCGATTTCAGTAGTCCACTTCACGCTCGCGTCCCACGGGCGCGGCCTTGCACGAGCACAACTCCGGGTGTGTGATCGGAGACACATCTCGTCTTCGCCCGGGTAGTGCAGGAGCTCGCCATGGGAAGCAAACAAGCCGGAGCGGCAGGCGGGCCGGGTGTCCCGGCCCCCTCAGATCCCGCTCAGATCCGCAACGTCGTCCTGGTCGGCCCCTCCTCGGCCGGCAAGACCACGCTCGTCGAGGCGCTGCTGGAGGCCACCTCGGTCATCCCCCGCCCGGGCGCGGTCGCCGAAGGCACCACGGTGTGCGACCACGAGCCGGCCTCGATCGAGCAGCAGCGCTCCATCGCGCTGTCGATCGCCCCCGCCCAGCACGGCGACACCAAGATCAACCTGATCGACACCCCCGGCTACGCGGACTTCGTCGGCGAACTGCGCGCGGGACTGCGCGCGGCCGACGCCGCGCTGTTCGTGGTGGCCGCGACCGAGGGAGTCGACGCCTCGACCCGCGCGATCTGGCACGAGTGCGCGGCGGTGGGGATGCCGCGCGCGGTGGTCATCTCGCGGTTGGACCAGCCGCGAGCCGACTTCGACACCGCACTGCTGACCTGCCAGGACGCCTTCGGAGAGGGCGTCCTTCCGCTGTACCTGCCGCACGTCGAGGGCGGCGAGCCCACCGGCCTGATCGGGCTGGTCACCGAGAGCGTCTACCGCGACGGCGAAGTCCTGCCCGCCGACGACGCCCTGCGCGCGAGGTTCGAGCAGCCCCGCGGTGAGCTGATCGAGGCGATCATCGCCGAGAGCGAGGACGAGTCCCTGATGGACCGCTACCTCGCCGGCGAGCAGATCGACGAGGACACGCTGATCGGCGACCTCGAAACGGCGGTCGCGCGGGGCGGCCTGCACCCGGTGCTGCCGGTAGCGGCGCTGACCGGCCTCGGCGTGCCCGAAGTCCTCGACGGCATCCGGCGCGGCTTCCCGTCGCCGCTGGAGCACGAGCTGCCGGAGTTCACCGACCCGGAAGGCGGCAACGCCCGCCTGCTCACGCCCGACCCGGACGGCCCGCTGGCCGCCGAGGTCGTGCACACCTCGGTCGACTCCTACGTCGGGCGCGTCTCGCTGGCCAGGGTCTTCTCCGGCACCATGCGGCCCGAGCGTCCGGTGCACGTCTCCGGTCACGGGATGGCCGAGCGCGGCCACCCCGACCACGACGAGGACGAGCGCGTCGCGCACCTGTACTCACCGCTGGGACCGCACCTGCGGGAGGTGTCCCACTGCGTGGCCGGCGACCTGTGCGCGTTGACCAAGATCGGTTCGGCGGAGACCGGCGACACGCTCTCCGACCCGTCCGATCCGATGCTGCTCACCCCGTGGCCGATGCCCGAACCACTGCTGCCGATCGCGGTCATCGCCCACAACCGCAGCGACGAGGACGCGCTGGCCCGCAACCTCAACCGGCTCATCGCGGCCGACCCGAGCCTGCGTCTGGAACGCGACAGCGAGACCCACCAGCTTGTCCTGTGGTGCATGGGCGAAGCGCACGCCGACGTCGTCCTGCAGCGGCTGCGCGAAGGCGGCGCCGAGGTGGACACGGTGCCCGTGCGGGTCGCGCTGCGGCAGACCTTCACCAAGCCCGCCAAGGGGCACGGGCGGCACGTCAAGCAGTCCGGCGGGCACGGGCAGTACGCGGTGTGCGACCTGGAGATCGAGCCGCTGCCCGCCGGCTCCGGGGTCGAGTTCGCGGAGAAGGTCGTCGGCGGCGCCGTGCCCCGCCAGTTCATCCCCAGCGTCGAGAAGGGCGTGCGCGCCCAGCTGGAGAAGGGCATCACCGAGGGCTGCCCCATCGTCGACGTCCGAGTCACGCTGGTGGACGGCAAGGCGCACAGCGTCGACTCCTCGGACGCGGCGTTCCAGGCGGCCGGGGCGCTGGGCGTGAAGGCCGCCGCCGAGCAAGGGGGCCTCACCACGCTCGAACCGGTCGACGCGGTCGCCGTGCACATCCCGGACGAGCACCTGGGCGCCGTCCTGGGCGACCTGTCGTCCCGGAGGGGCAAGGTCGTGGGCACCGAGCCGGAGGACGGCGGCTGGACGGTCGTGCGGGCGCACGTGCCGGCCAGCGAGCTGACCCGCTACACGGTCAACGTCCGCTCACTGACCTCGGGCAGCGCCACCTACACCCGCCACTTCGAGACCTACGAACCGATGCCGGAGAACCTCGTCCCCAAGTGACGGGCAGTTTTGGTCCGAATTGACCGGGCAAAACGGACTTCGATCATGGACAATTCGGACCAAAACCGCCCCACACCCGAGATGCGGAAGCGCGGGTAGCGGCAGCTCCCAGTTTTAGTCCTAATTGAGCCGACATTTCGGACATGATCATGGCTCGGTTTGGACTAAAACTGCGCGTTGCCAACGGACGATGTCAACGTCACCATCCACCGCACCCAGGTCCCCGGCCCGCGTTGCGGCCTCGCCTCGCGGCCGGCGGAGACCGGCGGCGTGCGGGGTGGACGTCAGGGCGGACGGGTGGAGGTCAGGGCGTGCGGGGTGGAGACCGGCGCGTGCGGGGGTGGAGGTCAGGGGCGGGCTGAGGTGTGCACTGCGTGGAGGCGTTGGGCGATGGTGGCGAGGGTGAGGGCCGCCAGGAGCCAGATGGCGATGTCGAGGACGTGCGGTACGCCGAGCCCGTGCAGGCCCGTGCCGGTGAGGATGATCAGGAACCGCTCGGCCCGCTCGGCGAGACCGCCGTCGGCCTGGAGGCCGTTGGCCTCGGCGCGAGCCTTCACGTAGGAGATCACCTGGGCGCCCGCCAGGCAGATCAGCAGGCCCAGCCCGCGGTCCTGGTCGACGTCGACGACCAGCGCCCACCAGACCAGCGACCCGAACAGGGCGCCGTCGGCGATGCGGTCGCAGCTGGCGTCGAGCACTCCCCCGAAGCGCGTGACGCGACCGCCGACGCGGGCCATCGCGCCGTCGAGGATGTCGAAGAGCAGGAAGATCGCCGTCACCACCGTGCCCACGAACAGCGATCCGCGCGGGAAGAACCACAGCGCCGATGCGACCGAGGCGACGGTTCCGATGACCGTCACCGCGTTCGGCGTGAGGCCGATGCGGACCAGGCCGCGGCCGATCGGATTGGTCAGCCGGGACAGCGATGCCCGCGCGAAGATGTTGAGCATGTGCCTTCAGGTGCCAGCGGTGGGTTTGCAGTGGTCGCCGCGAGGCGGCTCGGTGCAGATTAGCCGGAATTCGATCGCCCCCGGCCGCTGGTGCGCCCACGTCCGCAGCTCGGCGTGATCTACCGCACATCGGGAATGGTTGAAGCTTCAACATAGTTGGTCCATGGTGAGAGCAACACCAACAACCCCTTCAGGAGGTACGCGACCATGACGGCCACCGCGCAGATCCCCGGCTACACGACCGGCACCTGGGACATCGACCCGGTGCACTCGGACGTCACCTTCTCCGTGCGCCACATGGGCGTCGGCAAGTCCCGGGGCCGCTTCGGTGCCTTCTCGGCCGAGATCGTCACCGCCGAGGACCTGCTGCAGTCGTCGGTGAACGCGACGATCGACGTCTCGTCGATCGACACCCGCAACGCCGACCGCGATGCTCACGTGCGCAGCGCCGACTTCTTCGACGCCGAGCAGTTCCCCACCGCGACCTTCCGCTCCACCGGGATCCGGCAGGACGGCGAGGACTACCTGATCGACGGTGAGTTCACGCTCAAGGGCGTCACCAAGCCGGTCACCCTGACCGCCGAGCTCAACGGGTTCTCCGACAACCTGCTCGGCATCTCGGCGACCACGACGATCAACCGGAGCGACTTCGGCGTCGGCCCGGCCGGCGGTGCGGTCGTGGGCGAGAAGATCGCCATCACCCTCGACATCGAGGCTCAGCTCCGGGGCTGACCTCTTGTGGTGGTGGGGAAGTTTTCATGAAAACTTCCCCACCACGACGTCACCTCAGCAGCGAGAAGGGGCAGGACCACGTCGGTCCTGCCCCTTCTCGCTGCGGGTTCGGGAAGTCAGTTCCACGCCTCGGAGAGCAGCTTCCAGGTGTCGCCCAGCAGCTGCGGGAGCACCTTCGTGTGGCCGATCACCGGCATGAAGTTGGAATCGCCGCCCCAGCGCGGCACGACGTGCTGATGCAGGTGCGCGGCGATGCCCGCACCGGCCACCGGCCCCTGGTTGAGGCCGATGTTGAAGCCGTGCGGCGACGAGATCGAGCGGATCACCCGCATCGCGCGCTGGGTGTACTCGGCGACCGCGACCGTCTCCGCCGCGGTGAGCTCGGTGTAGTCCGCGACGTGCCGGTACGGCAGCACCATCAGGTGCCCCGGGTTGTACGGGTACAGGTTCAGGATCGCGAACACGAGCTCGCCGCGGGCCACGATCAGCGAATCCGAGTCCGGCTGACCGGATTCCAGCAACCTGCAGAACGGGCAGCCGTCGCTGTCGTCGCCCTCCGGCTTGTTCTCGCCCTGGATGTAGGCCATCCGGTGCGGGGTCCAGAGCCGCTGCAGGGCGTCGTCGACCCCGGTACCTTCCTGCCGCGTCAGCTCGACGCCCTCGGATTCGCTCACGCCTGACCCGCCTGGAAGTTCTCCGCGGTCGGCGAGGCGTTCTCGCGCCGCTGCACCCAGTCCACGAGCGCGTTGACCGCGTCGTCGACAGGGACGCCGTTGATCTGCGTGCCGTCGCGGAACCGGAACGACACCGCGTCGCCCTCCACGTCCTTGCCGCCGGCCAGCAGCATGAACGGGACCTTCTGGGTGGTGTGGTTGCGGATCTTCTTCTGCATCCGGTCGTCGCTGGTGTCGATCTCGACGCGAATCCCCAAGGCGCGCAACGCCTTGCGCACCTTCTCCAGGTGCTCGACGTGCTCGTCGGCGATCGGGATGCCCACGACCTGCACCGGCGCCAGCCACGCCGGGAACGCGCCCGCGTAGTGCTCGGTGAGCACGCCGAAGAACCGCTCGATCGAGCCGAACTTCGCCGAGTGGATCATGATCGGGCGCTTCCGCTCACCGTCGGCCGCCTGGTACTCCAGCTCGAAGCCCTCGGGCTGGTTGAAGTCGTACTGCACGGTGCCCATCTGCCAGGTGCGGCCGATCGCGTCCTTGGCCTGCACCGAGATCTTCGGCCCGTAGAACGCCGCACCGCCCGGGTCGGCCACCAGCTCCAGGCCGCTGTCGTGCGCGACATGTTCGAGGACAGCGGTCGCCTCGGCCCAGTCCTCGTCCGAACCGGCGAACTTGTCGGGCTTGGAATCGTCGCGAGTGGACATCTCCAGGTAGAAGTCGTCCATCCCGAAGTCGCGCAGCACCGACAGCATGAAGTTCAGCAGGTGCTTGACCTCGTCGGGCGCCTGCTCCTTGGTGCAGTAGCTGTGCGAGTCGTCCTGCGCGAACCCGCGCACGCGGGTCAGGCCCTGGATGACGCCCGACTTCTCGTACCGGTACACGTGCCCGAACTCGAACAGTCGCAGCGGCAGCTCGCGGTAGGAACGCCCGCGGGAGCGGAAGATGAGGTTGTGCATCGGGCAGTTCATCGCCTTGAGGCGGTACTGGTACCCGTCGAACTCCATCGGCGGGAACATCGTGTCCGCGTAGTACGGCAGGTGACCCGAGGTGTGGAACAGCTGCTCGTGCGAGATGTGCGGAGTGCCGACGTACTCGAAGCCCTCGTCGATGTGGCGCTCGCGGACGTAGTCCTCCATCTCGCGCTTGATGATCCCGCCCTTGGGGTGGAACACCGGCAGACCGGAACCGATCTCGTCCGGGAAGGAGAACAGGTCCAGCTCGGCACCCAGCTTGCGGTGATCGCGCCGCTCGGCCTCGGCCAGCCGCTCGACGTACTCCTCCAGCTTCTCCTTGGACTCCCACGCGGTGCCGTAGACGCGCTGGAGCTGCTGGTTGGCCTGGTCGCCGCGCCAGTAGGCGGCGGCGACGCGGGTCAGCTTGAAGGCCGGGATGAACCGGGTGTGCGGGACGTGCGGGCCGCGGCACAGGTCGCCCCAGACGCGCTCGCCGTGCCGGTCGATGTTGTCGTAGACGGTGAGCTCACCGCCGCCGACCTCCATGACCTCGGAGGTGTCCACCGAGTCGTCGCCGGACTTCAGGTCGACCAGTTCCAGCTTGTACGGCTCGTCGGCCAGCTCCTCCTTCGCTGCCTCGATCGAGTCCAGGCGGCGGCGGGAGAACTTCTGGCCGGACTTGAGGATCTGCTTCATGCGCTTCTCCAGCGCCTGCAGGTCCTCCGGGGTGAACGGCTTGTCGACGTCGAAGTCGTAGTAGAACCCGTCGCGGACCGGCGGGCCGATGCCCAGCTTCGCGTCCGGGAACAGGTTCTGCACCGCCTGCGCGAGCACGTGCGCGGCGGAGTGGCGGATGACGCTGCGACCCTCTTCGGTCTCAGCGGCCACGGCCTCGACCTCGGCGTCCGATTCGGGCGCCCAGTCCAGGTCGCGCAGGGCGCCCTCGGCGTCGCGGACGACCACGACGGCGTCCGGGCCCTTGGACGGCAGCCCCGCCTCGGCGACGGCCGCGCCCGCAGTAGTGCCCGCCGGAACCTTCACCCGAGGTGCTTGCTGGGCGTGGGAAGGCTGTACGGACACGATCACTCCTAGACTGGGCCGGTCCACCGGCGCGGATACGCTTCGCAACCCGATGCTATCGGTGGGCACCAAGCAATTAACGCCCAGCCCACGACCTTGATGGCGTTCCAGTGGTCACCTCGCTCGGCGGTGCGGGTAGCGGAACCTCATCGGCCGTGCGAGCTGCGCAGGTGGTCGCAGCGGCTGGGGGTGCTCGCAGTTCAGCCCGACGCCGCGATGAGCTCCTCCAGCTCCAGCGCGGACACCCGCTCACCTGCGAACGGGCCGATCGCCGCGCACACGCCCAGGGCCCGCAGCCGCTCGGCCTGCAGCTCGTCGCGGACCTCGCCCGCGACCACCGGCAGGTTCATCAGGTCAGCCGCGCCGGTCGCCGCGCCGAGCAGGTACTCGTCCAACGGGTCGGGCCCGTCGGGATCGGCGAACCCGGCCAAGTGCGGGCCGCCGATGTGCACCCCGAACAGCGGCAGGCCGCGCAGCCTGGCGACCCGCGCGTAGTCGTCCCCGAACTGGTAGACCACCAGCCGGATGCCCATCTCGGCGAAGATCTCGACGGTGTCCACGGTGTCGCCCTGGTGGTCGAACAGCGCGGACTCGGGCATGCCCAGCGCGAGCGACGGCGCGGGCAGGCCGGTCTCGCGCAGGATCCGCTGCACGTCGTTGACCAGCTCGGGGTCCCTGCAGTGCCGGTGCGAGAGGTTCATCGCCGCGATCGGTCCGCGCTCGCCGAAGCGCTCGGTCCAGTGCGCGGCGTGCCTGCACACCTCCCCGAGCGCCCAGCTGCCGAGCCGGGTGATCAGCCCGGTCTCCTCGGCCAGGTCCAGGAACGAGTCCTGCCCCAGCTCGCCGAACTCGGGGTGGTCCCAGCGGATGTCGGCGGCCGCGGCGAACAGCGAGCGGTCGCCGAGCAGCCGCATCGGCTCGTACTCGACGAACAGCTCGCCCTGGTCCAGCGCGGCGGGCAGGGCCGCGGAGAGCTTGAAGCGGTCGCGGGCTTCGGCGTTGAGGGCGGCGTCGAACAGCACCCACTGCGCCCGCCCGTCCTGCTTGGCCCGGTAGAGGGTGATGTCGGCGTCCCGCAGCAGCGATTCGGCGTCGGTGCCGGCCACCGGCCGTTCGACGATGCCGACGCTGGCGGAGGCGGCGAGCTCGTGGGCGCCGATGCGCGCGGGCCGGGTGACCTCGGCGAGCATCTTCTCCACCTGTCCCACCAGTCCTGCCGCGCCTTCGGTGTCGGGCACGAGCACGACGAACTCGTCGCCGCCCATCCGCGCCGCCAGCGCGCCGAACTCGGAGGTCAGGGCCTGCAGGCGCTGGGCGACGGCGCGCAGCAGCTGATCGCCGACGGGATGTCCGAGGCTGTCGTTGACGGCCTTGAAGCCGTCCAGGTCGAAGAAGCACAGGCCGACCCGGCGCTCGGGGTGGGTGCGCTCCAGCGCGCGTTCCATGCTGGTCTGCAGCTGGGTCCGGTTGGGCAGCCCGGTCAGCGGGTCGTGCACGGCCTGGCGCCGGAACTGCTCCTGGAGCATGTGCCGGTCGGTGATGTCCTCGTAGAGCATCACCAGGTAGTCGGGCGCACCGTCGGCGGCGCGCACCAGCGAGGCCGACAGCTGCGTCCAGATGTGCGAGCCGTGCTGCTCGGTGAAGCGGGTCTCCAGCTGGAAGCGGTCCACCTCACCGCGCACCAGGTCCGCGTTGGCCGCCGTCAGCTCGCCGATCCACGAGGTGTCGGCGAGGTCGAAGATCGTCCGGCCCACCAGCGAGTCCTCGCCGAGCCGGAAGATCCTGGTCATCGAGTCGTTGATCTCGTCGATGACGCCGTCGAGCGTGACGATCGCGATGCCCAGGGCGGAGGAGGTGAACACGGCCCGCGACCGCGCCTCAGACGCCCGCAACGCCTCCTCGGCGGCGTCCCGGGCGTCGAGCACGGACTGCTTGATGATCTCCTGCTCGTCGAGGGTCTGCTCGCGCAGCGCCCCGGCGAAGCCCGACCCGACCGCGCCGAGCACGTCGACCAGCCGGGCCGGGTCCACCTCGCGGTGGCCCGGGAGCGCGGAGGCCAGGTGGTTGAGCGTTCTGTGCACGACGACGGGGTTGGTGAAGTGCACTCCGACCAAGCGCTCACCGGTCCGCCGCGCGGGTTCCAGCGGCCCGTCGCACGCGGTAAGCACGTCGTCGAAGCACTTCTCCAGGAACGCCTCGATCTCGGGACGGCCCATCGCCACGTAGCTGGTGTGGATGATCTCGCGCGTCCACTGCGCAACCACGTGCCGACGTTCGGCCGCCCCGGTGTCGGGGCTTCCGTCGGTTTCAGGCATCGCTCACACCTTCTGCCCGGCGTTGCCGGTCGCATCGCGCACCGGCCGGGGGCCGGCCGGTGCGAAGTCGGTGATCAGTCTGGCCACAACGTCGCGAGCTCGCACGACGACGCCTCAGACCTTGCGCCCGACCAGTCCGTAGACGATGGACTCCTCGGGTCGTTCACCGACGTCCTCGGGCGAGTCGGGGTGCCACTCCGGGACGTAGACCACCCTCGGCTCGACGAGCTCGAAGTCGGAGACCAACTCGGCGACCTCGGCGCGGGTGCGCAGGGTGACCGGGTTGGAGCTGTTCTCGTAGAGCTTGACCAGGCCCTGCACGCCTTCCGGGAAGTCCTCGCCGGTGACGTGCGAGAAGCCGAGGTAGCTGCCGGGGGCCATCTTGTCGTAGTACTGGCCGATGATCTCGCGCGGCTTGGCGCTGTCCGGGACGAAGTGCAGCAGGGCCACCATCATCACCGCGACCGGCTGCGAGAAGTCCAGCAACCGCTGGGTCTCCGCGGATTCCAGCACCGCGGGCACGTCCAGCAGATCGGCTTGCACGATCGTGGCGTTCTCGTTGCCGTCGAGGATCGAGCGGCTGTGCGCCACGGCGACCGGCTCGTTGTCCACGTAGACCACGCGCGCCTGCGGGTCCACCGCGTGCACGATCTCGTGCACGTTGCCCGCCGTCGGGATTCCCGAGCCGATGTCGAGGAATTGGCGGATCCCCCGGTCGAGGCAGTAGCGCACCGCGCGGCGCAGGAAGGCGCGGTTGTTGAGCGCGACCTCCTTGACGTTGGGCACGACGCCCAGGACCTGGTTGCCGAGTTCGCGGTCCACGGCGAAGTTGTGCGCGCCACCTAAGTAGAAGTCGTAACAGCGGGCGGCGCTGGGCTTGTCCAGGTCGACTCCCTCGGCCAGCCAGTCGGGTCGCTGCTCCATAGAATCCAGCCTCCTGCACGTGGTTTTCAGTTCGACACCCGGGAAAAGGTGATCAACAAGGCCATCGTACTGTCACGCACAGCGTCTGGTCATGCGCCGTCAGTGGTCCGACCAATGTGCTCGTGCGCGGGCCCCTCTCGCGGAATCCTGTTTCTCCTTCGGGGTTTTCGAGCCACTTGAGATCAACTACGCGCCGCCCACGAGATCGACGACCTCCATCGCCGACACCCGATCGCTGACGTGCGGCCCCTGGATCAGACTCACCCCGATCTCCGACAACCGGTTCGCCTGCTCCGCACTCGTCACACCGGTGGCCAGCACCGGGAGGTCCATCAGGTGCGCCGCGCCGACCGCGCTGCGCACCAGGTACTCGCTGATCGGCTCCGGTCCGCCGGGGTCCGCCAGGCCCTCGATGTGCGGTCCGTCGATGAGAACCCCTGCCAGCGGCAGATCTTTGAGGCGGTCCACCCGGGAGTAGTCCGAGCCGAACTCGTGCACGAACAGCTGGATGCCCATCTCGGCGAAGATCCGCACGGTGTCGACCGGTTCCCCCTGGTGGTCGAACAGCGCGGATTCCGGCAGGCACAGGACCAGCGATGCCGCCGGAAGCCCCGTGGTCTCCAGCGATTCGCGCAGATCGCGGACCAGCTCGGGATCACGGCAGTGGCGCGCCGAGAGCGTCACCGCCAGCAGCGGCGCGTGCTCGCCGAGCTCGCGGGTCCAACGGGCGGCGTGGCTGCCCGCCTGCTCCAGGGTCCAGCCGCCCAACCTGGTGATCAGGCCGGTTTCCTCGGCGAGACCGAAGAACCGGCTCGCCCCCAGCTCGCCGAACTCGTCGTGGTCCCAGCGCACGTTGGCCATCACGGCCAGGATGCCGCCGGTCTCGACGTCGGCGACCGGGTCGTACTCGACGAACAGCTCGTTCTTCTCCAGCGCCGAGGGCAGCGCGGCCGAGAGCCGGAAGTTCTCGTGCGCCAAGGCGTTCCGCTCGGGGTCGAAGAGAACCCACAGCGCTCGCCCGTCGCGCTTGGCGCGGAACAGCGTGATGTCGGCGTCGCGCAGCAGCGAACCGGTGTCGGTGCCGATCACCTCGCGCTCGACGATCCCGACGCTGGCGGAGGCGGTCAGCTCGTGGGCGCCGATCCACATCGGCTTGGTGATCTCCCGGAGCAGCAGGTCGACCAGGTCGATCACCCGGGCGGCGTCGTAGGAATCGGGGATGACGACGGCGAACTCGTCGCCACCGGTGCGCGAGACCACCGCGCTCTCCTGCGCGGCCAGCGCTTGCAGCCTGCGTCCGACCTCGCGCAGCATCCGGTCGCCGATGCCGTGACCGAGGCTGTCGTTGACGGCCTTGAAGCCGTCCAGGTCGAACAGGCACAGGCCCACGCGGCGACCGGGGTAGACGGGCGTGAGCGCGGCGTCGATGCGGGATTCGAGCTGGGCGCGGTTGGCCAGCCCGGTGAGCGGGTCCTGAACGGCCTGCTTGCGGAACTGCTCCTGCAGCAGGTGCCGGTCGGTGATGTCCTCGCAGAGCACCACGAGGTGGTCGGGCCTGCCGAGGTCGTCGCGGACCAGCAGCGCCGTCATCCGCACCCACACCTGCGCGTCGTCGGCAGCGGTGAAGCGGGCATCGAGGTTCACCCGCTCTCCGGCCCCGTCGGAGAGGTCGGCGAGCGCTCCGGTCAGCTCCGGGCGCCACCGGTCGTCGACCAGTCGCAGCACCGAGGCGCCGATCAGCTCGGTCTCGGAGAGCCGGAACATGCGGCGCAGCGCCGCGTTGGCCTCCTCGATCACGCCGGCGGTGCTGACCGCGGCCACGCCGGTGGTGGGGGTGTTGAACAGCACCTCCGCCCGTCCGCGGTGGTTGCGGGCCGGGCGCTGCACCACGGCCGAGCTCGCGCGCAGCTCTTCGGCGAACCCGGCGGAGAGGTTGCCGAGGGCGGTCACGATCCGGGCGGGCGGGACGTCGGGCAGGATCCGGGGCAGTTCGGCGGCGAGCAGCGTGAGCGTGCTGGGGAGGACGGCGGGGTCGTGCCGGTGCAGCGCGACGAGTTCCGCGCCCGCGGTCTTGGCCGCGCCCTCGCGATCAGGGCAGGAGAGTTCGCCGAGCAGGTGCTCCAAGCAGCCGCTCAGCAGCTCTTCGGCTTCACCGCGGCGCAGCGGCACGTAGCCGGTGTGCGCGATCTCGCGCTTCCACCGCTGGATGAACTCCTCGCGAACCAGCTTGGCGATCACGGTTCGGCTCCGGCGGTACTCCGGTGTGGCGTTCGACGCACGCGCCCACCCTGTCCTCGACATAGTCAACACCGCGTGTAACCGGCCCTGCACGTTGAGCACCGACGCGGTTGATCAATTGCCGATCCTACTGTCACTCACCGCGTCCGGTCACGTACTCAGCGGTGAAGAAATGCGCCTAGTACGCCCTCGCCCGTAGACCGGACGGTGGAAATGATCTTCAGCCGTCCGGTTCCCCGAGGTAGTGGCCGAGATCGGTTATGAGCATTGTCACCAGCCCGCATGGCGGGATCGGGGGTAAGGCAGACCTAAGCTTGGGGTTGATTCCGCGCATGGCCCAAGGCCCGGTCCATTTCGGGTCCGCTGTCGCGCGGCTTCGCAGTCGAGCGCGCCGAGCCAGGCGCACCTGGAGGAGAGTGCATGACCCGCCCGTTGCGAGTCGCGATCGTCGGGGCCGGCCCGGCCGGCGTTTACGCCGCCGACATCCTGACCAAGTCCGAGACGCCGGTCGAGATCGACCTGCTGGACCGGATGCCGGCACCCTACGGGCTGATCCGCTACGGCGTGGCCCCCGACCACCCGCGCATCAAGGGCATCATCAACGCGCTGCAGCGCGTGATGGAGAAGCCCGAGATCCGCTTCCTCGGCCACGTCGAGTACGGCGTGGACGTCAAGCTCGAAGACCTGCAGCGCTACTACGACTCGGTGATCTTCTCGACCGGCGCCGACCAGGACCGGCCGCTGGACATCCCGGGCATCGACCTCGCGCACAGCTACGGCGCCGCCGAGTTCGTCTACTGGTACGACGGCTACCCCGAATCGCCGCGCGACTGGACCCTCGACGGTGAGCACGTCGCCGTGATCGGCGCGGGCAACGTCGCGCTGGACGTGGCCCGCGTGCTGGCCAAGCAGGCCGACGACATGCTCAGCACCGAGATCCCGGACAACGTGTACCGCGGCTTGTGCGACTCCGCGGTCACCGACGTGCACCTGTTCGCGCGTCGCGGACCGGCGCAGGCCAAGTTCACGCCGCTGGAGCTGCGCGAGCTCGACCACCAGGACGAGGTCGAGATCATCGTGCACCCGGAGGGCTTCGAGCTCGACGAGGCCAGCGAGCAGGAGATCACCAGCAACAACCAGGTCAAGTCCATCGTCAAGACCTTGCAGGACTGGGCGCTGCGCGACCCCAAGCACAACACCAAGCGCCGCCTGCACCTGCACTTCCTGCGCGGACCGGTCGAGGTCACCGGCACCGACCGCGTGGAGAGCTTCAAGGTCGAGGTCATGGAGCTCACCGGCGACGGCAACGTGCGCGGCACCGGCGAGTACGAGACCTACCCGGTCCAGCAGGTCTACCGGGCCGTCGGCTACCTCAGCTCGCCGATCGCCGACCTGCCCTTCGACACCAAGAAGGGCACGGTGCCCAACGACGGCGGCCGCGTCCTGGACCTCGACGGCGAGCACATCCCCGGCGTCTACACGACCGGCTGGATCAAGCGCGGTCCAGTCGGCCTGATCGGCCACACCAAGGGCGACGCCCTGGAGACGATCAACCACCTGCTGGAAGACCTCGACCAGCTCCCCGAGCCCGAGCAGCCCGACTCCGACAGCATCATCAACGTGCTGGAGGAGCGCGGCATCCAGTACACGACCTGGGAGGGCTGGGCCCGCCTGGACACCCACGAGAAGTCCCTCGGCGAGCCCCACGGCCGCGAGCGCATCAAGGTCGTCGCCCGCGACGAGATGGTCAAGATCTCCCGAGGCGAGTGACGACCAGTTCCACCGTCACCAACGGAACCCGAAGCCACCCGAAGGCCCCGGCCCGGCCGGGGTGGGGTGGGGTGGGGTGTGTGGTGGGGGTGGGGGTGGGGGTG
>NZ_BAAGZP010000045.1:0-57474 GCF_054778355.1 Saccharopolyspora tripterygii | reverse complement strand
CCCCCACCCCCACCCCCACCACACACCACCAACGACCGAGAACCGCAGGAATCGTCAGCACGATTCCTGCGGTTTTCGACGTGGGGTCGGTCAGGCCCGCTGGGTCGTCTTGTGGGCGAGGAGGCCTCCTGCTGCGGTGATGAGGGCGAGGACGAGCAGCAGGGCTGCTGTGGACCAGGACCGCTCGTCGCTGGCGATCAGCAGGGCGCTGGCGATCAGCGGGACGAAACCGCTGATCAGCCCGCTGAAGTTGGACGAGATCGCCACCCCGCTGTAGCGCAGGTGGACCGGGAACAGCCCGGCCAGCAGCGAACCCGACACGGCGTAGGGGATCGACAGGCAGTTGATGCCCAGCGTCACCGCGATGATCACCAGCGCGGGGTTGCGCGTGTCGATCATCCAGAACACCGGGAACGCCACCGCGGCCGAGAGCACACCGCCCCACAGGCAGACCCGTCCCGGGCTGAAGCGGTCCGCCAGCCTGCCGCCGAAGATCAGCGTCACCACCTGGACCGCCGCCGCGATCAGCGTCGCGCCCAGCATCAGCGACTTCGGCAACTCCAGCTGACCCGCGCCGTAGCTGATCACGAACGTGGTCAGCAGGTAGAAGCCGCCGATGCCGATCAGCGAGGCCGCGATGCCGATCAGCACCTGCCGCCAGGCCGTGCGGAACAGCTCCAGCGCGGGAACCGAAGCGCGGTCGTGCTCGGCGAGCATCCGCTCGAACAGCGGCGACTCCCCGACCCGGCGCCGCAGGTACAGCGCGACGCCCAGCAGCGGGAACGCGGCCAGGAACGGCAGTCGCCAGCCCCACGAGTCGAAGGACTCGTCGGGCAGCATCGCCACCAGGTAGAACCCGCCCGAGGACAGCAGGGTTCCGATCGGTGAACCGATCTGCGGCAGCGCCGCGAACCGGCCGCGCTGCTCCGGCGGCGCGTGCTCCACCGCGAGCGTGACCGCACCACCCCACTCGCCGCCGACCGCGATGCCCTGCAGCACGCGCAACGCGGTCAGCAGCAGCGGCGCGGCCAGACCGATGGCCACGAAGTCGGGCAGCAGACCGATGAGCCCGGTCACCACGCTGATCAAGGTCACCGTGATGAGCAGGCAGCGCCTGCGCCCGATGCGGTCTCCGAGGTGGCCGAACACCACCGCGCCGAGCGGTCTCGCGAGGAAGCCCACCGCGAACGAGGCGAAGGCCGCCAGCGTCGCCACCGCCGGGTCCTCGGTGGCGAAGTACAGCCGGTCGAACACGATCGACGCCGCCGTGCCGTAGAGGAAGTAGTCGTACCACTCCAGCGCGGTGCCGACGAACGCGGCGAACGCGACCTTCCGCGACTCGGCGGGATCGATGCGTGGCGTGCTCGCTGTTTCGGTCACGGAGCCTCCCGTTGTGCCGGATCAGGTGGGAACTTCTGCGAACTCCTCCGCGCCGTGCACCGGACGCCCGGCGACGAACGTGGCGCGCACGGTGATGTCACCGATCGCCGGGGTGGGCACGGTGGTCGGATCGTCGTCGAGAAGCACGAAGTCGGCGAACATGCCCGCGGCGATCTGGCCCCGCTGGTGCTCCTGACCGGCCGCCCACGCGGCGTGCGTGGTGTAGGCGCGCAGCGCCTCGACGGCGTCGACCCGCTCGTCGGGGCTGAGCACGCGCCCGGCCTTGGTGGTGCGGTCGACCATCGCTCGCATCCCCAGCAGCGGCGCTCCGTTGGACACGCACGGCCGGTCCGAACTGCCCGGCACCACCAGACCGGCCTCCACGAAGGAGCGCTGCCGGTACAGCCACGGCTCGCGCTCATCGCCGACCGCCCCGATCATGGTGTCGCCGATCTCGTAGAGGAAGCGCGACTGCGGCACCGGGATCACGCCCAGCGCCGCCATCCGCGACAGCTGGTCGGGACGCACCATCGCCGAGTGCTCGATGCGGTGGCGCGCGTCGGGGCGCGGAAGTTCCTGCTGCGCCTGCTCGAACGCCTCCAGCGTCAGGTCGATGGCGCGGTCCCCGATGGCGTGCGCGGCGACCCGCCAGCCACCCCGGTGCGCGGCGCGGATCCGCTCGCGCAGCACCTCGGGGTCGTCGCCGAGAACGCCGTTGCCGCCGTGCCCGTGGAACGGCTCGGTGACCGCCGCGGTGCGGCTCGACAGCGCGCCGTCGGTGAAGATCTTCATCGGCCCGATGCGCAGGAAGTCGTCCCCGAACCCGCTGCGCAGCCCCAGATCCAGCCCGAAGGCGTCCGGCCCGACCTGGTGCAGCACCTCGGAGGCCGGCATCAGCTCGACGCGCAGCGTCAGCTCCCCGCGCTGGCGCGCCAGCTGGTAGGCGGCGGCCTCAGCCGGGCTGTGCCCGATCCACCCGCCGCCGACGCCCGCTTCGGTGACGTGCGTGAGCCCTTCGGCCGCGTAGCGCTTGGCCGCGCGGCCGATCGCGGCCGTCAGCTCCTCGACCGGGTAAGGCTTGACCAGCGCGTCGACCAGCTGCTGCGCCTGCTCGGCGAGCAGGCCGGTCGGCGCGCCGTCCGCGTCGCGCTCGACGACCCCGCCCTCCGGGACGCGGGCCGAGCCGTCCAGAACGCCCGCCTTGGCGAGGATTTCGGTGCTGGCCACGCACATGTGCGCCGAGCGGTGCTTGAGCCACACCGGCCTGCCACCGCCCGCGCGGTCGAGCTTGGCCCGGTCCGGGTGGCCACCGATGACGAAGTCGTCGTAGCCGGACCCGATCACCCAGCCGTCCGAGGGCAGCGACGCGGCCTGCTCGGCGACCAGGTCGTAGAGCTCCTCGGCCGATCCGCACCGCGACAGGTCCAGCTCGGCCAGCGAAAGCCCGTACCAGACCATGTGGTTGTGCGAGTCGGCGAAACCGGGCGTCACGACCGCTCCGCCGCCGTCGATCACCTGGCGTGCGGGCAGGTCGGCCACTTCGTCGTCCACTCCGACGATGCGCCCGCCGAGCACGCCGACGGTGTGCGCGGTGGGGTGGTTCGGGTTCATGGTCAGGACGCGGACGTCGCGCAGCAGCAGGTCCAGCACTTCGTTCCCTTCCTCGGGGGCCGTTGGAGCGTGCCGGTGCGGCTACCGGAACCGGGCCGCACCGCTCCCCACCGTTCACCGAAAACGTTCTTCACGCCAAGTGGTGCAACCGGGTCAGCGGAAGATATCCCGCCCGGTGCACGTCGACCTCGACGCCGTCGACCGACACCGGACCCGGTTCGCGCGGGACGTCCACTCGCGGGGTCGCGGTGTTGCGCACCATGTCCGCGCTGGTCAAGCCCCTGCTATCGCGCACGGGGGCGTAGTTCGGGCCGCGAGGCAGGCGCGCGCGGTCGGCGGCGTCGGCGACGAACACCGTGGAGAGCCTGCGCGGTGCGGCCCCGAGCCCGCCGAAGAACGGCCGCATGACCCTCGGCTGGGTGAGCCGGGTGGAGCCCGACCCCGATCCGCTGGCGCCCCAGGCGACGAACCCGGACTTGATCACCAGATCGGGTTCCGCGCCGAACCAGGAGGGTTGCCACAGCACGACGTCGGCGAGCCTGCCCGGTCGCAGCGAGCCGACCTCGTGGGCCATGCCGTGCGCGATCGCCGGGTTCAGGGTGATCTTGGCGAGGTAGCGCAGGACCCGCTCGTTGTCCGCGTGCTCCGGCCCGGCCTCACCGGCGAGGTGCGCCTGCACGTGCGCGAGCTGCCAAGTGCGCCGGGCGGTTTCGGCGATGCGCCCCATGCCCATCGAGTCAGAGTTGACGATGCTGATCGCCCCGGAGTCGTGCAGCGCGTTCTCCGCGGCGATGCCGTGCTCGCGGACGCGGCTGCCGGCGATGCCCCGGTCGCTGTCCAGCGACGCGTGTCCTCTGTGGACCGTCATGGTCATGGGCAGCAGCTCGGCCACCGTCGCCGGGGTCAGCGGCAGCGTCGGGGTGGTCGAGGAGGTCAGCACGTGCGGGCTGCCCACGACTTCCAGCAGGTCGGGATGCCCGCCACCGCCCTCCACGTGGTACGCGTGCACCGTGCGGCCCCTGGTCGCGTCCAGCGTGTCGGCCAGGAAACCGGACTCGTTGAGCGTGTCGGTGTGCAGCGCGACCGGCAGGTCCGCCTGATCCGCCACGCCGAGGCAGGTGTCCACGATGTGCGGCGTCGCTCCCCAGTCCTCGTGGATCTTGAAACCGCCCGCGCCGGAGAGCACGGCCCGCTCCAGCAGGTCGTTCGAGGACGACGACCCGCGCGCCAGGAACGCGACGTTGATCGGCACGTCCCGCCACGCCTCGATCATCGAGTGCAGGTTGGTGGCCGGGTTCGCGCCGACGTCCCACACGCCGCCCATCCCCATGCCCACCAGCGAGGTCACCCCGGCCGCGAGCGCCGAGGGCACCACCTCGGGGCTGGACAGGTGCACGTGCGAGTCGACCACGCCGGGCGTGGCGATCAGGCCCTCGCCGGTGATCATCGCCGTGTGCGAGTCGACGACCAGCTCGACGTCGTCCATCCCCTCCGGGTTGCCCGCGCGGCCGACACCGACGACGCGCCCGTCGGAGATGCCGATGTTGGTCTTGCGCACGCCCAGGACCGGATCGAGCAGCAGCACGCCGAGGATCACCATGTCCAGCGCGCTGTCCCGGCCCGCCTTCGGCGCCACCAGCAGCCCGTCGCGGGCGGTCTTGGCGCAGCCTCCCAGCAGTTCCTCGCCCGGTTCGGAGTCGTCGGCCTCGACGCGCACCCACAGGTCGGTGTCGGCCAGCCGCACCAGGTCACCCGTCGTCGGCCCGTACAGCGACGCGTACCGCTCGCGGGACAAGCTGGTCATCGTCGGCCTCCCATCGCCACGACGGTGAGCTCCCTGCGCTCACCGGCTTCCAGGCGCACCGCCGTGCCCGCGGGGATCGCGAGGCGGAAACCCGCGAGCTCGACATCGCTGCGCACCGCGGGGTTGAGCTGGTCCAGCGGGAAGTGCGAGGAGATCCACACCGGGCGCTCACCGGTGTTGTGCAGCCGCGCGCTCCGGCGCTCCCGGCCCGGCGCGAGCTCGATCTCGCCCTCGGACGCCCGCACCGCTCCCGGCGCGTCCGCGCCCGGCGGTCCGAACGGCTGCGGCACGTGCACCAGCGAACTCCCGTGCGGGAACAGCGCTTCGACCTGGATCGACGGCACCGCGGCGGGAACGCCGGGCTGCACCTGGTCGGCGGTGAGCAGCTCGCCGGCCAGCCGCACGACGTCGTCGATCTCGACACCGTCCCAGGCGAGCTCGCAGATCTCGTCGCACACGTAGGCCACCGCGTCCGGCGCGCCGAGTCGCGCTCCGCGCTCCAGCCTGCGGCGGGCCAGCTCCGCGGCGGTGAACAGGTTCAGCCGCTCCTGC
The DNA here is from genome assembly GCF_054778355.1 of Saccharopolyspora tripterygii. NCBI lineage: Bacteria > Bacillati > Actinomycetota > Actinomycetes > Pseudonocardiales > Pseudonocardiaceae > Saccharopolyspora > Saccharopolyspora tripterygii. Next base: position 52,127 of record NZ_BAAGZP010000045.1, on the reverse strand, counting down.
TCGCGGGGCGTCAAGTGCATGAGAGCACAGTCCTCTGGTCACCGGCCCAGCACAATGTCGGATCAACTCCGACTGCACGCCTTAGATTGGGCAGATGCACACTTCGCTTCACGTGCCCGTGACGTCCGACGGCCCGCTGCGCGGGCTGGTGCGCTCCTGCCTGGACGACCTCGACGAGCTGGTCGCGGTGTTCCTCGCCGAGCTGCGCTCGATGGAGCCCTACGCCAGCGACGCGGTGCCGTGGCCGGAGCTGCGCGAGCACGCCGAGGGCAGCATGGAGCTGCTGCTGCGCCTGGTCGGCGGCCTGGCCGTGCCCGACCGGCTGGCCGACCTGTGCGAGCGGATCGGCCGCAGCCGCGCGCAGGCCGGAGTTCCGCTGGAAGTGCTGCTGCACGCCGTGCGCTTCGACTTCCGGGTCCTGTGGGAGGCCTTCACCCGCCGCGCGTCCGAGGACGAGCTCCCCGCGCTGGTGCACAGCGCCTCGCGGGTGTGGAACGCCGTCGACCACCACACCACCCGGATCCACCTCGCCTACCTCGACGAAGCCGCGGTGGTCGCCCGCGAGCAGGAGCACGAGCGCGCGCAGCTGGTGGGGCGGCTGCTGAGCACCGACGCTCGCGACCCGCAGGTGGTCGCGCAGGTGGCGACCGCGCTCGACGTCGCCACCGACGCGGACTTCGCCGTGGCCGCGGCTCCGCTGCCGGACACCCGACCGCTGCGCGATGCCGCCGACGACCTGGTGGCCAGGGGGATCTCGGTGCACCTGCAGGACGTCGACCGCCGACCCGTGCTCATCGCGCAGCTCCCGGCCAGGGCCACCGCCGTCCCGCAGCGCTGGCTGCGGGACGTCCCCTGCGGGCTCGCGCCCGTCGCCCGCACGCTCGCGGGCGTGCCGCGCGCCGTGCGCATCGCCGCCGAGCTGGCCGGGACCTCCGCCGCCGAGAGCGGACCGCGCGCGCTGACCGACGTCTGGTCCTCGGTGGCCGCCGGAAGGCTCGGCGAGCTGGGAAACGCGCTCGCCGCCGAGGTCTTCGGCCCGATGCGCGGCATCGGCGCGGGCGAGCGCGCCCGGCTGATGGAGACCGCGACGGCCTACCTGCGCACCGGTTCGGCGGGCGCGGTCGCCGGCGAGCTGTACTGCCACCGCAACACGGTGCTCAACCGGATGCGCCGCATCGCCGACCTCACCGGCTGCGACCTCACCCGCCCCGACCAGGCGGCCCTGTTCACCATCGCGCGGGCCTGCGGCCTTTGAGGGCTCGTTCCCCGGACCGCGTGGCGCTGGTGCGTGATGTCGAACGGCGTGCGGTGCGCCGGTTGTTCGGCGTACTACGGTGGACGTGGACCTCTCTCGATCGCGCAAAGGATGGGGACGTTGACCGCGACGCAGATCCCGGACACCAGCCGAGCCGAACTCGACACCGCGCTGCAACGCGCGACCGAGGCCGCCGAGCCGTTCGGGGAGCAGTCCCCGGCCGAGCGGGCCCGCCAGCTGCGGGCCGTCGCCGACGCGCTGGACGCCGCCGCCGGTGAGCTGATCCCGCTGGCCATCGACGAGTCGCACCTGTCCGAGGGCCGGTTGACCGGCGAGCTCAAGCGGACCACCTACCAGCTGCGCCTGTTCGCCGAGACCGTCGAGCCCGGAGACCACCTGCGGGCCACCTTCGACCGCGCGGACCCGGATTTCGCGCTCGGGCCGAAGCCGGACCTGCGGCGGATGCTGCTGCCGGTGGGTCCCGTGCTGGTGTTCGCGGCGAGCAACTTTCCGTTCGCCTTCTCCGTCGCGGGCGGCGACACCGCGGCGGCCCTCGCCTCGGGCTGCCCGGTGGTGCTCAAGGGCCACCCCGGTCATCCCGCGCTGTCGCTGCGGACCGGCGAGATCGTCGCCGAGGCGCTGCGCTCCGCCGGTGCTCCGGAGGGGACTTTCAGCGTCGTCCTGGGATTCGACATCGGAACCGAGGCGCTGCGCGACGAGCGGATCAAGGCGGCGGCCTTCACGGGGTCGGTCCCGGCCGGGCGGGCGCTGTTCGACATCGCCCACTCGCGCCCGAAGCCGATCCCGTTCTTCGGTGAACTGGGCAGCCTCAACCCGGTTTTCGTCGCTCCCGGTGCCGTCGGCGCGCGCGGAACCGACATCGCCCAGGGCTACGTGACCTCGTACTCGGGCAACGCCGGGCAGCTGTGCACCAAGCCCGGCCTGCTGTTCCTGCCCGCCGACCACGGGCTGGAGGACGCGCTGGTCTCCGCGTCGGCGGCGGTCTCGGCGCACCCGATGCTCAACGACCGGCTGCACGAGGGCTACTGCGGCCGTCGCGCGGTGGTCACCGACGTCCCGGGCGTTCGCCTGCTGGCAGGCGGCGCGGACGAGCGCGCCGAGGACGGAGCCGCTCCGACGCTCCTGGCCACCGACGTGGACACCCTGCTGAACAACCGGGAAGCGCTGCTGGAGGAGGTCTTCGGCCCGCTGTCCATCGTGGTCACCTATTCCTCGGAGGACGAGGCGCGCCGCGCGGCCGAGGCGTTCGAGGGCAACCTCACCGCGACGGTCCACGCCGAGGACGCCGACACCGACTTCGTCGCCACGCTCCTGCCGCGCCTGCGGGAACGCGCCGGGCGCGTGCTGTTCAACGGCTGGCCGACCGGTGTTGCCGTCTCCCCCGCCATGCAGCACGGCGGTCCGTACCCGGCCACCACGGACGCCCGCTTCACCTCGGTGGGCACCGCGGCCATCGACCGCTTCCTCCGCCCGGTGACCTACCAGAACGTCCCCGCAGCCCTGCTACCGGCAGCTCTGCAGGACGAAAACCCCTGGAACATCCCCCAGAAGACCCACCCCCACAACTAACCCCCAGCACCGGACACCCAGCCACCGGGCACCGCACTACCGGGCACCCCAGCACCGGGCACCCCGCCACCGAACGTCCCGTTCCCGAGGGGGCCGTTCCCAATTTCGCGCGAAATTGAGACGGTTTCTTCACTCGGGTGGGTGAGGCGGAGGCTCAGGCCGCGCGGCGGTAGCGGGCGAGGGTGACCGAGGCCGTGGCGGTGAGCGGAGACGGCAGGGCCTCGATCTTGGCGTCGAGCGCTGCGGGCGTGGTGTGCCAGGCGCTGGGCCCCATGGCCACGGCTTCCCGGGCCTCGGCGCGCGTCAGGTCGAGCCGGAACTCGACCGTCCGCCGGTCCAGCGCGTCGAAGTGGCCGGCGAGCTGGTCGGCGAGGCGGGTCTGCTTGGCGTCGTCCACGTTGAGCAGGCCGAGGTGGTCGACCAGACCCGTCAGGTGGCCGGGGTTCGGGATCACGACGACGAGTTCCCCGCCGGGGCGCAGGATCCGGCGCATCTCGGGGGCGTTGCGGGGCGCGAAGACGTTGAGGACGGTGCCCGCGACACCGGTGCGGACCGGGAGCGGCTGCCAGGCATCGGCGACCGCGGCCCCCATCCGCGGGTGGGCCTTGGCGGCTCGGCGACAGGCGTACTTGGAGACGTCCAGCGCCAGCCCGAGCCGATCACCCATCGCCCGGGCCAGGTAGAAACCGGTCCCGGCACCGATGTCGACCACCGGGCCACCGGCGGTGACCGCTTCCGCCACCGCGTCGGCGATCGGGTCGTAGTGCCCGGCCGCCAGGAAGTCCGCGCGGGCGGCGACCATCTCCGCGGTGTCACCGACGACCTTGCTGCGACCGGAGAGCAGGCTGACGTAGCCCTGCCGCGCGAAGTCGAACACGTGGTTCGACGAACACCGCAGCGAGTTCCCGTGACGCTCCAGGTCGAGACCGCAGTGCGGGCAGGCCAGCACCTCCACCACTTCGTCCAGCAAGCCGAGCCCTCCACACACCGTTCGCAGATGCGCGATTCTAGGAGCACTTTATGAATTGGTTTGCGTGGCGGTGCGGGTAGCGGAACCTGAGCGCCTTCGTGGACTCCGTGCGCCGCTCCTGATGTCTTCCGCTTACCCCGGGGGTAGACATCGGCGTCGGCGGCGTACTCGCCACGAAGGCGCTGGCGAACCCGCGGCGGTGCAGGCTGAGTCCCACACATGAAACAGCGGCTCCGCCGCATACCTCAACAACTTCTAGTCGGCGACGATCGCCGCGAAGCGGTGTGGAAGGAGGGTCGGCGATGTGGCAGTGGATGGGCGCCCCCGAGTACCAGGCGGCGAGGTTCGCCGTGACCCACCTGCTCGCGCTGGTCTACCTGATCGGGTTCGTCTGCTTCCTGCGCCAGTTCCGCGGCCTGCTCGGCGAGCGGGGGCTCACGCCGGTCGCCCGCTTCGTCGACCGCGTGCCGTTCGGGCGGGCGCCGAGCCTGTTCCACTTCCGCTGCTCGGACCGCTGGCTGGCGGGTGCCGCCTGGACGGGCGTGGCGGCGAGCCTGCTCGCCCAGGTCGCCGACCTGGCACCGGTGTGGGCGTGGGTGGCGCTGTGGACGTTGCTGTGGCTGCTGTACTCCTCGATCGTCAACGTGGGCCAGGTCTGGTACGGCTTCGGCTGGGAGTCGCTGCTGCTCGAAGCCGGGTTCCTGGCGATCTTCCTGGGCCCCGCGCACATCAGCCCGCCCGCGCCGATCCTGTGGTTGCTGTGCTGGCTGCTGTTCCGCGCCGAGTTCGGCGCCGGTCTGATCAAGCTGCGCGGCGACTCCTGCTGGCGTGACCTCACCGCGCTGCACTACCACCACGAGACCCAGCCGATGCCCGGGCCGCTGAGCCGCTTCTTCCACCGGTTGCCGCCGTCGCTGCACAAGGTGGAGGTGCTGGCCAACCACGGCACGCAGCTGGTCGTGCCGTTCCTGCTGTTCGCCCCGCAACCGGTGGCGACCGCCGCCGCGGTGATCATCGTCGTCACGCAGCTGTGGCTGATGCTCAGCGGCAACTTCGCGTGGCTGAACTTCCTCACCATCACCCTGGCGTTCGCGGCCGTGGGCGGGCCTGCGGGCGCGCCGTCGGACCCGCCGGGCTGGTTCGCCGTGCTCGTGCTGGCGGTGACGGGGTTGTTCGTGGTGCTGGCCTACTGGCCGGTGCGCAACATGGTCGGCCGCGGGCAGGTGATGAACCGCAGCTTCAACCGGCTGCACCTGGGAAACACCTACGGCGCGTTCGGCAGCATCACGCGGGTCCGCTACGAGGTCGTCGTGCTGGGCGCGGACACGGCTGACGGGCCGTGGCGCGAGTACGGGTTCAAGGGCAAACCCGGCGATCCGGCGCGCAGGCCGCCGCAGGTCGCGCCGTACCACCTGCGGTTGGACTGGCTGATGTGGTTCGTGGCCATCAGCCCGTCCTACGGGCGCGGCTGGCTACCGCGGTTCCTGCGCGCGCTGCTGCGCGGCGAGAAGCCGGTGCTCGACCTGCTCGGCCACAACCCGTTCCCGGACCACCCGCCCGCGGTGGTCCGGGCCGACCTCTACCGCTACCGCTTCAGCTCCGCCGAAGAGCGCCGCGCCACCGGGCACCACTGGACCAGGGCCCGAGCCTCGGACCTGGTCCCCCCGCTGACCCTCGACGACGTCGGCGACGCCTTCGGCTGACACCGGCGCTATCCCTCGGCGGCGGCCTCCAGCTCGGCGATGTCGAGCTTGCCCATCCGGAGCATCGCCTTGGTGACCCGGTCGGCGCGCGCCTGATCCGGTGAGGTGATCAGCTCCAGCAGCCGGCGGGGCGTGACCTGCCAGGACAGGCCGTAGCGGTCCTTGAGCCACCCGCAGGGACCGTGCTCACCGCCCTCACCCAGCTGCTCCCAGAGCCGGTCGATCTCCTCCTGCGACTCGCAGGTGACCTCCAACGAGACGGCCTCGCTGAAGGTGAACTGCGGCCCGCCGTTGAGCCCGACGAACTTCTGCCCGAACAGCTCGAACTGGACCACCAGCACCGTGCCCGGTTCGCCCGTCCCGGCCTCACCGTTGTGCAGGACGTGCACGATGCGCGAGTCCGGGAAGATCGAGCAGTAGTGCTTCGCGGCGTCCTCGGCCTCGGTGTCGAACCACAGGTTCGGCGTGATCTTCTGGGAGAACTCGTACATGGGTCTGTCCCTTCGTTCCCGAGTTGCCAGGTTGAAGGGGTAGACCCGCCGCCGCAGCGGAACTCATCGCTCTAGAACGCGGGGCGCAGCGGCATCCGCGCATCCACGTCGTCGAGCTTGACGCCCAGCACCTGGTGCAGCTGGATGTTGTTGCGCTCGAAGCCCAGCTGGCAGGCGGCCATGTACAGCCGCCACACGCGCGCCCGCGCGTGACCCGCCTCGGCGACCGCGTCCGACCAGTTGCGTTCGAGGTTGGCGCACCAGTCGGCCAGCGTCAGCGCGTAGTGCTCCCGCAGGTTCTCCTCGTGCCGCACCTCGAAGCCGTTGTCGTTCATCGCCGACACCAGCGTGCCCACCGGTTCGAGCTCCCCGTCGGGGAACACGTAGCGGCTGATGAACTTGCCCGGCCGGGCGCTCTGGTGGCCGTGCGGCCGGGTGATGCAGTGGTTGAGCATCCTCCCGCCGGGCAGCAGCTTGTCGTGCAGGAACGAGAAGTACTGCGGCAGCTGCTTGACGCCGATGTGCTCGGTGAGCCCGATGGAGCTGACCGCGTCGAAGCCGCTCTCCTGCACGTCCCGGTAGTCCATGTGCCGGACCTCGGCGAGGTCGGCGAGACCGCGCTCCGCGATGGCCTTCTGCGCCCACTGCGCCTGCTGCCGCGACAGCGTCACGCCCAGCGCGCGCACCCCGTAGTGCTCGGCGGCGTGCATGACCATGCCGCCCCAGCCGCAGCCGACGTCGAGCAGCCGATGCCCCTCCGCGAGACCGAGCTTGCGGGCGACCAGGTCGTGCTTGGCGTACTGCGCCTGCTCCAGGGTGGAGTCCTGCTCCGGGTAGACCGCGCAGGTGTAGGCCATCGACGGGCCGAGGACGTACTCGTAGAAGCGGTTCGAGACGTCGTAGTGGTACGAGATCGACTGGCTGTCACGTCGTTTGGAGTGCCGCCAGCCGCGCGAGCGGTGCTCGACCTCGGGAACCCGGACGGGCCACCAGAACCGGTACCCGGCCAGCTTGAACAGCAGTTCCCGGCGCAGCTCCGGTGGAACGTCCTCCAGCGTCACCGAGGGGAACGCCGCCAGCGCCCGGTACATGCCGCCGTGCACTTCGAGCGCGCCGCTGACGTACGCGCGTGCGAGCCCCAGTTCGCCCGGCGCGTTGGCCAGGTGCGAGAGCGCCAGCGGCGAACGGACTTCCACGCACACGTCGGCCCCGGCGGTCCCGGCTCGGCTGCCGTCGAAAGCCCGGATCTCCACCGACAGGTCGCCGCCGAGAATCCGCTCGAACACCCCTGCCCATCCCATCAGAGCGTCTCCTTTCCAGTTTGGTGTGTGCTCGTCCGCCGCGAGTCAGCTCTCGCGCACGCACTTCTCGTACAGCCCCGGCAATCGGCCCTTCGGGTCGTAGGTGTCCTTCAGGTGCTGGTAGGCCGGGCGGTTGTAGAGCCGCCAGAACTCGTCCTCCTCGAAGTAGGAGTTGGAGTACAGCGACTTGTGCCCGTCGAGTTCGGTGACCTTCCGCTCGATCGCGCGGTTGTGCCTGCCGGGCGCTTCGCCGGGGCGCAGCGGCACGGTCGCCCAGAAGCCGACGTTGACGTAGAGCGTGTCGGCGTTCATCGGGTACAGCGGCCATCCCCGCTGGTCGCGCAGCTGCACCGGGCACAGCCAGATCGGCGAGATGCCGATGTCCCGGTGGAAGAACTCCAGGAACTCCGGCAGCCGCTGCACCGGGATCTCCACGTCCTGGATCACCGGCTCGTTGAGCCCCTTGCCCTGCAGCACCGCGATCCGGTCGGTCACCGAGTGCCGCCGGTCCCAGGCGACGATCCGCCGGTAGACGTCGGAGCGCTTGTACTTCGCGGGCCAGAACCGGCGGATCAGCGGGTGCTGCACGCCGATCGCGCGCGAGCACCAGAACCAGTCGGTGTCCCACCGCCAGATGTAGTCGCGCACGGTCAGGTGATCGGTGCTGCGCTGCTGCAGTGACCGGTAGAAGATCTTGTCGCCGGTGTAGTCGCTGGTGCGCGGTGCGGAGTCCACGTAGGACCCGAGCGTGAGGTAGTGCTCGGTCGGTGTGAACACGGTGCCGTCGATGAAATCCACGGTCTTGCCGTCGAAGTCGCCGTCCGCGCAGATCCGGTCGATCGCCTCGGCGCACTCGGCCGCGGTCGCGAACGGGACGTGGCGGAGCTCGACGTAGGGCTTGACCTGCTCCAGCTCGATCTCCAGGCGCAGCGCGTAGCCCAGCGTGCCGTAGGAGTTCGGGAATCCCCGGAAGAGTTCGGCGTGCTCGTTGTCCGGCCGCGCCACCACCACCGATCCGTCGCCCGTGAGGATTTCCATCTCGCGCACCGATTCGTGCGGGAGCCCGTTGCGGAAGGAGGTCGACTCGATGCCGAGCCCGGCCACCGCGCCGCCGAGCGTGATGGTCTTGAGCTGGGGCACGACCTTCGGGATGTGCCCGGTGGGCAGCAGCGCGTCCACGATCTGCTCGTAGGTCGCCATGCCCTGGACCTGCGCGGTTCCCGCTTCGGGGTCGATGTCGAAGACCTTGGTGAACCGGCCGACGTCCAGGCCGGGTGATGCCGAGGGGGCTCGGAACCGGAAGAGGTTCGAGGTGGGTTTGGCGAGCCGGACCGGTGCTCCGGCCGGCAGTTGTGCGTACTGCGCGACCAGTTCGGCCACGTCGTCGGAATGCTCGCCGAAAGTCGGCGTTACCCGATCCGCCATACCTCGACCGTAATGCCGGATCCGGCCGCAAGCACCCCCTTTAACCAGCGCCCGGAGGGCTCCCGCAAGCCGACGAACAGCCCAAAAGTCAACGCCGGAGAGGTGCCGCGCGATCTTCGAAGATCACAAAAGCGCTGGTGGAGACCACTTTCGGGCAGTCTCTGCCAGCATTTGCGTGATACATGCAAATGTAGCGATATTTCAGTCACATTTTGCTGTGTTCGGAGTAGTGAGAACAGCGGCGCCGGACCGCGCCGAAGCCGGTTCGGGGATTGTCAGCGCCGCTGCAGCGCCCACGCCCGCAAGCCGCGGAAGCTCTGCACCTTCGTGGGCCCGACCGAGACGAGCCGGTAGCTCTCGTGACCGCGCAGCGAGGCCGCCAGCTCCCGGTCCATGAGCACCGAGGCCGGCCGCGCCACCGACGTCAAGCGGCTGGCGATGTTCACCGTCGAGCCGTAGACGTCACCGAACCGCGCCAGGACCGGCCCCTGCGCCAGCCCGATCCGCAGCGGCGGCAGCAGGTCGTTCTTGGCGATCTCCTCGTTGAGGGTCAGCGCGATCTCCGCGCCCTCCTCCGGGCTGTCGGCCACGAACAGCACCTCGTCGCCGACGGTCTTGATGACCCGGCCGCGGTTCTGCGCCACCACGCCGCCGGCCAGCGACTCGAAACCGTCGATCAGCCGGGTCAGCTCCAGCTCGGTGAAATCGCGGATCAGCCGGGTGTAGCCGACCAGGTCGGCGAACCCGACCACCTGCACGCGCTCGTCGATGCCCGGGTCGCGCTCGTCGAGCTCGCGGGACACGGTGGCGGCCAGGTGCCGCCGCCACACGTAGTCCTGCATCTTCTCCATGACCGGCACGATCGCGGCCGCGACCTCCGCGGTGGTCTCCACATCGGTGGCGAAGCTCTTGCCCAGCAGCGACTTGAACAGCCCGGTCTGCCACTCCGCCAGCCTGGACATGGTCTGCGCCAGCGAACGGGCCACCGCGGATTCGAGCTCATCGGGGATGACGTCCGCCGACACCAGGGACACCAGCGCGCGCACGGCGGCGACATCGGCGTCGGTGAAGATCACCTCGTCCGACTCGACGTGCGCGAAGCCCATCGCCTGCCACAGCTGCTCCGCGCGTTCGAGCGACACACCTGCGGCTTCGGCGATCTCACCTTTGGTGTAGCGGGGCGGCGAACCGAGGAGGATCTCCTCGACCCGCCGGATCCGGTCATCGCGATGTTCGGACAACGAGCACGTCGCAATCAGCTCGGCGGGACACTTCGGAAGGCACCGAGCCGAGGATGCGCCCCTTGAGGGTGTTGAGCCCGCGGCTACCCACGACCAGCAGGTCGGCATCGTGCTTCTCCGCCGATCCCAGCAGGACCGAGACGGGCTCGCCGACCGAGACGACGGTCTCCAGGTCGGTCGCACCGGCCTCGCGGGCGGTGTCCGATGCGGACTGCACCGTGTCCTGCGCCGGAGCCGATCCCATGACCTGGAAGGCCTCGTCGCCGAGCTGATCGGCGGCGCGCTCCAGCTCCTTGGGGTCGGTCGGGTAGTAGGCGCAGACGATCACCAGCCGCGCCGACGAGGCCCCTGCGACCTCGGCGGCCCGGCCAACCGCGCGCAGCGAAGGCGCGGAACCGTCCGTTCCCACAACGACGGTGCGATAACTGGACATCGCTCTCCCACTTCCTTTGGGGCCGACATTTCGACGCTCCGGGTGAGAACACTAACGATCGGACGCGCTCGCAGTCACGGCCCGTGCGCGGACGCCCAGGTGCGTGCCCCACGCCACGGCGCTCGACCAGCCCCGTTGTGCCATCCCACAACCGCCGCGGCGAACTGTCGTCCAACCGCACAGCACGACCCTCCATCGCGGGGCGTAGCTTTCGCCGCATCCTGTGATTCGAACAATGGAGTCGACGTGTCAGCACCTAGCCTGCAACCGGGGCGGGGAATATTTCGCCGCAAGCCCATCGAGGCGATCTCCTCGGACTCCGAGGACACCGGACTGAGCAAATCGCTCGGCCTGTGGCAGCTCACCGCCATCGGTGTCGGCGGCATCATCGGCGCAGGGATCTTCTCGCTGGCAGGCGCGGTCGCCAACGAGAAGGCAGGCCCCGCCGTGCTGATCTCGTTCCTGATCGCCGGCGTCGCCAGCGCCGCCGCCGCGTTCTCCTACGCCGAGTTCGCGGGCATGATCCCCAAGGCCGGTTCGGCCTACACCTACGGCTACGTCGTGCTCGGCGAGATCGTCGGCTGGCTGATCGGCTGGGACCTGCTGCTGGAGTACACCGCGATCGTGGCGGTGGTGGCCATCAGCATCTCCGGGTACTTCAACGAAGTCCTCGGCTACCTGGGGATCGACCTGCCGGTGTGGATGCTCGGAGCACCCGGCACCGAGGAGGCGGGCGTCGCGCCCGGCAGCTACAAGGTCAACCTGTTCGCCGTGGTGCTGTGCCTGTTCATCGCCTTCATGCTGAACCTGGGCATGAAGAGCGCCGCCCGGTTCGAGAGCTTCCTGGTGTACCTGAAGGTCGCCGTGGTCCTGCTGGTCATCGGCGTCGGCGCGTTCTACATCAACACCGGCAACTACACGCCGTTCTTCCCCTTCGGCGCCAGCGGTGCGATCACCGGTGCCGCAACGGTGTTCTTCGCGGTGTTCGGCTACGACGCCATGAGCACGGCCGCCGAGGAGTCCAAAGAAGCGCAGAAGCACATGCCCAAGGCGATCCTGTACTCGCTGGGCATCTCGATGGTGCTCTACGTGCTGGCCTGCCTGGTGCTGACCGGCATGATCCCGTTCCAGCAGATCAAGGGCGAGAGCGCGTTCGCCTCCGCCTTCACCGACGTGGGTCTGCCGATGCTCGGCGCGATCATCGGAGTCGGCGCCATCCTGGGCATCCTCACCGTGATGTTCACCTTCATGCTCGGCGTGACGCGCGTCGGCTACTCGATGAGCCGCGACGGCCTGCTGCCCGCGTGGTTCGGCAAGACCCACCCGGTGCGCAAGGTGCCCACCCGCTTCACCTGGCTGATCGGCATCGCCTCGGCCGTCTTCGCCGGGCTCCTGCCCATCGGCGAGGCCGCTGAGCTGACCAACATCGGCATCCTGCTGGCGTTCGTGATCGTGTGCGCCGCGGTGATCGTGCTCCGCTACAAGCGACCCGACCTGCCCCGCGAGTTCAAGACCCCGGGCATGCCGGTCGTGCCGATCATCGGCATCGCGTTCTCGATCTGGCTGGTCACCTTCCTGGAGCCGACGACCTGGGCGCGGTTCGGCATCTGGTTCCTCATCGGCCTGATCATCTACTTCGCCTACGGCTACCGGAAGTCGAAGATGAACTCCTGACCGCCTGCACCGGGCCGGCGCCCCGCTGCGCCGGTCCGGTGTTGATCGGTTGAGGACGTGTCTGCTGCGTCTCAGCGTGCACTGGATCACAGCGTTACAGGCTCTCGTATGCCTAGGGTTTTCCGAGGCGCCACCGGAGCTTTCCGGTGCCGCCTGGAGTACGACCGGGCCTCGATGCTGAGGGGTGCTTGTGACGCGCGTTCGCGAACTGAGCCCGTACGTGGAACTGCACCGCGCGCAATGGCGGGAGCTGCGCGATTCGCTCCCCCTCCCGCTGAGCGAAGACGAACTGGTCGCCCTGCGCGGCCTCGGCGAACCGGTCGACCTCGACGAGGTCGCCGACGTGTACCTGCCGCTGTCGCGGCTGATCAGCCTCCAGGTCGCAGCCCGCCAGCGGCTGCACGAGAGCACCACGACATTCCTCGGCGAAGAGGCTCACGGCACCAAGGTGCCGTTCGTCATCGGCCTCGCGGGCAGCGTCGCGGTCGGCAAGTCCACCACCGCCCGCATCCTGCGCACCCTGCTGGCCCGCTGGCCCGACCACCCGCGCGTGGACCTGGTGACCACCGACGGGTTCCTGCACTCGAAGGCCGAGCTGATGCGGCGCGGTCTGATGCACCGCAAGGGATTCCCGGAGAGCTACGACCGGCGCGCGCTGCTGCGCTTCGTCACCGAGGTCAAGTCCGGGGCGCCCGAGGTCTCCGCCCCGGTGTACTCGCACGTCGCCTACGACATCCTGCCCGACGAGCGGCAGGTGGTCCGCCAGCCCGACATCCTCATCGTCGAGGGCCTCAACGTCCTGCAGCCCGGCCCCAGCCTCACCGTCTCGGACCTGTTCGACTTCTCCGTCTACGTCGACGCGCGCACCGAGCACATCGCCCGCTGGTACACCGACCGGTTCCTGGCGCTGCGCGGAACCGCGTTCGCCAACCCGGACTCGCACTTCCACCACTTCGCCGAGCTCACCGACGGGGAGGCCCGCGCCGAGGCCGACCACCTCTGGCGCACCATCAACGAGCCCAACCTGGTGGACAACATCCTGCCCACCCGCCCCCGCGCGACCCTCGTCCTGCGCAAGGACATCGACCACTCCATCAACAGAGTCCGCCTCCGCAAGCTCTGACCCCGACCCTCACCCCGCGCAGATCGTTCCCAATTTCTTAAGTATTTGAGGCTCACCCGGGTGACGTGCAAATACTTAAGAAATTGAGTCCCCCCCTGGTCAGCGGTGGCGGGTGCGTTTGGTTAGGAGGAGTTGGAGGTGGGTGTTGAGGCGTTCCGTCGGGTCGGTCAGGTCGATGCCCGTGAGGTCCGTGGCGCGGCGGACGCGGTAGCGCAGCGTGTTGGGGTGGACGTGCAAGGCCCCGCTCGCGGCCTTCACGTCGCCGAAGTGGTCCAGGTAGGTCAGCAGGCTCCGCGCCAGCTCCGTCGCGTGCTCCGCGTCGTGGGCGTGCAACGCCGTGAGCCGCGCGTCGCGGTAGCGCTCGTTGCCCTGCAGGACCGTGAGGATCTCGCTGATCACCACCTGCGCGCGGACGTCGGAGATCGTCGCGACCTCGGCGTCGATGTCGTGCACCAGGGCGTCGAGCACCCGGTCGGCCTCCGCCCGCGACTCGGCGACCTGGTCCAGCGTGGGCACGGCCGAACCGACGCCCGCCTGCACGCGCGAGGTCAGGTGCTGCTTGGCGGCGGCGACGATCTCGCGCATCAGCGACAGCGCTGAGTGCGCGGCAGAGCGTTCCGGCAACTCCGGCAGCAGCACGTACACCCGCGAGCCGATCGTGGTGACCAGGGCGCTGCGGCGGTAGGCGGAGGCGTGCACCGAGATCAGCCCGGTCATCTCCGCGCGCTGGAGCTCCAGCTCTGACCGGTCCACGGCGCCGGTCGGGCGCAGGGTGAACACCGCGACCACGGCGGGGCGGTCCGCGTCCGCGCCGATGTTGTCGGCCACCGAGTGCCCGTCGACGCGGCCCTCCAGCAGTCCGGCCAGCAGGTTCTCCCGCAGCCGCGGCCCGGCGGTGGCCTCCGACCGCTGCCGGATCAGCTGCAACGCCGCCAGCCTCGCGGCACCGAGCAGGGCCCGCTCGGACCGCTCCGAGAGCGGCCTGCGGCCCTCCTGAACCCAGATCGAGCCGAGCGGCTGGCTGCCCGCGTGGATGCCCACCGCCATCCGCCGCCGGATCCCCAGATCCGGCCGGTCCTCGATGCGCACCACGTCCTCGCCCGCGCGAAGCCGCTGGTAGACGCCCCACTCGCGCAGCATCGCCAGGTACTGCTCGGGGCCCTGCCTGCCCAGGATGGACAGCCGTCGCAGCTCGTCGACCTCGTCGTCGGACCGCGAGTAGGCGAGCACGCGGCTCGCGGTGTCCTCGATGCTCACGATGCCGTCGGTCATCGCCGCCACGGTCTGGGCCAGCGAGAACAGGTCGCCGAGCGCTTCGCCGACGTCGGCGTCGCTGGTCAGCCGGGCGTTGTCGATCGCGTTGTGCGCGTAGGCCTCCAGCCGCTCCCAGCGGACCTCCGGCCGCACACCCAGCAGCGCGACGCCGCCCGCCATCGCGGTGTCCCGCAGCGCTCGCGCCTCCGGCTCGGAGCCGACCTTGACGGCCACCGCCGGGGCTCCCGCGCGTGCGGCCGCCCGCACCAACGGCGCCGCGGCGCGGCCTCGCGCGCCGATGACCAGCACGAAATCGCCGTCGCGAGTGCTGCCGGACTCCTCCTCCGGGTCGACAATGACCACGTCGCGCACCTCGACGTCCAAGCCGCGCGGCGCGGCGAGCACATCCACCAGCGGGTCGCCGACCGCGGTCAGCAACTGCCGCAGGGGCACTCCGACCTCGGCCATCCCGACCGAATCAACCTCACGCACCACGTTGTCCGATCCCACAAACCGACACCTTCAACGGTAGCCAACTCAACAATCTCCCGACGTGAGCCAGACCCTAACCTCCAATCAACACACTCACTCAGCGTCTCGAGGAGGCAGAACAGGCATGGACGCGATCACCTCGGTGCCGGTGCCCTACAACGAGCCGGTCAAGGGCTACGCGCCCGGATCGCCGGAACGCGAGTCGCTGCAGAAGCGCGTCGCCGAGCTGGAGTCCGAGCGCGTCGAGCTCACCCAGACCATCGGCGGGAAGCAGCGCATGGCCGGCGGCGACCGCTTCGACGTGGTGCAGCCGCACGACCACGCCCACGTGCTCGGCACCGCCGCGCAGGCCACCGGTGACGACGTCGCCGCCGCGGTCGCCGCCGCCAAGGACGCCGCCGCCGGCTGGGCCGCGACCTCGTTCGACGAGCGGGCCGCGGTCATCCTCCGCGCCGCCGACCTGCTGGCCGGGCCGTGGCGCGACACCATCAACGGCGCCACCATCCTCGGCCAGTCGAAGTCGGTGCAGCAGGCCGAGATCGACGCCGCCTGCGAGTTCATCGACTTCCTGCGGTTCAACGTGCACTACGCGCGGCAGATCATCGCCGAGCAGCCCCGCTCGGTCCCGGGCGAGTGGAACCGGATGGACTACCGGCCGCTGGACGGGTTCGTCACCGCGATCACCCCGTTCAACTTCACCGCCATCGCGGGCAACCTGCCGACCGCACCCGCGCTGATGGGCAACACGGTCGTCTGGAAGCCGACCCCGTCGCAGCAGCTGGCCGCGCACTTCACGATGCGGTTGTTCGAGGCCGCCGGGATGCCGCCGGGCGTGATCAACCTGGTCACCGGTGACGGCCAGGCCGTCAGCGACGTCGCGCTGAGCGACCCGGGCTTCGCCGGCCTGCACTTCACCGGGTCGACCGCGACGTTCAAGAAGCTGTGGCGGACCATCGGCGACAACCTCGACTCCTACCGCAGCTACCCGCGCATCGTGGGCGAGACCGGCGGCAAGGACTTCATCGTCGTGCACCCCTCGGCCGACCCGGCTCCGCTGGCCACCGCGTTCGCCCGCGGTGCCTTCGAGTTCCAGGGCCAGAAGTGCTCGGCCGCGTCCCGCGCCTACGTCCCGCGCTCCATCTGGGAAGGCGGGCTGCGCGAGGAGCTCGCGGACCTGGCGCGCACCATCCGCTTCGGCGACGTCACCGACTTCTCCTACTTCGGCGGTGCCGTCATCGACGCGCGGGCCTTCGCCAAGCACAAGGCGGCGCTGGACCGCGCCAAGACCACCGACACCATCGAGGTCCTGGCCGGTGGCGGCTACGACGACTCGGTCGGCTACTTCGTCGAACCCACGGTGCTGGTCTGCACCGACCCGTCCGACGAGGTGTTCACCACCGAGTACTTCGGGCCGATCCTGGCCGTGCACGTCTACGAGGACTCGCAGTACTCCTCGATCCTCGACGTCGTGGACGCCTCCAGCCCGTACGCCCTGACCGGCGCGGTGTTCTCCACCGACCGCTCGGCGATCGACGAAGCGCACCGCAAGCTTCGCGGTGCGGCGGGCAACTTCTACGTCAACGACAAGCCGACCGGCTCCATCGTGTCCCGCCAGCCCTTCGGCGGCAGCCGGGCATCCGGAACCAACGACAAGGCCGGTTCGCTGCTCAACATCCAGCGGTGGACCAGCCCGCGTGCCATCAAGGAGACCTGGGACGCACCGACCGGTCACACCTACCCCCACATGGGATGAGCGTGACGGGCGCCTCGGCGATCCGGGGCGCCCGGCGGTTTTCTTCGAACGAGCGTGGGGAGATTTCGGTGTTGCGCAGTGCTCTGCTGACCGCGGGTCGATCGCATTCGGTGCGGCGGCTCGTCGAGTCCAATCCGCTGACCAGGCCCGTGGTGCGGCGCTTCGTTCCCGGCGCCTCGCCGGAGGACGCCGTGCGGGCGACCCGGGAGCTGAGCGCGAACGGGTTGTTCGTGACGCTCGACAGGCTCGGCGAGGACACCCTCGACGCGAGCCAGGCCGGCACCACCGTCCGGGACTACCGGCAGGTGCTGGGGATCCTGTCCGACCAGGGGCTCGCCGATCGCGCCGAGGTGTCGGTGAAGCTGTCGGCGGTGGGCCAGTTCCTGCCGTCCGACGGCGAGAAGATCGCGCTGGACAACGCGCGGCTGATCTGCGAGGCAGCGTCCGCCGCGGGGACCACGGTCACCCTGGACATGGAGGACCACACCACGACGGACTCCACCCTGGGGATCCTGCGCGACCTGCGGGTGGACTTCCCGTGGGTGGGCGCGGTGCTGCAGGCCTACCTGCGCCGCACCGAGCAGGACTGCCGCGATCTGGCCACGGCGGGCTCGCGGGTCCGGCTGTGCAAGGGCGCCTACGCGGAGCCGGAATCTGTGGCCTTCCAGGGGAAGTCCGAAGTGGACAGGTCCTACGTGCGGTGCCTGAAGGTCCTGATGCGCGGCGAGGGCTACCCGATGGTCGCCTCGCACGACCCCCGCATGGTCGCCATCGCCGGTGAGCTCGCGGCCCAGGGCGGCCGGTCGAACGCGGACTTCGAGTACCAGATGCTCTACGGCATCCGTCCGGACGAGCAGCGCCGCATCGCCGCCCAGGGCGGGAAGTTGCGGGTCTACACCGCTTACGGCGACGAGTGGTACGGCTACTTCATGCGCCGCTTGGCGGAACGTCCCGCCAACCTCGCGTTCTTCCTCCGCTCGCTGGCCACCCAGGCCTGACCCGGGCACCCACCCGAGGTGACTCCACGCCCTGATCGGCCGGAGACCTCGGGTGGGTGGGTGGCGCGTCAGGGCAGGGCCGTGATGCGCTCCGCCGGGGGCGGGACCACGCCGGGGTGCGCGTTGAGGTACCCGAGGAAGGCGTCGAGGTCGACCGGGCCTCCGACGACGTCGGTCCCCTTGGTGAGCTCGGTGAACCCGTCGCCGCCGCCGGCGAGGAAGTTGTTCACCGACACCCGGTACGGGCTGTCGGGGTCGACCGGTTGACCGTTGATGCTGATCTCGGTGACCTTCGCACCGATCGGTGCGCTCGCCGAGTAGCTGTAGCGCAGACCGGCCGACACCTGCAGGACGTTGGTCTCCTCCGGCGTCCACTGCTGCTCCAGGACGGCCTTGAGCTGGGCGCCCGTGAGCGTCATCGTCTGCATGATGTTGCCGAACGGCTGCACGGCGAAGGCCTCGCCGTAGGTGACCACGCCGTCCCCCTCGCCGGCCGGTGAGCCCGGGAACAGGAGGTCCGCGCGGATGCCGCCGGGGTTGGTGATGGCGATCTGCGGCGCGTTGGCGGCGGTGGCCTCGAACTGCGCGTCGGCGATGACGTCGCCCAGCGGGGCTTCCCCGGACGGGGCGGCGGCGCGCGGCAGGTCACCGGTGATGCTGCCGACCGGCCGGTTGGCGATCGGCGCAGCCTTGGTCGCCGCTTCGTCGATCAGCGCCTGGGCGGCCGGGTCGGCGGGCACGTCCCGGGTGACGATCTCGTTGTGCGCCTTGGTCTCCGATCGCACGACGTCCTGCGTGACGCGGTCGATCGTCAGGTCCGCGACCGACAGCAGCCGCCCGTAGGAGGCACCCTGCAGCACTGGGCGCGGCTGTCCTGTTGGGTCGGCGATCGTGCAGTTGTACTGCGCGTGGCTGTGACCGGTGAAGATCAGGTCGACGTTCGGCGACGCGGCCTCGGCGATCTCGCTCGCCGGTCCGGCTGCCAGCCGGCAGTCGTCGGGCCCGCCGCCTTCGGTGCTGTCGCCCTGGTGCAGCAGCACGACCTGCGCCTTGACCCCCATGGCGTCGAGCGCCTGCGAGGTGCGGTTGATGGCCTCGACCTCGTCGCCGAACTCCAGGCCGTCGATCGCGCCGGGCGCGACCACCGATGGGAGCCCTTCCAGCGTCGCGCCGATGATGCCGACGCGCGTGCCGTTGACGTTCTGGACGTCGAAGGGCTTGAGCGCCGGACGCCCGTCGGTGAACGTGACGTTGGCGCCGAGCTGCTCGAAGTCCGCGCCGGGGAACGGATCCCGGAACTGGCAGCCGTCGACGGGATGGCAGCCGCCGTCGGACATCCGCCGCAGTTCCTCGAATCCCTCGTCGAACTCGTGGTTCCCGACGACCGATGTGGACACGCCGAGCTGGTTGAGGAACTCGACGGTGGGTTCGTCGTGGAAGAGGGCGCTGTTGACCGGCGATGCGCCGACGTTGTCGCCCGCGGAGAGCACGAGCGAGTTGCGCACCTCACCGCGCAGCCGCTCCACGTGGCTCGCGAGGTACTGCGCGCCGCCCGCTTCGACGGAGCCGCCGTCGGGCAGGGTGACGCTGCCGGAGGATCCGGCCGGGGGTTCGAGGTTGCCGTGCAGGTCGTTGAACGTGATCAACCGGACCTGCGTGGTGTGCGGGGCGGCCGAGGAGGCCGGGACGGCCGTCACCGCCGCCGCGGCCAGCACGGCGGTCCCCAACGCCGCAAGACGGCCGAACCGAGCTGTCTTCACATCGATGTCCTTCCGCTGAGTGCCCTCCGGCCGCACGTCCCCGACGCCGGAAGGTCGCCAGGGCGAATACTCCCCCGCCCACATGTCCAAGACCAGCACCTTCAGGTGAATGTCTGGAAGCAGTCACGTGCGGCGCAGAAGCAGGTCATGGCGCTACGAGAGGGGCTCTGACCAGGCGAGAAAGAACGAGGAAAGACCGATTCCTCAGGATGGACTCCGATTTGGACCGGCCACCGGCGGGCTTCGTTCACCTTGGGGGAGTGATCGGGATGCACTCGGGCACCGCGGATCTGTCCACCTTCCCCGTTCTGCCCGGTGGCGGAGTCCTGGTCACCGACGGGGACGACCTGCACGCCTCGGACCTCGGCAACATCGTCGACCGCAGACCCGCGGCGATCCTGCACCCGCGCTCCACCGCCGACGTCGCCGTCGCGGTCTCCTGGTGCCGCGACAACGGCGTCCCGCTGCGCGCCCACGGCACCCTGCACACCACGGGTGGTCAGGCGCTGTGCCCGACCGGCGGGGTGCAGATCGACATGCGCAGCCTCGACCTCATCCACTCGGTGACCGACGAGCACGCCGACGTCGAAGCGGGCGTCCTGCTGCGCGACGTGGTGTGGCACGCCTCGCTGCGCGGACGCCGGCTGACCTCGGGCCCCACCGGGTACCTGCAGCTGAGCACGGGGGGTGTGCTCAGCGTCGGCGGGATCTCCAGCCTGCACCGCGAAGGCGCCATCATCGACCGGGTGCTGGCCGTGGAGGTGGTCGTGCCGACCGGTGCCGTGCTGTGGTGCACCGCGTCCCAGCACCGCGAGCTGTTCGACGCCGTGCTCGGCGGGCTCGGTTCGGCGGGGATCATCACCCGCGCGCGGCTGGCGCTGACGCCGGTCCCACCTCGGGCCAGGGTCTACGACGTGGGCTTCTCGCGGCTGCAGGACGCCGTGAGCGCAGCTCGGGTGCTGGTCGAGCGAGGCGAGGTCGACGACGTGCTGATCCGCTGGTTCGCACCGCAGCGGCACCGCTACCAGCTCCGCTTCACCCAGTACCACCACCCGGAACGGCGCCCGGACGACGCGCGCCTGATGCGCGGTCTCACGCTGTTCCCGCAAGTTTGGGACACCTCCTACTGGGAGTTCGTGACCAGCACCGACAACCGGTACGAGCCGTTGGTGACGGCCGGTTGGGACCGGGTGCACAAGGTGTGGGCCGACTACTTCCTGCCGGACTCCGCTCTGGACGCGTTCCTGGCCGACACGACGCCGGAGATCACCGATCTCGACCTCAGCGAGACCAGCATCGGACTGCTGTTCCCGCACCGCCGCTCGTCGTTCACCCGCCCCGGCCTGCGGGTCCCGGACGGCGAACTGGTGTGGCTGTTCGACGTGCTCTCCGATGCGGCGGGCCAGACCGACCCGTTCTGGCTGCCCGACCGCCTCCGCCGCAACCAGCGCTGGCACCGGCGCGCGGAGTCCCTCGGCGGCACCCTCTACCCGATCGGGACGGACCTCGACCCGGGCTCCCACGGTCTCGTGCTCTCCCATCCGGAGGAGATGGTGAGCGCTCCGGGCGGCCGATTCCTCAGCTGAGCGTTCCCGCGCCCACCGCCTCCAGCAGCCGCAACCGTTCCGCGACGTCGTCGTCCGGTGTGGTGTAGGCGACCAGGCGCAGGTCGCTGGCGGGCACCTCCAGGACGTCGCAGTCCACCTGGACCGGCCCGATCTCGGGGTGGTCCACGATCTTGGAGTGCGCGACGTGCTCCCCGACCCTCCGGGCGTTCCACACCTCGGCGAAGCGCGGGAATCCGCGCAGTTCGTCGAGCAGCGTCCGCAGCTGCACGTCGGCGGGGAAGCGGGCTGCGGCCGAACGCAGGCCCGCAGCCGTCACCTCCTCGAACATCGCGGTCAGCGCGGGGTCCGACCGCACCCGCGTCGGTAGACCGGCGTAGTGCGCCCACACGACATTGCGCTCCCGGTCCGAGAGAGCGGCGGGGTCGCCGAACAGCGCTGCGTACAGCCGGTTCCAGGTGGTGAGCGTCCACCCCGCGTCGAACACGCCGACCGGGATGCCGCGCAGCTGATCGAGCAGGCGCTGCAGGCTCGGCGTCAGCTGGGGAGTGCTGCGCCCGCTGGTGGGACGCCCGAGTCCGGCGAGCGCGAAGAGGTGGTCGCGCTCGGACCCGGTCAGCCGCAACGCCGCGGCCAGTGCGCCGACGACCTGCTGAGACGGGTTGGCACGCCCCTGCTCCAGGCGGACGACGTAGTCGACCGAGATGCCCGCCAGCAGAGCGAGTTCCTCCCTGCGCAGGCCTTTCGCGCGACGCAGCGAACCTGACGGGAATCCCACATCACCCGGGGCCAGCCGACCGCGCCACTCGCGCAGCGCGGTGCCGAGCTCCCCGAGTCGTCGAGTCATCGGTCCAGTATCTCCCCATGCCCGCCCGCGCGGGTGGTACCGCGAGTCCCAGGAAGAGCGGTGCAGCGGGTCCCGGCCGCGCGGCGTCGCAGACTGGGTGCCATGACGACCACGCTCATCACCGGCGCCAACCGAGGCCTGGGCCTGGAGACCGCCCGGCGGCTGATCGAACTCGGGCACACCGTGCTGCTCGGGGCACGCGACCCGCAACGTGGCGCGGAGGCGGCGGCCGAGATTGGAGCGGTTCCGCTGACCATCGACGTGACCAGCGAGGATTCCGTCCGCGCCGCAGCCGATGCCGTGGCGGGACTGGATGTCCTGGTCAACAACGCGGGGGTTCCCGGTTCAGCGAGGCCGCCCGGCGAAGCCTCCGCCGACGATCTGCTCGCCGCCTGCGAGACCAACCTCTTCGGCCCGGTCAGGGTTCTCAACGCTTTCCTTCCGCTGCTGAAATCGAGCTCGAACCCGGTCGTGGTCAACGTCAGCAGTCGCCTCGGTTCCACCACCGCGGCGGCGGAACCGGATCCCACCGCGCGCGATCCGCATTGGATCCCGGTTCCGGCCTACGCCTCGGCGAAGGCCGCGCTGAACATGCTCACCGCGCAGTACGCCCGAGCGTTCCCGGCGATGCGCGTCAACGCGGTCTGCCCCGGGTTCACCGCCACCGATTTCAACGGCCATCGAGGGGTCCAGACCGTCGCCGAGGGCGCGGAGATCATCGTCCGGATGGCCACCGTCGGGCCGGACGGCCCGACGGGCGGCTTCTTCTCCCACCGCGGCGAGGTGGCGTGGTGAGCGTGGAGGTCGTGCTGGATTTCGTGTGCGTGCACTGCTACCTGGGGTTCACGCGCTTCCGGCTGGCGGTCCAGGCGCACCGGCGAGCCGGTGGTGAGGTGGAGGTGCGGTTCGCTCCGTTCCAGCTGCGTCCTGACGCTTCTCCCGCAGGCGAGCCGCTGTTCGAGGTGCACGCGCGGGAACGGGGCGAAGCCGTCGCCCGCGAGATCGCGACGTCGTCGATCGGTGAGCAGGACGGCCTGCGGTTGGACTTCAGGCGCGCCCTGTTCACCAACACCTTCGACGCTCACCGCCTTCTGGCTTCGGCCACCGAACAGGACCGCGGTGAGGCCATGACCGAGCGCCTCTTCCGCGCCTACTTCACCGACGGCGTCAACATCGCCGATCCGGTCACCCTCACCGCCCTGGCCGGTGAAGTCGGCGTCGCCATGCCGGTGGGCGGGGAGGATTCCCTGCGCGCCGAGCTCGACCGCGTCCGCGTTCTCGGCATCGACGTGCCACCGGTCTTCCGCTTCCCGCACGGCACGATCACCGGGAGCGGGGACCTCGAGCGGTTCCGCCGAGCGTTGCGCGAGCCCACCTGACCGCCGAGGTCAGACCACGCCGCGAGCTTCGGCGCGGAAGGTCAGCGGAGTTCGGCCGTCGTGCTTGCGGAAGAACTTGCTGAAATCTCCTGGGGTGGTGAAGCCGAGGTGACGGGCGATGTCCGCTGACGCGCGGTCGGTGTGGACCAGCAGGCGCTTGGCCTCCAGGACGATGCGGGCGTCCAGGTAGGACTTCGCCGAGCGGCCCGTCGCGGACAGCGTTGCGCGGGTGAGGGTTCGAGCGCTGTAGCCGAGGTCGGCGGCGTAGTCGGCGACGCGGTGGGTGCGGGTGAAGTCGCGCTCCACCGCGTGCTGGAACCGCTCGAACGGGCTATCGGCCGGACCGGAGGGCGGCGGTGCCGCACCCGCGTGGGCCAATCGCAGGAGCAGCACCGCCAGCAGCATCCGCAGCGACCTGTTGTGCGCCTCCAGGCTCATCGACCCGAGGTCCGCGTAGTCGGCGAGCAGGTGCCGCAGCGCGAGATCGATCGCGTCGCGGGCCGAACCTCCTGGCAGCACAGGGATTTCCGGCGGCGGTGGGTCGACGGTGATGAAACCGGGCCGCCAGATGACGATCGTGCCGTGCGAGCGCGTCAGCGCGCCGTACTGGTGCACCTGGCCGGGGCGCACCCACAGCCAGCCGCCGGGCGGGACGACGTGCTCGGTGAAGTCGACGGTGTGCGCCAGCGGCTCCGCGTCGGGGTCGACGTGGATCAGGTGGTGGAAGTCCGGCCGCTGCGGACCCGCGAGGTCGATCCCGCGGCGCTCGGCGCGCGAGCGCAGCTCGGTGAAGTCGAGGACGTCCATGCCGATCGGCGCGTTCAGCCCCGGCCGGTAGCCGACGTCGGTGATCTCAGCCATCCGCGTCCTGTCCGATTCTTCCCATCGTCTGTCGCGAGATTACCTGCTCACCTGCGTGATCGGCACTTAGCGTGGAGACATCAGCACGGGGTGACCGAAAAGGAGAAGCGTGCGACTCGTCGTGGGGATGACCGGAGCGACCGGGGCGCCGCTCGGCGTGCGGCTGCTGGAGCAGCTGCGCGAACTGCCCGAGGTGGAGACCCACCTGGTGCTCAGCCGCTGGGCGCGGGCCACGGTGGAGCTGGAGACCGGGCTGCGCGTCAAGGAGATCGGCGAGCTCGCCGACGTCGTCCACAACCCGGACGACCAGGGCGCGAGCATCTCGTCGGGCTCCTACCGCACGCACGGGATGGTGATCGTCCCGTGCTCGATGAAGACCCTCGCCGGCATCCGCTCCGGGTACGCGGACGGCCTGGTGGCGCGCGCGGCGGACGTGACCATCAAGGAACGCCGACCCCTCGTCATCGTCCCGCGCGAGACCCCGCTGAGCGAGATCCACCTGGAGAACATGCTCGCGCTCTCGCGGATGGGTGCGCGGATCGTGCCGCCGATGCCCGCCTTCTACAACAACCCGGCCTCGCTCGACGACGTCGTCGAGCACATCACCGCCCGCGTCCTCGACCAGCTCGACCTGCCCGCCCCGGCGGCGCGGCGCTGGGAAGGGCTGCGCGCGGCCAAGCTCCAGGTCTCTTGAGCAACAGCGAGGAGAACACGATGGCTTACGACGACCTCCGGTCGTTCCTGGACGCCCTCGACGAGCAGGGGCAGCTGCTGCGGATCGGCGAACAGGTGTCCCCCGAGCCGGATCTGGCCGCCGCCGCGAACGCCGCCGGCCGCATCGGCGAGGGCGCCCCGGCGCTGTGGTTCGACAACGTCTCGGGTTTCACCGATGCGCGGATCGCGCTGAACGTGCACGGTTCCTGGCGCAACCACGCGATGGCGCTGGGACTGCCGAAGGAGACCTCCACCCGCCATCAGGTCGAGGAGTTCGCCCGCCGCTGGGACGACTTCCCGGTCAGCCCGGTGCGCCGGGAGGACGCGCCGTGGCGGGAGAACTGCGTCTCGGGCGAGGAGCTGAACCTCTTCGACGTGCTCCCGCTGTTCCGGCTCAACGACGGTGACGGCGGCTTCTACCTGGACAAGGCGGCGGTGGTCTCCCGCGACCCGGACGCTCCGGAGGACTTCGACAAGCAGAACCTCGGGATCTACCGGATCGAGGTGATCGGTGGCGACCGACTCGCGCTGCAACCGGTGCCGATGCACGACATCGCCCAGCACCTGCGCAAGGCGGAGGAACGCGGCGAGGACCTGCCGGTCGCGATCACCCTCGGCAACGACCCGGTGGTGCCGATCGTGGCGGGCATGCCGATGGCCTACGACCAGTCCGAGTACGAGATGGCCGGGGCGCTGCGCGGCGAGCCGATGCCGATCGCAACCGCGCCGCTGACGGGATTCGACGTGCCGTGGGGCTCGGAGGTCGTGATCGAGGGGCGCATCGAGTCGCGGGTGCGGCAGATCGAGGGCCCGTTCGGCGAGTTCACCGGCCACTACTCGGGCGGCAGGCGGATGCCGGTCGTGCGCGTCGAGCGGATCTCCTACCGCACCAAGCCCATCTTCGAGTCGCTGTACCTGGGCATGCCCTGGACCGAGTGCGACTACCTGGTCGGCCCGAACACCTGCGTTCCCCTGCTCAAGCAGCTGCGCGCGGAGTTCCCGGAGGTCAAGGCGGTCAACGCGATGTACACGCACGGCCTGCTGGTGATCATCTCGACTGCGAAGCGCTACGGCGGCTTCGCCAAGGCGGTGGGCATGCGCGCGATGACGACCCCGCACGGTCTCGGCTACGTCAGCCAGGTGATCCTGGTCGACGAAGACGTGGACCCGTTCGACCTCCCGCAGGTCATGTGGGCGCAATCGGCGAAGGTCAACCCGTCCGAGGACGTGGTGGTCATCCCGAACCTCTCGGTGGTGGAACTGGCTCCGGCCTCGCAGCCCGCCGGCATCACCAGCAAGATGATCATCGACGCGACCACCCCGGTGAAGCCCGACGTGCGCGGCAACTTCGGCACGCCGACCCAGGACCTCCCCGAGACCGCCGAGTGGGCCGACCGCCTGCGTTCGCTGCTCGCCCGCTGAAACACCCAGCGCAGGAAGGAATCCCGATGCAGACGATCTGCCCTCGCTGCGCCGATCCGGAGATCAGCACCGTGGCGAGCTCACCGGTGCCCGGTGTCTGGGAGGTGCGGCAGTGCCCGCGCTGCCTGTACATGTGGCGCACCACCGAACCACTCCGCCGCACCGCGCGCGAGCACTACCCCGAGCGGTTCCGGCTCACCCCGGAGGACATCGCCGACGCCTCCGAGGTCCCGGCCATCCCGCCGCTGCGGGGTTAGAGCCTGGCGACGAGAGTCTTCACGCCGTCGCCACTGAGTTCCGCGACGCTCGTCGGGCGGCCGGCGAGCGCCATCAGGAGCGCCTCGCCGGGCCCTTCGACCACAGGTCCGTCGCCGCGGCTCCAGTCCAGATCGGTGGCCACCACGCGCAGACCCGCTGCGCGCGTGCCCGCGCCGATCGGTGGCGCGCGCAGCGACAACCGCAACGCGGCGCGCAGGCGTTCCGGCGGGATGTCGCGGGGATGACCGAGCGGACGGCGGATGTCCTGGTGGTGGATCAGGGCGTCCACGAGCGGGATCATGCCGCCCATGACCGTGAGCGGACCGGTGGGCCGCAGGTTGTCGCGGAGCCGGGCGAGCAGGTCACCGTTGGTGCGGGCCCGGGACTCGGCGACACCCAGGTCGTTGATGGCGGCGGGCCTGAAACCGGCGCGGGCGGCGCGCTTGAGCACGTCGAACCAGGTGAGGCCGTCGTAGCTGATCGCGTGCGCCACCACGTCCCGCACCCGCCACCCGGCGCACAGGCTCGGCTCCTCCCACTGCTGCGGGGTGAGCGTGGCGAGGTACTCGGCGAGGTCGGTGCGCTCGGCGACGGCCATCTCCATCGTGGCGGCTCGGTTCATCGGTTGACCTCCAGGCTCCCGGCGTCCCACGCACCGGGAGCCTGTCACAGCCGGAGGCCGTCAGGGGCGCTTCTCACCCGGATTCACGGCAAACCGGGTCCCCGGCACTCCACATCGCTCGCCGGGAGTTCTCCGGTGAGCAGGTAGTGCGCGGCGGTGTCGTCCACGCAGGAGTTGCGCTGGCTGGCGAAGACGCCGTGCGAGTACGAGTCGTGCAGCAGCGCCATCCGCGCGCCGGGCAGCACGGCCTGCATCCGGCGGGCCCCGTCGAGCGGAGTGGTCGGGTCGTGGTCCGCCTGGGTGAGCAGCACCGGTGGCATCGCCGGGTGCCCGAACCGGGCGGGCTCAACGGGTTCCGGCCAGTAGGCGCAGGTCGTGGCCTCCAGTCCGGTCAGGATCGGTTCGGGGTCTGCGGCCCGCAACGCCCGCAGCGAACCGATGACCTCGGTCCTGGTGGGACGCTCGCTGTCGGCGCACTTGACGGTGCGCAGCGCGGCTTCGTAGTTGCGCGATTCCGGGTCCGCTTCCGGCAGTTCCGGGCTCAGCGGTGTTCCCTGGTGCAGGTGCGCGGCCAGGTCGCGGGCGAAGGGTTCCCATCGTTCGGTGCGGGAGAGGGTCTTGTAGACCAGGTTGTCGAACTCCGCCGGGCCGAAGCTCCCGGTCAGGTTCGCCCGAGCCTGCGAATACCGCTCGCGCACCTCGTGCTTCGACTCTCCCAGCCCGAATTCCGGGTGGTGGGCGACCCAGTCCAGGAAGACCTCGCGCTGGTCGAGCATCGCGAAGGCCTGCCGCACGTCGAAGTCCTGCCAGCGGTCCGGGCTCACCACGCTGTCGAGGACCATGCGTCCGACGCGGTCGGGGAACTGCGCGGCGTAGGCGGCACCGAGGTAGCTGCCGTAGGAGACGCCGAGGAAGTTCAGCTTCTCGGAACCGAGCGCGGCCCGGATGCGGTCCACGTCGCGGGCGGTGTTGGCGGTGCTCATCCACGCCGCGTCGGGGTTGTTCCGCAGGCAGTCGTCGGCCATCGCGCGTAATCGGTGCAGGTGCCGGCTTTCGGCCCGCTCACCGACGGGAACCGGTTCGGGCGCGGGGTGTTCGAACAGCCCGCCCAGCTCACCGCAGTCCAGCGGCGCGCTCCGCCCCACTCCCCGTGGGTCGAAGCCGATGATGTCGTAGCTCCGGCGCACCTGCTCCGGCAGCTTCTCCCCCTTGGTGACCGCGTACTCCAGGCCCGAACCACCGGGGCCGCCGGGGTTCACCAGCAGCGATCCCCGGTATTCGCCGGGTGTTCCGGTCGCGGGCACGCGCGAGAGCGCGATCGAGATCGACCGGTCCCCCTCGCCGAGCGGCACCGGCAGGTCGGCGCACTCGGCGCCTTCGAAGGGGCAGGGTCCGAACTCCAGCGGTTCGGCCGCGGCGGGCGCGGCGGTGAGCGTGGGGGCGAGCAGCGCCAGTGCGACGACTGGGCGAAGCGCTCTCATCACTTCGGGTTCACATCCCTCGGGCGAGTTGTCAGCTTTGTTGAAAACGATTATCATCGCCGATCGTCATGCGCAATCTTCGTGAGGAGTCGGTGTGAGTCACCTGTTGTTGGTGGAGAGCTGGGTCGGGGCGATGAGCACGCTGCTGCCCAGAGCGATCCACGAGGAGGGGCACCGATTCAGCTTCGTCACCAGGGATCTGCAGCACTACCTGCGCTCGGCACCGGGCCCCGGCCCGCACCCGCTGCTGGGCGCGGACAACGTGCTGACCTGCGAGACCAACGACCCGGCCGTGCTGCTGCCGCACCTGGAGGAGCTGCGTCCCGGTCTCGGTTTCGACGGCGTGGCCACCTCGTGCGACTACTACCTGCCCACCGCCGCGAAGATCGCGCAGCGGCTGGGACTCCCAGGCCCCGCACCCGAGGCGGTCGAGCGCGCCTGCGCCAAGGACCAGACCCGGCGCGCGCTGCGCGAAGCCGGGGTTCCGGGCCCGGCGTTCGCGCTGTCCGAGTCGCTGCGCGGCCTGGAGGAAGCCGCGGTCGCGATGGGCTTCCCGCTGGTGCTCAAGCCGGTCGACCTGTGCGCGGGGATGTTCGTGCGCCGGGTCGACGACGTCGAGCAGCTGCGCGCGGCTTTCGCCGAGCTGCAAGGATTTCCGGTCAACGCTCGTGGCCAGCAGCGCAGTCCCGTGGTGTTGCTGGAGGAGTTGCTGACCGGAGCCGAGGTGAGCGTGGAGACCGTCACCTCCGGCGGGCGGACCACGGTCGTCGGCGTGACCGACAAGAGCGTCGCCGGCGCACCGTGGTTCGTCGAAACCGGCCACATGTTCCCGGCCGCGCTCGATGACGACACCCGCGACCGCGTCGCCGCGACGGCCGTGGCCGCGATCGACGCCCTGGGCCTGGACCAGACCGTCTGCCACACCGAGATCAAGCTGACCGCCGACGGTCCGCGGATCGTCGAGGTCAACCCGCGCCCGGCGGGCAACCGGATCACCGAGCTGATCCGCCGCGTCACGGGTATCGACCTCGCCGGGGTGTGCGCGCAGCTCGCCCTCGGGGAGGAGCCGGACCTGACCCCGGTCGACACCGGCGCGGCCAGCGCCGCGATCTCGTTCCTGCTGCCCCCGCGCACCGGGTCGATCGCCGAGATCCGGGGGACCGATGCGCTGCGCGACCCGACGGTGGCCGAGTGGCAGCTCAAGCCTTCCGGGCACCGCGCAGGGGCCGCTACCAGCAACAACAACTACCTGGGCCACGTGATGGTGACCAGCGACCGGGCAGGATCGGCGCGCCCGCACGCCGAGCTGCTGATCTCCGGCCTGGACGTGCACTACGCGGAGGACGCCGCGTGACCGCGCTCGACGAGATGATCGAATCGGCTCTGCCGGAGGCGGATTCCGAGGTCAGCGTGGGATTCCTGACCCAGCAAGGAGTTCAGCACGCCTCCCGGCAGCGCTCCTACCGCAACCACGTGCTCAGCCTGCGGGTCGGCGCCTCGGTCGGGTCCTGCGCGGTGGAACCCGGCGAGGTCGGCGAGGACGTCGTGCTCGACTGCGTCGGCGAACCCGTCCGGAAGCTCCTGCGGCACCCGCTGCCCGCGGTCCGGATCGCCGCGCTCGACGCGCACCTGCAGGAACTCCGGCCGCACCACGAGAACGCCGAGACCGTGCACCTGCGACGGGGTGACTCGCTGCGCAAGTCCCTGCACCGCTCGCAGCACGTCGTCGACCTGCTGCCACCCGGGGTGCGCAGGGTGCTGGTGATCGGCGTCGTGAACTCGCTGCTGCAGCGCCTGCGCGAACGCGGGATCGACTACGTGGCCTGCGACCGCAAGGGCGGCAGCACCGAGTGGGACGAGCAGGTGATCACCGAGGCCGAGCCCGCGCTGGAGGGCTGCGACGCGGTGCTGTCCTCCGGGATGGTGCTCGGCAGCGGAACTTTCCAGACCCTGCTCGACCACGCGCGCACGACCGCGACACCGCTGGTGTTCTTCGCCCAGACCGGGAGCGGCATCCTGCCGCGGTTCCTCGGCGACGGCGTCACCGCGGTGTCCGCCGAGCCCTACCCGTTCTTCTGGCTCGACGGCGGCCCGGGCGTGCTCTACCGCTACTCGGAGGTGGCGGCACCGTGAACGTGGTACCGAACCCGCAGCTCCTGGACCTGGTGCGCGAAACGCCCCTCGCCCGCGTCTCGGCACCGCTGCCCCGACCGCATCCCGGTTTCTGGGCCAAGCTGGAATGCCTGAGCGCGGGCGGGATGAAGGCCCGCGCGGCGCTGTCGATGCTGCGCGGAGCCCGATGTCGCGGCGAACTGCTGCCGGGAGCGCCAGTCGTGGAGTCCACCAGCGGAACCCTCGGCGTGGGACTGGCCTTCGCCGGCAACGCGCTGGGACATCCGATCGTGCTGGTCGTCGACAGCGAGCTCGAACCTGGCATGCGCGCGCTGCTGCGCGCCCACGGAGCGCGGCTCGAGGTCGTCGACCGGCCGCATCCGGTGGGCGGGTGGCAGCAGGCGCGGCTGGAGCAGGTGCAGCGGATCTGCCGCGATCTGCCCGGTGCCTACTGGCCGGACCAGTACAACAACCCCGACAACCCGGCGGGCTACGACGAGATGGGCGCTGAGATCGCGCATCGGCTGGACCGGGTCGACGTGCTCGTGTGCAGCGTCGGCTCCGGCGGCCACAGCTCCGGCGCGATTCGCGCGGTGCGCAAGAGGTGGCCGCGCGCACGGCTGATCGGCGTGGACACCGTCGGTTCGACGATCTTCGGCCAGCCGGCGCGCCCGCGCGTGATGCGCGGCCTCGGCAGCAGCATCCACCCGCGCAACGTCTCCTACGAGGACTTCGACGAGGTGCACTGGATCGGCCCGGCCGAAGCGGTGGCCGCCTGCCGCGCGCTGGCCCGCGACTCCTTCGTCACCGGCGGCTGGAGCACCGGCGCGGTGTCGCTGGTCGCGGCGTGGGCGTCCCGGGTGGAACCCGGCGCGAACGTGGTGACGGTGTTCCCCGACGGCCCGCAGCGCTACCTGGGCACCGTCTTCGACGACGACTTCTGCCGCGCTCGTGGGCTTCTCGACGCCGACACCGCCACCCGCCCGGTGGAGGTCGCCGACCCGGAGGTCGAGGCCACCGGGTGGACCCGGTGCCGCGTGGTCAGCGACCCGCTGCTGAAGCAGGGGGTGCCCGCGTGAAGCTGAGCTGGCAGGTGGGCGGTCTCGCGCTGCGCGAACCGCTGCGGATCTCCCGTTCGGTGATGGCCGAGCGGGGCGCGGTCACCGTCACCGCGGAGCATGACGGCGTCACCGGCCACGGGGAAGCCGTGACCAGCGTCTACTACGAGCTCGACGTGGCGCGGATCGAGCGGGAGCTGGCGGTCGTGCGAGCGGAGCTGGCCGACTCCGATCCCACGGCGGCACTGGTCTCCGGCGTCTCGGGGGCGCCAGGGGTGCGCTCAGCGGTGGACGCCGCGTTGCACGACCTGGTGGCCCGGTCGCGCGGCGTCGCCGTGTACGACCTCGTCGGTGCGGCGCCTCGCTGGCCGGTTCCCACCGCGAGGACCATCGGGATCGCTCCGGCGCACCGCTCGGTCGCGGCCGCCTGCGACCTGGCCTCGCAGGGGTTCCGGCTGCTCAAGGTGAAGATCGGCGCCGGTCCCGAGGAGCTGGAGCGGGTCGAGGTCATCCGCGACGCGGTCCCGGGCGTCCGGCTGCTGCTGGACCCCAACGGCGCCTGGCACTCCGAGCAGGCCGTCGAGATGCTGCGCACCGCAGCCGATCTCGGCATCGATGCGGTGGAACAGCCGATCGCCCCGGGGACTCCCGACGTTCTGGCGCAGGTGGCGGCCGACTCGCCGGTCCCGGTGATCGCCGACGAGGACGCCCGGACCGTCTCCGACGTGCGCGCGCTGGGATCGCGGGTGCACGGCATCAACGTCAAGCTCCCGGAGTGCGGCGGGATCCGCGCTGCGCGGGAGATCATCGACGTGGCACGCGGTTCCGGCGTCGAGGTGATGCTCGGCTGCCAGGTCGCCAGTTCGCTGGGCATCGCCCCGGCCGTGCATCTGACGGGACTGGCCCGCTGGGTCGACCTCGACGGCCACCTGCTGCTCGCCCGCGATCCGTGGACGGGCATCGGCGGCGAGGACGGGACGCTGCGGGTCGAGGGCGCCACCGGGCTGGGGGTTCGACTGGCGTGAGCACGTTACGCCTCATCCGCAGCTATCCCCTGGCCGTGCAGGTGCTGCTGGTCAACCAGCTCGGCGTGAACACCGGTTTCTACCTGCTCATCCCCTACATCGCCGGGTACCTCGGGCACGACCTGGGACTGTCGGCGGCGGTGGTCGGGGTGATCCTCGGGGTGCGCAACCTGAGTCAGCAGGGACTGTTCCTCGTCGGCGGCACTGCCGCGGACCGGCTCGGCGCCCGCCACGTGATCATCGCCGGATGCGCCCTGCGCGCAGTGGGTTTCGGCCTCTTCGCGTTCGGCTCCTCGGTCCCGGTGCTGCTGGGCGCCTCGGTGCTCAGCGGACTGGCCGGCGCGCTGTTCAACCCGGCGGTGCGCGCCTACCTCGCGCAGGAGGCCGGCGACAGGCGCGCGGAAGCGTTCTCGCTGTTCAACGTGTTCGCCAACACCGGCATGCTGCTGGGCCCGCTGGTGGGCAGCGCCCTGCTGCTGGTGAACTTCCGGCTCTCGGCCGTGGTCGCCGCGGTCATCTTCGCGCTGCTGACGGTCGCGCAGGTGCTCGTGCTGCCCCCGCACCGGGTGGAGCGCTCCGAGAACTCGGTGCTCACCGACTGGCGCGGAGTGCTCGGCGATCGCCGGTTCCTCGCCTTCACCGCGGCGCTGACCGGCATGTTCGCCCTGCAGAACCAGCTGTACCTGGTGCTTCCCGTGCACGCCGAGCGGTTCACCGGATCGCCCGCGGCGGTGTCGGCGATCTTCCTGGTGTCGACGGCGGCGAGCCTGCTGCTGCAGGTGCGCATCACCGCCCGGTTCGCCGAGCGCTGGAGCCGGGGCCGTTCGATCGCGACCGGCCTGGCGCTGATGGGCGGCTCGTTCGCCGTCACCGCCGTCGCCGCGAGCGTGGTGCCCGGCGCCGCCCCCGCCTCCGCCGGAGAGGCGCTGCTGCGGCTGCTCCCGGTCCTGGTCACGGCGTTCGGCCTGTCGGTCGGCGTGATGCTGGCGCAGCCGTTCGTCTACGAGCTCATCCCGGCCTTCGGCGGAACCGCCCTGTCGGGGACCTACTTCGGCGTGTTCTACCTGGCGTCCGGACTCACCGCCGCGGCCGGCAACGCCCTCATCGGGTGGGCGAGCGATCTCGCGGCCCCGGGCCTGCCCTGGCTCCCGTCCGCCCTGTGCGTCCTCATCGGACTCACCTCGACCCTGGCCGTCCTCGTCGTCCACCGCCGCACCGGAATCGGCCCCCGACCGGAGGAATCCGCATGCGCAACTTCCTGACCGACAACCCCGCGATCTACGAGGCGTGGTTCCCCGACCCGCACCACGCCGCAGCCACCTTCGTCCACGACGTCGTCACCAGGTTCTCCTCTCCACCATCCGAGAGCGTGGGACGGGACCTGCTCGACGTGGGGTCCGGGACCGGGCGGGACGCGCGCTGCTGGGCGCCCCGGGGATACCGGGTGACCGGGATCGACAGCTCCGCCGAGATGGTCGCCCACGCGCAGCGGCACTGCCCGGAGGCGGAGTTCGTCGTCGCCGACATGCGCGAGTTCTCGCTGGGCCGCGAGTTCGACGTGGTCACCTGCCTGGACAGCGCGCTGCTGTACTGCCACCGCAACGAGGAGCTGATCTCGTTCCTCGCGCGGTGCCACGACCACCTCCGCCCCGGCGGGCTCCTGGTCGCCGAAGCCCGCAACGGCGCGTTCTTCCTCGGCAACACCGAACTCCTCGACGGGATCACCGAGCGGGAGCTCAGCTACGACGGGACGACCTACCGGTCCCGCACGCAGTTGTGGATCGACCACGCCGACCAGCTGCTCCGGCGCGAGCGCACCTGGATCCACGACGGCGACGAGCTCGTCCAGCGCTCCGCCTGGCGGCTGCTGTTCCCCCAGGAACTCCGCCACTTCGCCACGACCTGCGGCTTCGAGGTCCTGGCCCTGTTCGACGAACCCGGACCCCGCACCGACGCCCCCTGGCAGGCCGACGCGGACCTCTCCGAGCGGATGTCCGGAGACCGCCTCCACCTGGTAGCCCGCCGACGCCAATGAAGTCGTTTCAGATCACGGCGGTAGCCGCTGTTCCGCTTGTGTGGGGTGGGGGAAGTTTTCATGAAAACTTCCCCCACCCCACACAAGCCGACCACTGAAGAGACTCCGAAGAGGAGAACCATGCAGAACCTGAACCGACGCGGCTTCCTCGGCCTGACCGCCGGTGCCGTGCTGCTCACCGGCTGCGCTCCGGGCGCGGGAAGCAGCGCTGGACCGCCGCGCCCTGGCGGCCGGTTACGCGCGGCCTTCTCCGGCGGCGGTGCGGCCGAGGTGCTGGATCCGCACGAAACCGACCTCTACATCGAGATCGCCCGTGCCAAGGCCCTCTTCGACAAGCTCGCCGACTACGGCTCCGACATGTCCCCGCAGCCGCGCCTGGCCGAGCGCTGGGAGCCCTCCGCCGACCTGCGGACCTGGCGGATCACGCTGCGGCAGGCGACCTTCCACGACGGTCGCCCGGTGCGCGCGGCGGACGTGCTGGCCAGCTACGCGCGCATCACCGAACCCGGGGGCAGCCGACGCGCCAAGTCCAGCCTGTCGGTGATCGACCTGCCCGGCAGTCGCGCGATCGACGACCGCACCGTCGAGTTCCGCCTGAAGCGCCCCTACGCCGAGTTCCCCAACGCGCTGGCGACGCTGGGGGCCTACATCATCCCCGAGGGCACCACCGACTTCAGCCGTCCGGTCGGTTCCGGGCCGTTCAAGCTGATCTCCTTCGAACCGGGACGCTCGTTCCTCGCCGCCCGCAACCCCGACTACTTCGACGGGGCTCCGCTGGTCGACGAGCTGCAGATCGTCGTCACCAACGACGAGTCGGCCAGGGTGAACGCGCTGCTGGGCAGGCAGATCGACTACGCCCACGACCTCACGATCACCAGCGCCCGCACCTACGAGGCGAGCGGTCAGATCCAGGTGCACCGGCTCCCGCTGGGCAACTTCCACGGGCTGGCCATGAAGGTCGACCGCCCGCCGTTCGACCGCCCAGAGCTGCGCCAGGCACTCTTCCACCTGATCGACCGCGAGGAGCTGCTGCGCTCGGTGCTGCAGGGCTCCGGCCAGGTCGGCAACGACGTCTACGGCAAGGGTTACCGCTACTACGCCGACCTGCCGCAGCGGCGGCAGGACCTCCAGCGCGCGCGATCGCTGGTGCGGCAGGCGGGGGCTGAGGGAATGACCATCGACTTCGACACCTCCGACGCCTCCACCGGGCTGAAGGAAGCAGCGATGGCCATCAGCGATCAGGCCCGCCAGGTGGGGCTGAACCTCAACGTCCGGCTCGGCAACAAGGACACCTACTGGTCGGACATCGCCAAGAACGGCGTGCTCGCCAGCTACCGCTCGGGGGGCATGCCGCTGGAATCGCACTTCTCGCAGCGGCTGCTCTCGGGTTCCACGACCAACAACACCGCTTGGCGGCGACCCGATTTCGACGCTCTCTACGACGAGGCGCAGTCCACCCAGGACGAGAACCGCCGCACCGAGATCTACCGGCGCATGCAGGAGCAGCTGTTCCACGAGGGCGGTTTCGCCTGGTGGGGCGTGTCCGACTGGATCGTGGCCTCGGCGAGCAACGTCGGCGGGGTCGACGACCGCGCGCCGGCCAACACCCTGGACTGGGCGCGCTTCGACAAGGTGTGGCTGGCGTGACGCACTACCTGCTGCGGCGCATCTCGCTCGGTGTCGTCCAGGTGTTCCTCGTCGTGGTGGGCGTCTTCCTCCTGACCGAAGCACTCCCGGGGGACGCCGCGGTGACGATCGCCGGGGACAACCCGGACCCGGCGGTCATCGCCGCGCTGCGCGACCAGCTGGGCCTGGACAGGCCGATGTGGCAGAGGTTCGGGGACTGGCTGGCCGCCGCCGCGCAGGGCGACCTCGGCACCTCGCTGGCCGGGCCGCGCAGCGTCGCCGAGGTGATCGGGTCGGCGGCCGGACCCACGCTGCTGCTGGCGTCCCTCGCACTGGTGCTGCTGGTGCCGATGTCGACCGGCGTGGGGGTCCTGGCCGCGCGCCGGGAGGGCGGCCGGCTCGACCGGCTCATCACCAGCACGACGCTCGGGCTCTACGCAGCGCCGGAATTCGCGATGGCCATCCTGCTGGTGACGGTCTTCGCCGTGCAGCTGGGCTGGTTCCCGCCGACCGCCGTCGGTGGTTCGCTGCTGCAGGAGCCCGGGCTGCTGGTGCTGCCGGTCGTCGTGCTGCTGCTGCGGCCGATCTGCTCGCTGAGCCGGCTGGTGCGCGCCGGGATGATCGAGGCGCTGCGCTCCCCCTACGTCCAGCACGCGCGCCGGCTCGGCCTCTCCCCGGCCCGGATCACGTTCGCGCACGCGCTGCCCAACGCCGCGGCTCCCGCTGTGCAGCAGCTCGCCCGGACGGCGGACTGGTTGATCGGCGGCGTGATCGTGGTGGAGGCGATCTTCGTGGTCCCGGGCCTGGGAACCACGCTGCTAGAGGCGGTTTCGGCGCGCGACCTGCCGGTGCTGCAAGGCCTGGCGCTGGTCTTCGCGAGCACGACCGTGCTGGTCAACCTCGGTGCCGACATCGCCGCCCGCGTCCTGTCCCCCGCCGCGGAGGCCCACCGATGACCAAGTACTCGATCCCCGCAGCGCTCGTGGCGGTCCCGGTGCTGGTGGCCCTGCTGGGGCCGCTGTTCGCCGCGGACGACCCGGCCAAGGACGTGGCGTTCCTGCTCGGCGGCGGGCACGTGTTCGGCACCGACTTCGTCGGCCGCGACGTGCTCGACGAGGTGCTGCTCGGCGGCCGTTCGCTGGTGCTGATCGCGGTGGCCGCCACCACCTGCACGTACCTGCTGGCCGTCCCGCTCGGCCTGCTCGCGGGCATGACGCGCAGCCGGCTGGCCGACGAGACCGTGATGCGCCCGCTGGACCTGCTGCTGGCGGTGCCGTCAATGCTGATGTTGCTGCTGCTGGCGGCCCTGTCGCCGGGTGACCCGCGGGTGCTGGTGGCGGTGGTGGCGCTGATCAACCTGCCGGACGTCGTGCGCATCACCCGCGCCGCCGCCCTGTCGGTCTCAGCGCGACCGGCCGTGGAGGCGATGCGCCTGCAGGGCGAAGGGTTGCCCCGGATCGCGGTCGGCTACGTGGCCCGCGCGATGCGTCGCACGCTGGCCGCCGACCTCGGGACCCGGTTCACCGGAGCGATCTATCTGGTGGCCTCGGCGAGCTTCCTCGGCGTGGGAATCTCGCCGCAAGAAGCCGATTGGGCGGCGATGGTGGACCGCAACCGCACGGGTCTGTTCCTGCAACCCTGGGCGGTCGTGCTCCCGGCCCTGCTGATCATCGCGCTGTCGGTCGGGGTGAACCTGCTGTTCGACCGGCGGTTGAAGCAGTCCGACGCGAACTTCCTGGAGGCACGGTGACCGCCATCGACGTGCGGGACCTGACCGTCACCATCGACGAGCGCGAACTGGTCTCCCGCGCAACGTTCCAGCTGGAGGCCGGTGAGATCGCGGCGCTCGTCGGCGAGTCCGGCAGCGGCAAGACGACCACCGCGCTGGCGCTGCTCGGCGAGAAGCCGCCCGGTGCGGTGCTCTCGGGTTCTGTCGAGATCGACGGCCGGGTGGGCTTCATCCCGCAGCAGCCGTCGGCGGCGCTGAACCCGGTGCGCCGCATCGGTTCCGCGCTCGCCGAGATCGCACGGCTGCACGTGCCGAAGAACCAGGCCCGGGAGCGCGTCCTGGACGCGCTGCGGCGAGCGCGGATGCCCGACGGCGAGCGGTTCCTGCGCCGCTACCCGCACCAGCTCTCCGGCGGGCAGCAGCAGCGGGTCGTGCTGGCCCAGGCCCTGATCGGTGACCCGGCTCTGCTCATCGCCGATGAGCCGACGACCGGCCAGGACCCCGTGGTGCGGGCCGAGCTGGCCGCCGAGCTGCGCGCGGTGTCCGAGCAAGGGGTCGCGATCCTGCTGCTCACCCACGACCTCGACCTCGTCCGGGACCTAGCGCACCGGGTCCTCCTGGTGGAGGGCGGGCGGATCCGGGCGTCCGATGTGGACGAGGTCGCCGAGTCCGCACCGGTGGTGACGGCACCACCGCGGACCACCGATCCGGTGCTGTCGGTGCGGCAGCTGACCGCCGGTCATCGCGGCACCGAGACGCTCCACGGGGTGTCGCTGCAGGTCGCCGCAGGGGAAAGGCTCGCGGTTCTGGGACGTTCCGGCAGCGGGAAGACCACGTTGGCCCGGTGCGTCTCGGGGTTGCACCGGCATCGCGGCGGTGAGGTCGTGCTGGACGACCGGCCGCTGTCCCCGGTGCTGCGCCGCCGCTCGCGGGACCAGCTCGCGCGCGTGCAGCACGTATTCCAGGACGCCCGAGCTTCGTTCAGCGAGTTCACCCCGGTCCTGGACCAGGTCGCGCGCACCGCCGAACGGCTGCGGGCGGTGCCGCGCGAGCGGGCTCGCGCGCGGGCAGCCGAGGAGCTGGCGCAGCTGGGGATCCCCGAGTCGACGGCGTCGCGCACCCCGTCGGGCCTGTCGGGCGGGGAGCTGCAGCGGGCCGCGCTGGTGCGGGCGGTGCTGGCCGAGCCGGACGTGCTGATCTGCGACGAGATCACCTCGGGTCTGGACCCGAAGCGACGGGCCGACCTGCTGGACGTGCTGGCCAAGTTGCAGCACAACACCGGCTGCGCGCTGCTGATCATCACCCACGACCTCGCCGGTGTCGCCGGTCTCGCGCACCGGGTGCTGGTCCTCGACGAGGGCCGGGTGGTCGAGCAGGGCTCCGCCTCCGACGTCCTCACCACGCCTCAGCACGCGGTCACCCGCTCTCTCGTCACGGCCGAAGCAGCAGGTCGGGACGCATAGCCAACCGTTTATTGAATATGATTTTCAAAAGACGTGTTCAGCTAAGGAGCGGTTTTAGGTATGCGGCGGAGCCGCTGTTTCAGGTGTGGGACTCAGCCCGCACCGCCGCGGGTTCGCCAGCGCCTTCGTGGCGAGTACGCCGCCGACGCCGATGTCCACCCCCGGGGTAAGCGGAAGACATCAGGAGCGGCGCACGGAGTCCACGAAGGCGCTGCGCTTTCCCCTTCGGGGGTTTCCGCCACCCGCACCGCCACGCAAACCAACCCATAAACAGCTACCAGGGAGGTAGGGCGAGTGGTTCAGCTCGGGCAACAGCAGGTCGGCCGCTACGTGGTCCGCGAGGCCACCCCGGACGACGCGAGGGGCGCCAGGTCGGTCATGCTCGACACCTTCTACCGGGAGTTCGGCCACGGCTACACCCCGCGCTGGCACGACGACGTCGTCGACATGGACACCGCGTACTTCACCGACCCCCGGCAGACGCTGCTGGTCGCCGCGCTCGACGACGAGGTCGTGGCCACCACCGCGGTCCGCGCGGACGGCCCGCAGAGCCCGCCGCACGCCCCCTGGCTCGCGGAGCGCTACCCCTCCGGCACCACCGCGCAGATCTTCCGCGTCTACGTCCGCCGCGAGCACCGCCGCCACGGGCTGGCCCGGCACCTCGTCGAGAAGGCCTGCAGGTTCGTCGCGCTGACACCCGGGTACGAGTCGATCTACCTGCACACCAACGCCGCGATCGAGGGAGCCGAGCCGTTCTGGCGCAGCGTCGCGAAGGAGATCCACGACGGGCGCACCGACCCCGCCCACAGCCCGGCGGTGCACTTCGAGATCCCCATCCCGGTGGTGTGATCACTCCGAAGTGGATCTCGGGAGCCTTTTCCGCCCAATCGATCTCGGAGCGTGACCACATGCACCACCCCATCCAGCGATCGGAATGCGCTGGCTTTTCCGGGACCGCGAGCGCACACTGGGAACACCAGTTCGAAGAGCGCGAGATCGCTCTCCGGCTTGCTGTTTGAGAACTCAAGAGTGGA
Organism: Saccharopolyspora tripterygii; assembly: GCF_054778355.1. Lineage (NCBI taxonomy): Bacteria > Bacillati > Actinomycetota > Actinomycetes > Pseudonocardiales > Pseudonocardiaceae > Saccharopolyspora > Saccharopolyspora tripterygii. The sequence continues at coordinate 11,433 of NZ_BAAGZP010000045.1, read as the reverse complement.
AAAGGCACACGGCGCTCAACCGAGAAGGCGCCGCTGCGCGATGTCCAGGAATCCGCCCTGTCCCGTCTCCACCGCGTGCACGCCCAACGACACCGAGAACCGAAACTCGGAGAGGAGCCGAACATGATCCGCGAAACCCGATCGCACCGTCCCGCCGGCACCGGCATAACCCGCCAGCAACCGAGACAGTCCCCGCTCACCGAAGGCGTTGTGCGCCGCCACGAAATCGAGCGCGGGTTCGTCGACGGCGGCATCCGTCCAGTCCAGAACCCCTGCAAGACGGCAGGATTGGTCCACCAGCGCATGGCCGGGGTGCAGGTCCGCGTGAACAAGGCGCAGATCCGCGGCCCCTGACCAGTACCCGTCGTCGTGAATCCAGGACCGCCAGCGCGCGACCTTCTTCTCGGGAACCTCCATCATCCGCTCGGCCAGCACCAGGTGATCGCGCACCTCCTCGCGGAGGTCGCGGTCGCCTGAGACCGCCACGCCCAGCCGAGCGACCTCGTCGACCCGGGTGCGGTGCAGTTCCGCGATCACCGCACCCAGGTCGGCGAAGAATTCCTCCGTGGGCTCCCGCCACCACTGGTACTCCAGCGTCTTCGGATGTTCCGGGCCCAGCGGCCTGCCCGGGAGCCTGCGGTAGGCGATGAGCTCCGGCGTGCAGATCTCCCAGTCGGGCACGGCCACGGGCAGGCGCGGGCGCAGGTGCTCCAGCAACCGGCGCTCGACCCCGACGTGAGCGCCGACCTCGCGCCGCCGAGGCACGCGCAGCACCCAGCGGGTCCCGTCGGCGTCCACCGCGTGGCCGACCTGGAAGTCCCAGCCGGTCTCGTCGATCTCCAGGACCCGCACCCTCAGGCCGTGGCGTTGCGCGAGTTCCGTCAGCACCCCGCCGACGGTAGTCGACGCGGCCACCCGTTTTCCGGTTCGGCGACGGCCCCGGCCTCGCCGGGCTCAGCCGCTGGCCACCTCACCCGCGGCAGGCACGTCGTCGGGCAGCAGCAGGCAGAGGTCTTCCAGGGTCGGCGAAGCGGTGAGCCGCAGGCGCTTGGCGTGCCGGGTGACGGCCGCGTCCATGACCTGCCGGGCATAACGACCGTTGCCGAACGACGGGCCACGCGGGGTCGACACGAAGTGCGCCCGCAACGCGGCGACCGTCGGCCCCGTGCACTCGTACCCGGCCGCCGCCGCGTGCTGGGTGACGATGGTGACCAGCTCGTCGTTGCTGTAGTCGGCGAATCGCACCCGCTGCGAGAAGCGCGAGGACAGACCCGGGTTCGCGGCCAGGAACTCCTCCATCTGACCCTCGTAGCCCGCGGCCACCACCACGACCTCGTCGCGGTGGTCCTCCATCAGCTTGACCAGGGTGTCGATGGCCTCCTGCCCGAAGTCCGAGCTGGAACCGCGCTGGGAGGACAGCGTGTAGGCCTCGTCGATGAACAGCACACCACCGCGCGCCCGGTCGAACGCCTCCGTCGTGCGGTGCGCGGTGTGGCCGACGTACTCGCCGACCAGGTCACCGCGCCCGACCTCGACGACCTGACCGCGCTGGAGGATGCCCAGCGCGGCGAGGATCTCGCCGTAGAGGCGGGCGATCGTCGTCTTGCCGGTACCGGGCGGCCCGCCGAAGATCAGGTGCCTGCTCAGCGACGGGACCGGTAGTCCGGCGGCCTGGCGCTGCTTGGCCGAGGCCAGCAGGTCGACCATGTTGCCGACCTCCGACTTGACGTCGGCGAGCCCGACCATGTGGTGCAGCTTGTTGAGCAGGCTCTCCACCATCGCCGTGTCGGCGTTGGCCGCGCCGGCACCGACACCGCTGCCCGGCAGCGCCCCGATGTCCTCCGGCAGCAGCCTGGTCATGGCCACCGGGTTCAGCTCGGGGTCGTCGGCGAGGCGGTAGGCCTGGCGGCCGATCATCTCCTCGAAGACCTTCCGGGCGGTGCGGCCGTTGCCGAACGCCTCGTCGCGCGGGTACTTCTGGAAGAACCCCAGCACCGCCTCGCGGGTCTCGAACTCCAGCCGGTAGTCGTTGGCCCGGCACATGCCTTCGACGATGGTGACCAGCTCGTCGTTGCTGTAGTCGGCGAACTCGATCGTCCGCGAGAACCGGGAGCCCAGACCGGGGTTGGTGGCCAGGAACTTCCGCATCTCCATGGTGTAGCCGGCGACGATGACCACGACGTCCTCGCGGTGGTCCTCCATGAGCTTGACCAGGGTGTCCACCGCTTCCTGACCGAAGTCGGCGCCGCCGCCACCGCCGCCGGAGAGCGTGTAAGCCTCGTCGATGAACAGCACGCCGCCGAGCGCCTTCTCGAAGCACTCGGTCGTCTTCAGCGCCGTCCCGCCGACGACGCTGGCGACCAGATCGGCGCGCCCCACCTCGACGAGCTGGCCCATGCGCAGCACGCCGAGCTCCTTGAGGATCTGCCCGTAGAGCCGGGCGACCGTGGTCTTACCGGTACCGGGCGAGCCCGCGTAGACGAGGTGCCTGCTCATCGGCGGCATCGGCAGGCCGACCGCCGCCCGCTTCTCCGCCATCTGCTCCAGGCGGGTCAGGACCTCCACCTCGCGCTTGACGTCGGTGAGCCCCACCAGCGCGTCGAGTTCACCGAGCAGCTCACCGAGCCGCCCCTCGGAACTGCGCTTGGCCTGCGCGGGCGCCGGGGCCTCGTGGCCGGTCTCGCTCGACGCAGCGGAGTCCGCGGTGCGGGAGCTCCCGAACCGCGTCGTGTCGTCGGATTCGGGTGCGGCCTCGCCGGAATCGCTCTCCGGGTCGCCGTTCTGGGCGCTGGTGATGCCGCTGAGCCGCACGTTGTCGCGGCGGACCTGCAGCCGCACGCCCGCGCCGCCGTTGTCCTTGGAGACGGTGTCGCGCACGCTGATCGACTCGGTGGACCCGACGACGATCCCGTCCGCGGCGTTCCCGGAGATCTCGCAGCGGTCCAGCACGCCCGACGACCCAGCGGCCCATTCCAGGCCGTTGCCCTCGCAGCCCCGGATGCGCGTCTGCTCCAGGGCCACCGACGAGGTCCCGGAGGCCTTCACCCCGTGCTCGCCCGCGTCGGAGAGGTCGCAGCCGCGCAGCACGGACTGACCGTCCGAGACCAGCACCGCTGTGCCGCGACCGCCCGCGACGGTGACGCCGCGCAGGTCTGCGGAGCTCTGCTCGGTGATGCGGACGCCGACCGCGCCCGCCCCAGAGACGGCGACGTCCTCGATCTCGATCTCGGCCTTCTCGGCCAGCAGCACCGCATCACCGGCCGCCTCGACGATCGCACCACCGGAGACCGTCACCTTCGAGGCGCGCACGTCGATCCCGGGCCCGGTCGGGCGGCGCAGCGTCAGCTCCCGGAACGTGCCCGTGCCGCTGTCGGCCACGACCACGCCAGGTCCGCCGGCACCGGTCACCTCCAGCCCGGAGAACGACGGCGACGCTCCGGCGATCCACACCGCCGCATCCCGGGAATCCGCGATGGTGCACTCGCTGAACTCGCCCTGGGATCCTTCGAGCACGTGGAGGCCGTACCCGGCGGGCTTGTCGACGCGCAGCCGGTGGACCTCGGGCCGCCCCTGCTGCACGAGCACGACGCCCTGGGCTCCCGGCGCGGTGATGGTGCAGTCCTCGATGACGGGCGTGGACTGGGAGGCGATGAGCAACCCGACGCCGGTCGGTTCGGTGATGGCGGTGCCGCTCATCCGGAACGAGCTGCTGCCCTCGACCACGACGGCGGGATTGCCCGCCCGCACGATCCGGGAATCGCGCATCGCTCCCCTGGCGCGCTCGGCGGCCAGCACCGCGCTGCCGGCCGCATCGCTGATCGTGCAGTCGACGAACTGCGGGTCCGCATCGGTGCGGATCACGACGGCGGCGGCCTTGACGTCGCTGATCGTGCAGTTGCCGAAGTGCCCGCCCGCACCGTCGATGGCGATCACCCCGGCCCCGGAGGGGTTGGTGAACTCCGTTCCGCTGGCGCTGGCTTCGGCCTGACCGTGCACGTAGAGCGCTGCCGCCGACGCCGCTTCGACGCGGCACTCCTCCATCCGCAGCCGGCCGGTGGAGACGTCGATGGCCGAGGTCTCGGCTCCGCTGTGGACGAGGACCAGACCGGAGAGGACGGCGGTCTCGGCCGCCATCACGATGGCCGGGTCACCGCTGGACTCGATGCGGACGCCGCCCGCCGCACCCGCCGCCGACAGCGTGACGTCGCGGCTGAGCACCACCGACTCGGTGTAGGTGCCGGGCTGGATGGAGATGACGTCGCCCGTGGTCGCCGAGGCGATCGCGTCGCCGATGGTGCGGAACGAGTCGGGCGCGGTCGCCGAGACCGACAGCATCGAACGTGTGTTGGTCATTCTCGCCCCAGTTTTTCTTCTCGCGCTTGTGGTGTCGACGATTCGGTGAGCACGGCGATCGCCCGGTGCAGGTCGAGGCGCCCCAGCGGCGCGACGTTCGCCGTCGCGGCGACCACGTGCGAGACCAGCTCGGGATCCGGTGCCAGGTGGTACTTGTCGAGATAGTGGTGGACCGCGTCGTTCCAGACCCAGGTGCCGTCCGAGCGGAAGTTCAGCGGCACGGTGCGGTTCGGGTCGATCACGTCCGGCATGACCTGATCCGTGGACATCGCGATCGGCGCCGAACGCAGATAACCCAGCAGGCGCTGCCGTTCCGCGGCCTCGGCCCGGGGGTGATCGGGCCGGAAGAACGGCTTGCCCAGGGTGTCCGCGCCGTCGAAGACGCGAGCCAGCCGCACGGGTGGCGCGGGGTCCCAGATCAGTTCCGACGCCGCCAGCGCGCTCTCGTGGTAGGTGGTCGGGGCGGCACCAGCCGGGAAGACCTCCACCCGCGGCTCGGCACCGGCTTCGGTGAGACCGTGCTGGATCTCGGCGGTCAGCTCGATCAGGTCGGCGTCCTCGCCCGCTTCCACGAGATGGAGCGGCTCGGTCGTCTCCGCCGAGATGCGACCGCTGCGCCACAGCGCCCGCACCCCGCCCACGCGTTCCGCCGCGCGCACCGCCGCCTCGTCGACATCGTCGCCCGATTCGGCGGTGAAGCGCCACGGCGGTGGTTCGGCGCACCGAGGGGCGTCCGCTAGACCCCCGGGATCGACGTCGTGGGCCTGCGCCAGCGACGTGAGCAGGTCGACCTCGGCGTCGGTCAGCGCCAACCCCAGACCGACCGCTGTGACGAGCGATTCGGCGATCTCGTCGAGCTCGCCGTCGGCGAGGCAGGTGCGCAGGACCGCGAGCTCGGCGTCGGGCATCCGGCCCGCCAGCTGCAGCAGCAACCGGTGCACCTCAGGAGGTCGCGGGCTCACCGATCGACCCCAGCGGGCTTGGCGAACGGGCTCGCCGGCTCGCCCAGCAACACCGAGTACCGCTCGTGATCGGGCGCTCTCACCTCGGAACCGGCGCGCTCGTCGCGGCTCTTGGCCGCCTCGGTCAGCCGTTCCAGCACCCGGGCGTCGTGCCGCTTGCGCGCTTCTTCGGACCGCTGCTTCTTCCCGACCTCGGTGAGCAGCACGCGGCCGGAATCCGCTTCCACGGCCAGGACCCGGTAGGAGGTGGCAGGCGGGAAAACCACGTCGGCGGAGTTCTCGTCGTCGGCGAGGCCGCCAAGCCTCCGCGCGGTCACCGACCAGATCAGCAGCTCCACCGAACCGGGCACGTCAGCCGATCCGTCCGAAACCCCCAGCATCGGGGCGGGTTCCACGAGTTCGCTGCCGACGACGTAGTCCTCGACCGTCTCCACCTCGCCAGGACCACCGCGCACGACCAGGCCCTGCAACGACGGAAGCCGCCGCAGTCCTCCCGCCAGGCAGGAGATGAACGGGTACTGCGAGGTCGCGTCTCCAGAGCGGATCGCGTCGACGAACTGGCGCTGGTCGGAGGTGGCGAACACGTGCACGGCAGCGAGTTCGGTGAGCATCGCGTCGTCCACCGGCATGCCACCGCGCAGGCCGGGGCGCTCGGCGAGCAGGCGGGTCACCGAGCGCGTGGCCGCGTCGTACTTCCAGCCCAGCGACTTCTTGAACCGCTGGCGGTCTTCCTCGGTGCTGGAGTGGTCCACCAGCAGCAGCGGCTTCAACACCGCTGCGGCGACCTGCTCATCGGTCTCGGCCTGCCCGATGTCGGCCAGCCCGGCCTCGGCGGCCTCCTCCGCGACGACCTCCTCCGTGACGGCCTCGGTCGCCTCCACGACGGCGACGTTCGCGGCCGCGACATCGGTCGCCGAAACCGTTTCCACCGCTGCGGGTTCCTGCTGTTGCGCGGTGTCGGAAGCCGTCGGCGCGGCTTCAACAGCGGCCTCGACCTCGGCCAGGTCGAGCGCGGTCGTCTGGTCCGCGGCGGACCGGGCATCGGCTGCGTCGGCTCGGGACGCCTGAGCGTCCGCGGCATCCGAAACCTGCTCAGCTGGAGCGGCGTTCGCCTGCGTCACCGCTGTCACCGACGGGTCGGCCGGTGCGGCCGTGGCCGGCGCCTGCGCGGCTGCGGCCGCCGGGCCCGACGCGGGGCCCTGCTGCACCGCTGCGGCGGGCGGCGGCGGGACCGGTGTCGGGGCGTGGACCGGTGGGGCGACCGGGGCCGGAAGCACCGGTGCGGCGGGCGCGACCGGCGCGGGCATGCGATGGGTCGCGGTCGCGGCAGGAGCCGGAGCCGGTGCGGCGGCGACCGGCGCAGACGTCGGCCTCACAGGAGGCGCCGGTCGAGCCGGTGGAGGCGAGGCCGGCGGGCGCGGTCCCGAAGCCGGCCCCGGACCTGCCGCCGGTGCAGCAGGTGGTGGTGCGGCAGGTGACGGTGGCGCGGCGGGTGGCGGATCCTCCTGCGGCGGTGCCGCCGGTTCCGGCGCGGGCTCGCGAGCGGCAGGCGTCATCGACGGGAGCGGCGTGCTGGAGGCGACCACCGGGATCTGCGCGGACGTCACCACGGTCGGGATCGCGCTGGGGGCGACCGAGGTCGGACCGCCGGACGAGGTTGCCGGTGCCGCAGTCGTTTCCGCTGCGGCCGGAGCGTTCGGTTCGACGTTCGCCGCGGGCACCGGAGCGTCCTGCGCGGTCGGGCCCGCGGTCGAGGCCGACGTCTCCTCGACCGCCGGCTCCTCCTCGGGCTTCGCCGAGGGCTGCGGTTCGGGCGAGTGCGAGAGCGGCGTGCTCGCGGATCCCAAGGATGCGGGCACCGGAGGGACCTCGGCGCGCTCGATCTCCTGGGCTGCTGCACCGGGTTCGCCCCGGTGCCAGCCGTCGCCGATGGGGCGCATCCTGCCCTCGGCGTCGACTGCCACCGGCGAGACGATGCGCAAGGGCTCGGTCGGCTGGTGCCGGATCGGCCCGGCCGTCATCGGTCGGGTCGCTGACACCGCGGCCGCCGGCTGGTCGTCCCCCGCACCGGATTCCGGGGAAGCAGTGGGCGGTTGCGTCGCTGCGAGCGCCGTCGTGACGGGCTCGGTCGTGGCGGGAACGCCTGCCGGAGGAGCTGGAACCCAGGCGATCGCCTGCCCGCCGGTGCCCGCGGGCACCGCACCGGCCGACGCCTCCCACGGGTGCGCTCCCAAGGGCGCGTTCGCGGCGACCTCGACGGCGGGACCGGGCCCTGCGGCGCCGAGCACGTGCACGCCGACGTGCAGCGACGCGGCGAGGCGACCCAGGTGGTCGGGCCCGGCGTGGGGCGTGGCGATCAGCCGCAGGCGCTCGCGCGTCTCGGCGGGCAGCTCGGCGGCGAGGCGTTCCACCGCGGTCAGGACCCGCTCCGGCGGTACTCCGCCTGCGGAGCTGACGACCAGGTTGACCGCGTCGGGCGAGATGGGCAGCCGCGACGCGACGGGGTCGACGGGCACGCGGACGGGGCGCACGAGCAGTCCTGCCGGCAGCACGTCGACCAGCCAGCCGTCCTGCAGCCAGAACGTTCCGGTCCCAGCCCCGGTGAGCCCGGGAACCGGTGGGAGCCAGTTGCGCGGTGTCGGCGGAACCCCGGGCTGGTAGGTGCTCTCCAGCACGAACGGGAGCCAGCTGGGTTGACCCGCATCATCGGGGACCACCCACGTCTGGCCGCCTTCGGGCAGGTACTGCGGCACGGCGTGGCACCCGTGCACGGGCTGACCGATGAGCTCGGCGAGCTGCTGGGCCAGCGGCCGGACGCTCACCGGCTCGGGCCCGTAGCTGATCAGGCCGAACGTGTCGCGCTGCGGCGCGGGAAGCCCGCCGACGAACGCCGCGAGGGCTTCGGTCGCGGGGAGCGGCTCACCCGGTGCTCCGACGACGATGGCAAGCCGGTTCCGGGACAGCGGCACCTGGAAGCCGGAGTCGCCGTGGGGTCGGGGCGGATGTCCCGCGGCCCGCACCCAGATCCCCGCCGGGATGGGGGTGACGCTGATGCGCGGGTCGACGGGCCGCGTGCGCAGGCTCGTCGAGAGCCCGTCCTGCCAGTCCGGAATCGGGTAGCGGGGTCCGTCGTGCAGCTTCGACCGCCCAGGCCGGAAACCGACCCAGCCCGTCTGCTCACCTGCGGAGAACAGCTCGCCGCCGGGCAGCATCAGCAGCTCCCCGTCGGGCGCCACGACCTCGGTGCCGAGAGCTTCGGACAACCTCAGCGCCAGCGGACGGGAACCGTCGCGGGCGGCGAGACCCGCCCGCGAGGAGAGCAGTCTGATCGCGGGGAGACCGACGCCCTCGGGGCGCAGTTCGTTGCGCAGGCCGGCGAGCACCTCGGGTTCGAGCTGCTCGAAGGTGGGCAGCGCGGTCTCGTCCACGTAGACCTGCGTTCGCCCGTCCGCCAGGGTGAACGGTGGCGGCGGCACGGGCGCACGCGCCTCCTCCGCACGCACGACCACGCCTGCGCCCATTCGCTCGACGACCAACGCGCCCATGTGGTGCCTGCCTCCTCCTTTTGGCCCCGCTACTGTCACGGATGGCGGAGGCGGGGAGGTTCAACCTGTTCGCGGTCAGGCGCGGGGGCGGTTACCGCCGCCGGTCGGACGAGGACGGGTAGTCGTAGTAGCGGTCGTCGTACTCCTCGGAGGGCGAGCGACGCCGCCGAGACCGGCCGCCCAGGCCGAGATCGGTCTCCCGCGTGAACCCGCTCCCCGAGTCGGCGTGCGGGTCGTAACCCCGGTACCCGTCGACGAACCCGTCGTTCTCGACGTTGCTCAGTCGCGGCGTCGTGCCGGGCAGGATCGTGCGCCTGCCATCCGGGCCCTGGTGGAAGTGCCCGCTCACGGTCATGGCCGAGTGGATGTTGCGGCGATCCACGTGCCGCACCGAATCCCACTCCGTCTGGTACTGCATCCGGTCCAGCAGATCCCGCGGCAGGTTCTGCGACGCCATGTGAATCATGTTGCCCGAGGACTCGATCTGGTAGATCTGCCCCGACATCGGCACGTACCAACGACCTTGGTACCGGATCGGTTCTCCGCCGTCGGGGACGACGAACTGATGGGCGGCCACCGCGCTCGGCGTCACCGACACGTACCCCGAATCCCGCGCGTGCTCACCACCGTGCACGTGCGACACCAGGTTGTAATCACGACCCCACGACGTCATCCCATCCCGGAAGATCACCTCAGTCGGACGAGTGTCACCCCGGTACATCCACTGCGGACGTGAGGGATTGGCCCGCAACTGCGGGTTGTCCAGCGTCACCGGACCGGTCGAGGACGGCGCTGCCGTATAGGTGCCGTAGGCAGGTCGGCTCGACGAGGACGAGTGGTGCGATCGCGAGGAGTGGTGGGACCTCGACGAGTGATGTGAGTGCGAGGAGCGGTGCGAGCGCGAGGACTCGTGCGAGTGGCGCGACCTCGACGAGTGCCGGGAGCCGTCCGAGGGCGGCAGCCCCGGGGAGATGTCGGCGGATTCTGCGTTCGGCGCGTGTTCCTGGCGGGGCCGGATCTCGGCGTTGCCGAAGAAGCGGGCGACGTCCTGGATGACGCGGGTGTCGACGTCGCCGGTCTCCAGCACCACCCCGCGGTCCTCGTCGAACCCGGGGTGCAACCGCACGAAGTTGGCGAAATCGCGGGCCGTGCGGTTCTCGCCGTCCCAGAGGGTGAGGTGGTCGCCGTCCTGGCTGGCGGTGACCCGGATGACCTGCACGTCCGGGTTCGGGTTGGTGTCGCGGCCGTGCTGGACCAGCGCCGAGACGTCCTCGCCCGGGCTCGGGTAGTGCAGTCCGTCGCGGGTGGGCACCGCCAGCGTCTGGAAGTCGTCGGTGGCTCCGCTGCGACGCCACGGCTCGGTGGCCGCGAAGAGCTCCACGATCTGCTGCTCGGCCGCCTTGCTCAGCGGCAGCACCTCCAAGAGGCCCAGCAGGTCGCTGAGCTGGGCTTCGTCCGAGCGGTCGCCGGTCTCGTCGCCCAGCAGCCTCGGGTCCGACAGCAGCGCCTCGATGCGGTCGTGGTTCGCGGGATCCTGCGCCGCGGTGACCATCGCCGACGCCAGCTCCACCCGGGCCTGCCACTCCCCCTTGTCGGTGCTGCTGGGGAACATCCGGAACTCCCAGCGGTCGTTCGCACCGCCCTGGACGTGCTCGAAGTTCAACCCTTCGTTGCGGCTGGAGTTCAGCGCGCGAACGTCCTCGGGCGTGCGGGTGGTGTCGGCGCGTGGCGGAACCGGCATCGGGCCGACCGCGCGGAGTTCGCGCTGCGGCCCACCCATCGTCGGGTTCGCCATCCGGTACAGCGACTGCTCGCGGGCCTTCGCCAGGGCCGCGAGGGCGACGCTCGCTCGCGGGGTGAAGGCAGCGCCCTCGTGACTGACGTTGACGTGTCCGCCGCCCTCGTCGACCGAGCCGCCGTACTTCTCCACGACGGAGCGGATGGTGTCGACCGCGGTCTCGAAGCGCTGCCAGGACCGCGAGTCGCCGGCGAGCTTCTCCGACACCGCCTCGATCCCGCTCTCCAGGGTGTCCTCGTCGACCAGGCGCCAGCGGTCGGGAGCCTTCTTCACCAAGCCGGACGCCAGTTCCTGGCCGTCGCGCCAGTCCCCCAGCCCGGCATCGCGGAACGCGGCACCGAGTTCCTGCACGGCGACGTCGAAGTGCTCCTCCGGGACGGTGAACTCGATCTCGGTGCCGAACCGGGTTTCAGGCCTGCTGCTGGCACCGCCGGGAACACCGCTCGCGTGGTACTGCACGGGATTGACGCCCGCAGCAGCAGCCGAACGCGCGGCCCGGTAGGTGTCGAGCGCTGCGGCGAAGCGCTGGTCGCGCGGCACCGAGGACGCCGGGGCGGAATCGTCGGAGCGGCCCTGCGCGCCGTCGCTGACCGGGCCGTCCTGGCTCGGCGGCAGCCCTGGGCGCCGGTCGTAGTAGTAATACGAGTTGCTCGGGGGCGGGTAGTACGAGGAGGACGAGCTCGTCGTCGGATAGGTGGAAGTCGTCGGATAGGTGAACGTCGGGTAAGTGGAGGTCGGGACCGAGCGGCTCGACTCACGCGACGACCGACTCACA
>NZ_BAAGZP010000044.1:0-130375 GCF_054778355.1 Saccharopolyspora tripterygii | reverse complement strand
CTTCACCGCGAACTCCAGGCCATTGACCTTCTGCAACTTGACGCTCATGACATCCCTTCTGTTTCTTTCTGATCAGCAGCTGATGGACAGCGGAATCAGGTGTTGAAGTACTTGGCTTCCGGGTGGTGCGCGATGATCGCGTCGGTCGACTGCTCGGGGTGCAGCTGGAACTCCTCGGAGAGCTCGACTCCGATGCGTTCGGCCTCCAGCAGGTCGACCAGCTTGGCGCGGTCCTCGATCTCCGGGCACGCGCCGTACCCGAAGGAGTAACGCGCACCCCGGTAGCCGAGCTTGAAGAACTCGCGGACGTCGGTCGGGTCGTCCTGCGCGACGTTGCCGCCGTTGGCCCAGGCCATCTCGCGCCGCACGCGGCGGTGCCAGTACTCGGCCAGCGCCTCGGTGAGCTGCACGCCCATGCCGTGCACCTCCAGGTAGTCCCGGTAGGCGTTCTTGGCGAACAGCTCGTTGGCGAAGTCGGCGATCGGCTGACCCATCGTCACCAGCTGGATCGGCAGCACGTCGACCTGACCGGTCTGCTCGGCCTGCTCCCGCGTGCGGAAGAAGTCGGCCAGGCACAGCCGGCGGTCGCGCTTCTGCCGGGGGAAGAAGAACCGGTGCCGCTCCTGGGCGTCGGGCTCCTCCTTGTCCAGCACGATGAGGTGGTTGCCCTCGGTCACGCACGGGAAGTAGCCGTAGACCACTGCCGCGTGCTGCAGGATGCCCTGCGTGGACAGCTCGTCGATCCAGTGGCGCAGCCGCGGGCGGCCTTCGGACTCGACGAGCTCCTCGTAGGTCGCTCCCTCGCCCTTCTTGGCCCCGCGCAGGCCCCACTGGCCGAAGAACGTGGCCCGCTCGTCCAACAGCTGCAGGTAGTCGTTGACGGCGACTCCCTTGACCACCTTCGAGCCCCAGAACGGCGGAGTCGGGACCTCGACGTCGGCGGCCACATCGGACCGCGTGGTGTCGTCGTAGCCCGGTTCCTCACCGGCCTCGGCCTTGCGCTTCTCGGCGATGCGCTGGGAACGCGCGCGACGTTCCTTGCGCTCGGCCTTCTTCGCCTCCTCGGCGGCGTCCTCCTCCGGGGAGTCGCCGCGCTTGATGGCCATCAGGCGGTCCATCAGGTTCAGGCCCTCGAAGGCGTCCTTGGCGTAGCGCACGTCGCCCTCGTAGACCTCGTCGAGGTCCTGCTCCACGAAGGAGCGGGTCAGCGCCGCGCCGCCGAGCATCACCGGGTACTTGTCGGAGATGCTGCGGGAGTTCATCTCCTGCAGGTTGTCCTTCATGATCACGGTGGACTTCACCAGCAGACCGGACATGCCGATCACGTCGACCTTGTTCTCCTCAGCGGCCTCGATGATGGTGTTGATCGGCTGCTTGATGCCGATGTTGACCACGTCGTAGCCGTTGTTGGACACGATGATGTCGACGAGGTTCTTGCCGATGTCGTGGACGTCGCCCTTGACCGTGGCCAGCAGGAGCTTGCCCTTGCCGCCGGAGTCGTCCTTCTCCATGTGCGGTTCGAGGTGGGCCACCGCCGCCTTCATGACCTCGGCCGACTGCAGCACGAACGGCAGCTGCATCTGACCGGAGCCGAAGAGGTCGCCGACGACCTTCATGCCGCCGAGCAGATCCTCGTTGATGATCTGGATCGGGGCCTTCTCCTGCATGCCGGCGTCGAGGTCGTCCTCGAGGCCGTTGCGCTCACCGTCGATGATGCGCTTCTGCAGGCGCTCGAACAGCGGGAGCTTGGCCAGCTCCTCGGCGCGCGAGGCGCTGGAGGACTTCGCGGTCTGGCCCTCGAAGAGCTCCATGAGCTTCTGCAGCGGGTCGTAGTCCCCTTCGCGCCGGTCGTAGACCAGGTCCAGGGCGACCTTGCGCGGCTCCTCGTCGATCTTGTTCATCGGCAGGATCTTCGAGGAGTTCACGATCGCCGAGTCCAGCCCGGCCTCGCGGCACTCGTTGAGGAACACCGAGTTGAGGACCTGGCGCGCGGCCGGGTTCAGGCCGAAGGACACGTTGGACAGGCCCAGCGTGGTCTGCACGTCCGGGTGCCGCCGCTTGAGCTCCTTGATGGCCTCGATCGTCTCGATGGCGTCCTTGCGGACCTCTTCCTGACCGGTGGTGATCGGGAAGACGAGGCAGTCGATGATGACCGCGGACTCGTCCAGACCCCAGTTGGTGGTCAGGTCCTCGATCATCCGCTCGGCGACGCGCAGCTTCCAGTCCTTCGTGCGCGCCTGGCCCTCTTCGTCGATGCAGGTCACCACGACGGTGGCGCCGTGCTCGCGGACCATCCTCATGACCCGGTCGAACCGGCCACCCGGCTCGGTGCCGTCCTCGTAGTTGATCGAGTTGACCGCGCAGCGCCCGCCCAGGTGCTCCAGGCCGGCCTCGATCACGTCGGGCTCGGTGGAGTCGACCATGATCGGCAGCGTGGAGGCGGTCGCCAGCCGCGAGGCCAGCTCCCGCATGTCGTGCGTGCCGTCGCGGCCCACGTAGTCCACGCACAGGTCCAGCATGTGCGCGCCCTCGCGGGTCTGCGCCTTGGCGATCTCGACGCAGTCCTCGTAGCGCTCCTCGAGCATCGCCTCGCGGAACGCCTTCGAGCCGTTGGCGTTGGTGCGCTCACCGACGTTGAGGATCGAGGCGTCCTGGTCGAACGGCACGGCCTGGTAGACCGAGGAGATCGACGGGATGACCTCGGGCGTGCGCACCGTGGGAGCGGTGCCGCCCACGGCCTCGGCGACCGCGCGGACGTGGTCGTTGGTCGTGCCGCAGCAGCCGCCGACCAGCCGTGCGCCGTAGTCGCGCACGAAGCCCGTCAGTGCCTCGGCCAGCTCCTCGGGCTGCAGCGGGTACACCGCACCGTTGGGGCCCAGCTCCGGAAGGCCGGCGTTGGGCATCACCGACAGCGGGATCTGCGAGTACTGCGACAGGACCCGCAGGTGCTCGCTCATCTCGGCGGGACCCGTGGCGCAGTTCATGCCGATCAGGTCGATGCCCAGCGGTTCCAGCGCGGTCAGCGCCGCGCCGATCTCCGAACCCACCAGCATCGTGCCGGTGGTCTCGACCGTGACCTGCGCGATGATCGGCAGCTTCACGCCCGCCTGCTCCATCGCGCGCTTGGCGGCCACGATCGACGCCTTGGTCTGCAGGAGGTCCTGCGAGGTCTCCACCAGGAAGACGTCGATCCCGCCGTCGAGCATGCCCAGTGCCTGCTCGTAGTAGGCGTCGCGCAGCTGCGCGTAGGGCGCGTGACCCAGGGTGGGCAGCTTGGTACCCGGTCCCATCGAGCCCAGGACGAACCGCTTGCGGTCCGGCGTGGAGAACTCGTCGGCGGCCTCGCGGGCAAGCCGCGAGCCGACCTCGGCGAGCTCCCGGATGCGCTCCGGGATGTCGTACTCGGCGAGGTTCGCCCAGTTCGCGCCGAAGGTGTTGGTCTCGATCGCGTCCGAGCCCGCTTCCAGGTAGCCCCGATAGATCGAGGACACCACGTCGGGCCGGGTCACGTTCAAGATCTCGTTGCAGCCCTCCAGGTTGGAGAAGTCGTCCAAGCTGAGATCGTAGGCCTGCAACGCGGTACCCATGCCGCCATCCGCGACGAGAACGCGCTCGTCGATGGCGGTCAGGAAACCGCTTGGATCGTTGTGCCGGTCTGACATGCCGCTACTCCCCGTTCGTCAGCGCAGCTTCGGCCCGACCTCGGCGGCTGCATCGTCGCCGTAGGCCTCGGCGATACGAGCGAGGAACGACTCCCGCTCGACGTCGTATTCCTGCGGGCCGTCGGTCTCCAGCGACACCGTCGCCAGCGTGCATCCCAGCTGCAGGGACCGCTCCAGGCTCAGCTCCGCCTTCAGGCCGGCGAGGAACCCCGCCCGCAGCGCGTCGCCGACACCGGTCGGGTCGCCCTTCTGCTTCTCCTTCGGGGGCTCGACCAGCAGCGTCGGCTCGCCCTTGGCCTTGACCTGCACGCCCTTCGCGCCGAGCGAGGTGACCCACTTGCCGACCCGGCCCAGGACGTCGTCCTCGGTCCAGCCGGTGCTCTGCAGCAGCAGGCCGTGCTCGTACTCGTTGGTGAACAGGTACTTCGCGCCGTCCACGAGTTTACGGATGTCGTCGCCTTCCATGCGGGCCAGCTGCTGGCCCGGGTCGGCGAGGAAGTCGTAGCCGCGGTCCCGGCACTCCTGGGTGTGCCGCACCATCGCATCCGGGTCGTTGGCCGAGATGACGACGATGTCGAGACCGCCGAGCCGGTCGGCGACGGGCTTGAGCTCGATCTCGCGAGCCTCGCTCATCGCACCGGGGTAGAACGACGCGATCTGGTTGTGGTCGGCGTCGGTGGTGCACAAGAAACGCGCGGTGTGCTTGGTCTCGGAAACGTGCACGGACTCGGTGTCCACGCCGTGCCGGTCCAGCCACGCGCGATAGTCGTTGAAGTCCTCGCCGACAGCGCCCACCAGCGTCGAGGTCACGCCCAGCTTGCCGAGACCGAAGGTGATGTTGCCCGCGATGCCGCCGCGGCGCACCTCCAGCTCGTCCACCAGGAACGACAGCGAGACCTGCTCCAGCCGGTCGGCCACGAGCTGGTCGGTGATCCTACCGGGGTAGGACATCAGGTGGTCGGTGGCGATCGAACCGGTCACCGCAATCCGCACTTCAATTACTCCTTCACCAGGGCAGGCCGCAGGTCACCGCCATGAGGGTGGCGTCCTGCAGCCCGCAGCAGCTTCGTCGGTCGTGCCCCGAGGACACGGGTCACGGCGTGCGGTCGGTGAGCTGACCCGCTCACCCGGACCGCGGCAGCACTCGCCAAGCGCGGGAGGTGGCCCCCTGCGAGGGCGCCTCGGCCTGGTGCACCGCAGTGCATCGGCCGGGGCGCCCTGAGCAGGAGGACCGCCTGGGTCCCGCATCTGGCGCCACCGCGTGCGCCGTTCTGCGTGATTCCGCCTTACAGGCCGGCAGCGCTCTTCAGGGCCGCTGCGCGGTCGGTGTTCTCCCACGGCAGGTCGACGTCGCTGCGCCCGAAGTGACCGTAGGCCGCGGTCGGGGCGTAGATGGGCCGAAGGAGGTCGAGGTCACGGACGATCGCGCCGGGGCGCAGGTCGAAGACCTCGTTGATGGCCGCCTGGATCTTGACCGGGTCGACGTTCTCGGTGCCGAAGGTCTCCACGAACAGCCCGACCGGGGCGGCCTTGCCGATCGCGTAGGCGACCTGGACCTCGATGCGACCGGCCAGACCGGCGGCGACCGCGTTCTTGGCCACCCAGCGCATGGCGTAGGCCGCGGAGCGGTCCACCTTCGACGGGTCCTTGCCGGAGAAGGCGCCGCCACCGTGGCGGGCCATGCCGCCGTAGGTGTCGACGATGATCTTCCGGCCGGTCAGACCCGCGTCACCCATGGGGCCACCGAGCACGAAGCGGCCGGTGGGGTTGGTCAGCACGCGAGCGTCGGAAGCGTCCAGACCGGCGCGCTCCAGCTCCGGAGAGATGACGTGCTTCTGGATGTCGCCGACCAGCTGGCCGTCGAGGTCGATCTCCTCGGCGTGCTGCGTCGACAGCACGACCGTGTCCAGGCGAACGGCCTGGTCACCGGCGTACTCGACGGTGACCTGGGTCTTGCCGTCGGCCCGCAGGTACGGCAGCGTGCCGTCCTTGCGGACGTTGGTCAGCCGGCGGGACATCCGGTGGGCCAGCGTGATCGGCAGCGGCGCCAGCTCATCGGTGTCGTTGCAGGCGTAGCCGAACATGAGGCCCTGGTCGCCGGCGCCCTGCTTGGCGATCTCGTCCTCGCTGCCCTCGACGCGCTTCTCGTGCGCCTCGTCGACGCCCTGCGCGATGTCCGGGGACTGCTTGCCGATGGCCACGTTGACACCGCAGGTGGTGCCGTCGAAGCCCTTCTCGGAGGAGTCGTAACCGATCTCCAGAATCTTGTCCCGGACCAGGGTCGGGACGTCGATGTTGGCCTTCGTGGTGACCTCGCCGGCGACGTGCACCTGGCCGGTGGTGATCAGGGTCTCCACGGCGACGCGCGAAGCCGGGTCCTGCGCCAGCATCGCGTCCAGGATCGAGTCGCTGATCGCGTCGCACATCTTGTCCGGGTGGCCCTCGGTCACCGACTCACTGGTGAACAACCGGCGGTTGATCTCACTCACGACTGCTCCTCACCTCACAAGCTTTGCAGCTTTGATCCTTGCGTACGGTTGTCAGGTTGTTTACCTGGGGGACCTCACACTCGGGCGTGAATGATGCCCCATGCGAGGTTCCCCGCCTTGCCCCCCGACACCCAGTTCTTAAGGCCGGTCTTCATCTTGGTGCGGTAGGCGTCACTGATCTTGTCGGCAAGATCACCCTCTCGGGCTTCCAGTTCCTGCAAAACCCGGCCGTAGTGCAGGGCCAGGTAGTCCGTCAGGTTCTCGAACTCGAAGGTCTGCAGACCCAGGCGAGCCAGCTCGCGGCGGTAGAAGCCGGGCGAGCCCATCGTGTCCAGGCTCAGCCGGTCGAGAATCGGGCCGAGGTCGGCGGTCTTCGCGGTGTCGGCCGCCATCGGGTCGGTGAACAGGAAGGACCCGGTCGGCTTGAGGACGCGGGCGACCTCCTCCAGGACGCGTGGGCGGTCACCGCTGTGCAGGATCGCGTCCTGCGACCAGACGATGTCGAAGGCGTTGTCCTGGAACGGGATGTCCTCGAAGGAACCGTCCTTGACCTCGATGAGCTCCTGAAGGCCTTCGGCGCGGTTGAACTCCACGTTGCGCGCGTTCTCCACCTCGGAGAGGTTCAGGCACGCGACCTTGCAGCCGTAGGTCTTGGCCAGGTAGCGCGCCGCACCGCCGTATCCCGCACCGATGTCCAGGATGCGGGTGTCCGGGGTGATCTCGACCTTGGAGGCCATCCGCTCGACCGTGCGCCGGGAAGCGGTGTCGATGTCCTCGGTCTCCGAGCTGTAGAGGCCGACGTGGATGTCGTTGCCTCCCCAGACGTGGTAGTAGAAGTTGTCCGCGTCCTCGGAGTTGTAGTAGTCGCGGGCGGTGTGCACCGCGGTCGAGTAGACGTCGGAAAGATCGTCTTCTTCGACGTACTTCTTCTCCGCGACGTGGATGTAGAAGTCCGGCTCGCCCTCCTGGTAGGTCTCCTGGAAGTCGCCGTAGGTGTCGATCCGCTGGAATCCGACCTCGCGGAGCAGCCGCCGCGCGTAGTTCTTCCGCAGCGGGTACATGTTCAAGAAGAATTCAGACTTGTCCGGGAACGTGTACTTGAACCTCGCCAGACCTTCATCAACATAATCCGGCTCAGCGGAAACGTCCTCGCCCGCGTAGTAGTACGTGTGCTTCGAGCTGAATCCGTCGTCCAGAATCGAATCGTAATTCCGCTGATCAAGAATCAGGACGCCGTCGTGCTTGAGCATCGCGTAGAACTCGGCGAGAGTCTTGCGGCGATCGCGCTCGGAGAACAGGTGCGTGAACGAGTTCCCGAGGCAGATGATCGCGTCGTATTCGCCGTGGACGTCACGATTCAGCCAGCGCCAGTCGGCGTGCACGACGCGCAGAATGTGCCCGCCGTACTCGAGCCCGTTCTGGAACGCCTTGGCCAGCATCTGCGGACTCCCGTCCGCCGATACCGTCTCGAAGCCCTCCTCTAGCAGCCGCACCGAGTGGAACCCGGTTCCCGTGGCCGCGTCCAGGACGGACTTGACACCGCGAGCCTTGAGCTGGTCGATGAAGAAGCTGCCCTCGCTCTCGTAGCGCTTCTTCCAGTCGATCAGATCGTCCCACTTGTCCACGAATCCACCGACGTACTCGTGGGTGTAGTGGTCGGACTCGCGAACCTCCAACGGGTTTTCGCCGAACACCTGCTCCTCACGCGCCACCAGCTCGGCCGTGTCAGGCGTTCCCGCCTCGTTAGAAGTCAAGTCGTCCACGCTCTTGGCCATTTTCACTCCCACCACTCACGTTGGTCATGCGCCACCCACGCACTTCAGGCATGCGCAAATCCGTGCCCCGAGCATGTCGTCTCGCGGCCGTGCGGGTCGCCACTGCGAAAAAAGGCAACACCCTGACCGGCGCGGGCAGCCGAGAAAGTACTCAAGGCCGCGACACCAACACCGATCGCACTCGGTCAGCACCCTTGCCAACCGGCGCGACGCATTTCCGTGCGTCGCTTAACCAACTTAGGCGAAGGAGATCACGAAGCAAGCGTACGAACGTGTGACTGTAATCACCGCAATGCGATGATTGCGTGATTCGGATTGTCACCCTGGGTGAAAATATGCGCGACCACCAGGGAATATTCCAGTCGATTTTGCCGCCGATAACGATCACGCTAGTGCGATAAAAATTCAAAGGATGTACACTAACGCGCGCCCGATATAGCACATCGTTCGTGCCATATCAAGGGTTCCGATCGACAAAGAATTATCGAAATGCCGATGCGGCGGTTGACTTTTTGCTCTTCGTGACCCTTCCATCGAAGAGCGGAGCCCGGATGTTACGGCTTTCAGTCCGGCAGCGCCATACCTTTTCCCAAAGTATCCGTCAATCGGTGCATGCGACCTGCCACCGCAGGACCGATCCAGTGCCCCGGACCAGGTGCGAGCAGGAATTCCACACCCTCGCGCCACCGGTACCGCTCACCCCTTTCCGGGACGGGAAGTCCTCCTCCCCGTACCCCTCGCGCAGGCGCTCCCCCGCCGAGTGCACCTCGTTCTCCCCGCCCCGCAGCTCGAGCCGCCGGATCTTCCCGGAGATCGTCTCGGGCATCTAGAACGGCGAGATCCGGTGGTCGGTAGGCCGTGAACACGTCGGCTCGGCGGACCCTCTCCAGTGGGGTGCTCCAGCAGCACCACGTCGAAACCGGCAGCAGCGCCATCAAGCCGGACCGCACCTCCTGGCCGGGCACGTTGCCGACCTGCGCGCTGGTCTCGGTCTGCCCGAACCGGTCGCGGCTCACCCCGGCGAGGAGGTGTTGAGGTGGACGTCGCCCGGTTCCAGCCCGATCGGGTACATCGTGGACGGATGTCCCACCGGGTACGAGGTGTGCGTGCGCTCAACGAGTTCGGGAAGCGCGGTGGTGCCCGAGGCGAAGTGCGGGAGCATCGGCTCTGCGGCCCCGGTTGGGCCGTCCGGGGTGAAAAATCACTCGGATTCGTCACCTCTGCCGCAGTCGTGCCCTCCCTCCACCTCGGACCCGACCGCGATGCGCGTGCAATCGCCCGGGACGTCGGCGAACTTCGCCGTGCGATCCGATGTGGTCCCACGTGCCGGAGCCGTCCGCGATCCACCCGGTCGCGGAGGTCCGCGGCGCGCAGCAGCGCGGTCGTGGGAATGATCACCGCACCCGGCTTCATCGCCCCCAGGATCGTCTCCCGCAGCCCCACCTGGTTGCCCAGCATCGCGGTCAGCCGGTCGCCCCGCACGACCCCTGGCCCGCGCGGCCCGTTGGCGACCCGGTCGGAGCGGCGGGCCATCCCGACGAAGGCACACCGGCCCCCTCGTCGTCTCGGCTGCGCCGCCGGGGCAAGAAGTGGACCATGTCCGCGAGGTGCTCGACCACACCGACGAGCCCGCTCGATTGCTCCGATGTGCGGGTCCTCGCTCGTCGGCGTTGACTCCTCGTGCGGTTGTGGTCACTGTTGTTGATTACTGGTGATTTTCTTTCGGAATTTCCGGCGTCAAGGAGGACACCGTGTTCCGACCTGTCACGACGATCGCTGCCGCCGTCCTGCTCACCTTCTCCGGAGTACCCGCTTCGATGGCCACCGCCGAACAGACCTGGCAACCCGAGCAGCCACCGCTGACCACACCGTGGACCGACCAGGTCGGCCCGGACAACGCGCTGCCCGAATACCCGCGACCACAACTGACCCGAGAACGCTGGCTGAACCTCAACGGCCTCTGGGACTACACCGGCGGCGAGAACGCCACCGAGCAGATCCTGGTGCCCTACCCACCCGAATCCGGGCTCTCCGGGGTGCAGCGGCACGACGACCAGATGCTCTACGAGCGCACCTTCGACGTGCCCGCCGACTGGGCGGGCCAGCGGTTGATCCTGCACTTCGGTGCCGTGGACCAGCGCGCGGAGGTTTCGGTCAACGGCCGTCAGGTCGCCGTGCACGAGGGTGGCTACACCGAGTTCTCCGCCGACATCACCGATGCCGTGGAACCCGGTGCGCCGCAGCGGCTGACGGTC
Source organism: Saccharopolyspora tripterygii (assembly GCF_054778355.1). Classification (NCBI taxonomy): domain Bacteria; kingdom Bacillati; phylum Actinomycetota; class Actinomycetes; order Pseudonocardiales; family Pseudonocardiaceae; genus Saccharopolyspora; species Saccharopolyspora tripterygii. Next base: position 120,194 of record NZ_BAAGZP010000044.1, on the reverse strand, counting down.
GCCGTCTCCGACGGCAACGAGACGCAGCCCTACCCGGTGGGCAAGCAGCGCAACGATCCCGGCGGCATCCTCTACACCGGCGCGTCCGGCATCTGGCAGACCGTCTGGCTCGAACCCGTCGCCCCGGCCCACGTCACCAAGCTCGACATCACCCCGGACCTGACCGGCTTCGGGATCACCGCGCGGCCCTCCGCCGACGACGGCCGGCAGGTCGAGGTCGCGGTGCGCGACGCCGAGGGCACCGAGGTCACCAAGACCACCGGCACGGCCGGTGAGCCGGTGCGCGTGGACGTCCCGCAACCGCACCTGTGGACCCCGGACGACCCGTACCTCTACGACCTGACCGTGCGGCTGCTCGGACCCGGCGGCGCCGTGCTCGACGAGGTCGGCAGCTACACCGGACTGCGCACGACCGGACTGGTCAACGACGAGCAGGGACGGCCGAGGATGGCGCTCAACGGCGAGATCGTGTTCCAGCACGGTCCGCTGGACCAGGGCTTCTGGCCGGACGGCATCTACACCGCGCCGACCGACGAGGCGCTTCGCTTCGACCTGGACAAGACCAAGGAACTCGGCTTCAACATGGTCCGCAAGCACGTCAAGGTCGAACCGGCGCGCTGGTACTACTGGGCCGACAAGCTGGGGCTGATGGTCTGGCAGGACATGCCGTCGCTGCCGATCGACCTGTCCATCCCGCCGGAGGACAGCCCACCGCCGACCGACGAGATGAAGGCGAACTACCGCGCCGAGTGGGGCGACATCATCGACCAGTTGCGCAGCTCGACGTCGATCGTGGCGTGGGTGCCGTTCAACGAGGGCTGGGGAGAGTTCGACACCGCAGAGATCACCGATCTCACCCGCAACACCGATCCGACGCGCCTGATCAACCCCTCCAGCGGCGTGAACTGCTGCTACTCGCTGCCCGACAGCGGCGCCGGGGACATCTACGACGACCACACCTACGTGGGTCCCGGTGCGCCGACGGTCCAGGACGGCCGGGCGATCGTGGACGGCGAGTACGGCGGGCTGGGCCTGGCCGAGGAAGGTCACCTCTGGCCCGGCGAGCCCAGCGCGTACGAGATGACCGACAACCGGGAGCAGCTGACGCAGCGGTACGGGGAGGTCAGCGACGAGCTGGCGCGCATCATCGGGGCCAACGGCCTGTCGGCGGCGATCTACACGCAGACCACCGACGTGGAGAACGAGGTCAACGGGTTCCTCACCTACGACCGGCAGATCATGAAGCCGGACGTGGCCTCCGTGCGCGCGCACAACACCGCCGCCATCGAGGCGGGAAGCCGGTGAGGAGTCAGATGAGATCAACGAAGATCAACAGACGGGGTGCGCTGCTGGGAGCCGCCGGCGCGGCGAGCGCGATGGCCGCACTGCCCGGGATCGCGCACGCCGCGCCCGGCGGTCGCCCGACGGCCAGCGGGCACCTCTACGAGATCGGTGCGGGCAGGAGCCGCGTCGTGGTCGGCGGGGTGGCCGCCTCGATGCTCTCCTGGAAGGTCGACGACCAGGAGATGCTGCTGACCCACGACCCCGACGACGTCGGCGAGGGCTACCAGGGAAAGACGATCCTGCCCTGGGCCAACCGGATCGACCACGGCGCCTACGCCTTCGACGGCCAGGAGCTGCAGGTCGCGATCAACGAGCCGGAACGGGACGCGGCGCTGCACGGGCTGATGAGCTTCGTGGAGTGGTCGCCGGTGCACCACCGCGCGGACTCCGTGGTGCTGGAGCACGTGCTCCCGCCGGACTACGGGTATCCGTTCCAGCTGGCGTTCCGCATCGAGTACAGGGTGGACGATCGCGGCTTCTCCAGCACCCTGTCGGCGACCAACGTCGGGCGCGGCCCGGCACCGTTCGGCACCGCCAACCACACCTACCTGGCGGCGGCACCGGGCACCCGGATCGACGACATCGTGCTGGAGATCCCGTCCGACACCTACTACGTGGTCAACGACCGGCTCATCCCGACCGGGACCGAGTCGGTCGAGGGAACCGACTACGACTTCCGGACCGCGCGGCCGATCGGCGGCACCGAGATGGACACCGCCTTCACCGGCCTGCACCACGCGAACGGCGAAGCCGTGGTGCGCTTCCGGCGGCCGGACGTCGACGTCGAGCTGTGGGTCGACGAGACGCACCGGTACCTGCAGGTCTACACCGACGACGATCCCAGCACCGACCGGCCGAGCCGGGCGGGGCTGACCGTCGAGCCGATGACGTTGGCCCCCAACGCATTCGTCACCGGTGACGGATTGATCATCCTGCAGCCGGGTCAGACCCACACCGGCGCCTGGGGCTACCGCCTCAACGAGTGACCGACCACTCGTCGGGGGTGGGAGTTTTCGACTGAAACCTCCCACCCCCGACGAGAATCCGAACGTCCCCACCCCGTGGGTCCCGTGGTGAGGGGTGGAAGTTCACATGTGGACCTCCACCCCACCCGACCCGTTAGTCTGGTCCCGTGGCCGAATACATCCAGATCCCCACGCCGGCAGGAAAGTTCGACGCGCTGACCGCGGGCTCCGAGGAGGGGCGTCCGGTGCTGCTGCTGCACGGATTCCCCGAAGCCGCGGTCGAGTGGAGCGAGCAGCTGGGCGTCCTCGGCGGCGCCGAGTGCTTCGCGGTCGCCCCGGACCAGCGCGGCTACTCCCCCGGCGTGCGCCCGGAACAGGTCTCCGACTACCGGATGCGGGAGCTCGTCGGAGACGTGCTGGCCATCGCCGACCACTTCGGCTGGGACCGCTTCGACCTGGTCGGCCACGACTGGGGCGCCGCGGTCGCGTGGTCGGTGGCCGCCGCGCACCCCGAGCGGATCCGGACCCTCACCGCGGTCTCGATCCCGCACCTCGACGCGTTCACCCAGGCCGTCCGCGAGGACGAGGACCAGCAGCAGCGCTCGGCCTACATGCAGGCGCTGCGCTCGTCCACGGCCGAGAAGACGCTGCTGGCCGACAACGCCGCGAAGCTGCGCCGGATCTACTACCCCGGGGTTCCCGAGCACCACGTCGACGACTACGTGCAGCGGCTCACCGAGCCTGGCGCGCTCACCGGCGCGCTCAACTGGTACCGGGCCTCGAAGTTCAACGAGGAGATCGGCCCGATCACCGTGCCCACCCTGTTCGTGTGGAGCACCGAGGACGTCGCGGTCGGCTCCACGGCCGCGCTGGCCACCGAGCAGCACGTCACCGGTCCCTACCGGTTCGGGATGCTGCAAGAGGTTTCGCACTGGATCCCCGAGGAAGCGCCCGACTCGCTGACCCGCCTGTTGCTGCAGCACCTGCTCGCGCACCCCGAGTGATCTCTTGCCGGTGACGGTCCGGGCGGTGAGCATGAGATCCGTCCGGTTTCCGACGCGCCGTAGGAGTGCTCGTGAAGGGTTCCGAAGGTCTGCTGGCCACCGCCGCTGCCGCCGGTGTCGACATCTGCTTCGCCAATCCCGGCACCACCGAGATCCCGCTGGTCGAGGCCTTCGACCAGGTCGACGGGGTGCGGGCGGTGCTGGGACTGTCCGAGGGCGTGGTGACCGGTGCGGCCGATGGCTACGGCCGGATGACGGGAACGCCCGCGCTGACGCTGCTGCACCTGGGGCCGGGCTTCGCCAACGGCATCGCGAACCTGCACAACGCCCGCCGGGCCCGCACCCCGATCATCAACCTGGTCGGTGAGCACGCGTCCTGGCACCAGGCCGCCGACGCGCCGCTGAGCAGCGACATCGAGTCGCTGGCTCGTCCGGTGTCGGGCTGGGTGGGCCGCACGACCTCGCCGTCGTCCGCCCCGGAGGAGTTCGCCGAAGCCTACGTCGCGGCGCTGCGCGATCGGCTGCCCGCGACCCTGATCGCCGCCGCGGATCACATGTGGGGCCAGGGCGCCATGCCGGCGTCCACGCCCGCCCGGCCCGAACGACCGCAGGTCGACGAGCAGCGGATCGCCGAGGTCGCCAAGGTGCTCTCGGCCGGCCGCCGACCCGTGCTGCTGCTGGGCGGGGACGCGCTGGAGAGCGCCGAGAGCATCCGCACCTCCGTCCGGATCGCGACCGCGGCGGGCGGTGACGTCCTGGCCGAGCGCGGCAGCGCGCGCGTGGAACGCGGTCCGGACATCCCGCCGCTGCAGACGCTCCCGTACTTCCCGGAGGCCGTGACCTCGGCGCTCGAGGGCTACTCGGACCTGATCCTCATCGGCGCCCGCACTCCGGTGTCGTTCTTCGGCTACCGGGGCCAGTTGAGCCACCCGCTCCCGGACGACCTGACGGTGCACGAGCTGGCGGACGCCGACGCCGACTCGCTGACCTGCCTGACCGCGCTCGCCGAGGCGACCGGCAGCGCCGCGGACAAGCTCCCGCGCGCCGAGCGCCCGAAGGTCACCGCGCCGACGGGCGCGCTCGACGCCCGCGCCATCGCCGCGGCGATCGTGCTCACCCAGCCCGAGCACGCCATCATCGTCAACGAGGGCGTCTCGTCCTCGGCCGCCTACCCCGCGATCGCCGACGCCGCGCCCGCGCACTGCGAGCTCGCGCTGACCGGCGGCGCCATCGGCATGGGCATGCCCGTCTCCACCGGAGCCGCGATCGCCTGCCCGGATCGTGCGGTGATCAACCTCCAGGCCGACGGCAGCGCCGCCTACACCGCGCAGGCGCTGTGGACCCAGGCCCGCGAATCCCTCGACGTCACGACGGTGATCTGCTCCAACTCCCGCTACCGCATCCTCGACGAGGAGCTGCGCCGTGCGGGCATCGACGATCCGGGGGCCGCCGCGGCGTCGATGACCAGCCTCGGCGACCCGGCCCTGGACTGGCAGGCCATCGCACGCGGATTCGGCGTCGAAGCGCTCCGCGCCACCACGGGCGAGGAGCTCCTGGCCGCTCTCCGCCACGCCCGAGCGCAGCCGGGCCCGCACCTCGTCGAAGCGGTCCTGTAGATAAGCGCGAAGAGCCCCACCCCGCTGGTGTGCGGGGTGGGGCTCTTCGGAGTTGCGCGGACCCGGTCAGATGGTCCAGGTGTCGTTGCCGGTCAAGAGCTTCTGCAGCCCGGCGGGCTTGGCCTGCTCGGCCTGGGCGACCTGCTCGCGGGCGAGGTCGTCGTAGGTCGGGCGGACGGTGTTGCGGAAGACGCCGGTGATCGCCGGGCTGAGGTCCTGCCCGCCCAGCCGCGACAGCGCGAACGCCAGCGACGGGTCCTCCCGCTCCGCGTCGTGCACCACGACGTCCGAGGAGTCCACTTCGGACAGCTTGGCCACGCGCAGGCCCTCGGGGCCCTGCACCACGCCGTACCGCTCGTCCTCCGGCCCGAACACGATCGGTTCGCCGTGCTTGAGCGACACGATCCGGCGTTCCTTCTCCTCGTTGTCCTTGAGGACGTCGAAGGCGCCGTCGTTGAAGATCGGGCAGTTCTGGTAGATCTCGACCAGCGCGCTGCCCCGGTGCTCGGCGGCGGCTTTGAGCGTCTCGGTGACGCTCGCGCGGTCGGAGTCGATCACGCGGGCCACGAACGACGCTTCCGCGCCCAGTGCCAGCGACACAGGGTTGAACGGGTGGTCCAGCGAACCGGCCGGGGTGGACTTGGTGACCTTGCCGACCTCGCTGGTCGGCGAGTACTGGCCCTTGGTGAGCCCGTAGATCCTGTTGTTGAACAGCAGGATCTTCAGGTTCACGTTGCGGCGCAGCGCGTGGATGAGGTGGTTGCCGCCGATCGACAGCGCGTCGCCGTCACCGGTGACCACCCACACCGACAGGTCGGGCCGCGAGGTCGCCAGACCGGTCGCGATGGCCGGGGCGCGCCCGTGGATGGAGTGCATCCCGTAGGTGTTCATGTAGTACGGGAACCGGCTGGAGCAGCCGATGCCCGAGACGAACACGATGTTCTCGCGCTTGAGCCCCAGCGAGGGCAGGAAGCTCTGCACCGCGTTGAGCACGACGTAGTCGCCGCACCCCGGGCACCAGCGGACCTCCTGATCGGACTTGAAGTCCTTGGCCTTCTGCGGCGCATCGGCGGCCGGCACCCCGGCCAGCCCCCCGAGCGACGGCATTCCCAGCTCGGTGGCGGTCACACGGACACCCCCTGCACGACATCGATGAGCACGTTCTGGAGTTCTTCGGCTTGGAAGGGCAGGCCGGCGACCTTGGTGTAGGACTGCACGTCGACCAGGTACCGGGCGCGCAGCAGCATCGCCAGCTGGCCGAGGTTCATCTCCGGCACGATCACCTTGTCGTAGCCGCGCAGCACCTCACCGAGGTTCGCGGGCATCGGGTTGAGATACCGCAGGTGCGCGCTGGCGATGTTCTGGCCCTGCGCCCGCACCCGGCGGCACGCCGCACCGATCGGACCGAACGACGAACCCCAGCCCAGCACCAGCACCCGCGCCTCACCCGACGGGTCGTCCACGGTGAGGTCCGGAACCGTCACACCCTCGATCTTGCTCTGCCGCACCCGCGTCATGTGATCGTGGTTGTCCGGGTCGTAGGAGATGTTGCCCTTGCCGTCGGCCTTCTCCAGACCACCGACCCGGTGCTCCAGACCCGGGGTGCCCGGCACCGCCCAGTCACGCGCCAAGGTCTCCTCGTCGCGCACGTACGGCCAGAACTCACCCGAACCATCGGTGGCATTCGGCTCGGTCGCGAACCGCACCCGCAGATCAGGCAACGACTCCACGTCCGGGATCAACCACGGCTCGGAACCGTTGGCGATCGCCCCGTCCGACAGCAGCAGCACCGGAGTCCGGTACGCCAACGCGATCCGCACCGCATCCAGGGCGATCTCGAAGCAATCCGCGGGCGAGCACGGCGCCAGCACCGGCACCGGCGACTCACCGTTGCGCCCGTACAACGCCTGCAGCAGGTCCGCCTGCTCGGTCTTGGTCGGCAACCCCGTCGACGGGCCACCGCGCTGGATGTCGCACACCAGCAGCGGCAACTCCAACGCCACCGCCAGACCGATCGTCTCCGACTTCAACGCCAACCCAGGACCCGACGTCGTGGTCACACCCAGCGAACCACCGAACGACGCGCCCAGAGCCGCACCCACACCGGCGATCTCGTCCTCGGCCTGGAACGTCGTCACACCGAAGTTCTTGTGCTTGGCCAACTCGTGCAACACATCCGAGGCAGGCGTGATCGGATACGTGCCCAAGAACACCGGCAACTCGCTGCGCTGGCCGGCCGCCACGATCCCGTACGCCAGAGCCGCGTTGCCCGTGATCTGCCGGTAGGTGCCCTCCGGCAACTTCGCCGGCGCGACCTCGTAGGTCACCGCGAACGACTCCGTCGTCTCGCCGTAGTTCCAACCCGCCCGGAACGCCAGCACGTTCGCCTCGGCGATCTCCGGCTTCTTCGCGAACTTCTCCCGCAAGAACCGCTCGGTGCCCTCGGTCGGCCGGTGATACATCCACGACAACAACCCCAGCGCGAACATGTTCTTGCACCGCTCGGCGTCCTTCTTGCCCAGCCCGGTCTCCTCCAGCGCACCCTGCGTCAGAGTGCCCATCGCGACCTCGTGCACGGCGAAGCGCTCGAGCAGCTCCTCGGCATCCAGCGGATTGCCCTCGTACCCGACCTTCGTCAGGTTCCGCTTCGTGAACTCATCAGTGTTCACGATCAGGATCCCACCATGCGGGAGATCCCCGAGGTTCGACTTCAACGCCGCCGGATTCATCGCCACCAACACATCCGGCCGATCACCCGGCGTCAGGATGTCGTAATCGGCGAAGTGGAGCTGGAAGCTCGACACACCCGGAAGCGTCCCCGCAGGAGCCCGGATCTCAGCCGGAAAGTTCGGCAACGTCGCCAGATCGTTCCCGAAGGCCGCAGCCTCCGACGTGAACCGATCACCCGTCAGCTGCATACCGTCACCGGAGTCACCGGCGAAGCGAATCACGACCCGATTCAGCTTTCGGGTCCCGTTCGTCCGGTGTCCGTTCGTCGCGCCCAATTGATCCGTTCCCCTTCAATTGCAGGCAACGTTCGTCCTGTGGCGAACGATACAGGTAATGGCGTGTTCGCGATCACGCAGTCGATCTTGGCGACCACCGTGTGCGAACCTCTGCGCGGAACGATCCAGTTCTGGATTCCCGCGCAGGCAGGAGGACCTGTATCGATGGTGCAACCGGGAGGTGAACGGACGCTACGGGCCGCTCACCGGCAAATTTGTGATCTGCCACACCATCGAGCTCTCACCATGCGGGAGAACGATCGCTCAACTGGCCGATGCCCGCCCGGGGACAGGTCGGATTACATCTCAGGCCGGACTACAAGTCCGGTCGAGCCCGACCGTGGAGGAACACCATGCCGCTGCATCCGGAAGCCGAGCCCTTCGTCGCGCAGACCAAGGAGACCTTCCCCGACCTCGGCGGTGAGATCACCGATGCCGCGACAGCGCGGCGGCTCTCCTCGGCGCGGAGCGACGACCGCCCGCGCCCGCAGGTCGAGCGCGTCGAAGACCGGCAGATCCCGGGCTCCTACGGCGTGCAGGTCCCCGTCCGCATCTACTGGCCCAGCAACCGCACCGGGTTGCCGGTGCTGGTCTACTTCCACGGCGGCGGCTGGGTCCTCGGTGACCTCGACTCCCACGACGGCATGGCACGAACGCTGGCCAACGCGGTCGGCGCGATCGTGATCTCGGTGGACTACCGGCTCGCGCCGGAACACCGCTACCCCGCCGCTGTCGAGGACGCGTACTCCGCGGTGGTCTGGGCCGCCGCCCACGCCGGGGAACTCGGCGGAGATACCGCGCGGCTGGCGGTGGCAGGCGACAGCGCGGGCGGCAACCTCGCGGCGGTGACCTGCCTGCAGGCGCAGGAGCGCGGCACGCCCGACATCGCCTTCCAACTGCTGCTCTACCCGGTCACCGATCACGACTTCACCACGCGGTCCTACCTCGAGGCCGGACCGGACTGCCTGCTGACCAAGCAGCACATGATGTGGTTCTGGGACGAGTACGCGCCCGACCTGGAGGTGCGGGACCACCCGCACGCCTCCCCGCTGCGCGCCGACGACCTCACCGGTCTCCCGCCGGCGCATGTGCTCACCGTCGGGATGGACCCGCTGTGCAGCGAGGGGCGGGACTACGCGGCACGGCTCAAGCAGGCGGGGGTGCCGACCTCCACCCAGCACCTCCCGGGCCTGTTCCACGGCTTCGCCCCCGAGGCCGAGCGGATCCCGGTCGCCGCCGAGGCGATGCGCGAGGCGCACGCGGTGCTGCGCACGGCGCTCGGCTAGCGCTCCCCCGCGACAGGTGGTGCGCTGAGGGCCTACTGGGAGAACGGGGGTGGGCCGAGTGACCGACGAGGTCGATGCCGTGGTGATCGGCATGGGGCCGGGTGGCGAGGACGTCGCCGCGCGGCTGGCGAAGGCGGGGCTGTCCGTGGTCGGCGTCGAGTCGCGGCTGGTCGGCGGCGAATGCCCCTACTACGCGTGCATCCCCACCAAGATCATGCTGCGCGCGGCCGAGTCGTTGGCCGAGGCCCGCAGGGTTCCCAAGCTCGCCGGGTCGGCCACCGTCCGGGCGGACTGGTCCCCGGTGGCCGCCCGCATCCGCGACGAAGCCACGACCGGTTGGAACGACGAGGCCGCGGTCCGGCGCTTCGAGGGCACCGGCGGCCGGCTGGTGCGCGGCGTCGGGCGCATCACCGCACCCGGCGAGGTGACCGTGGGCGAGCACGTCCTGCGCGCCCGGCGCGCCATCGTGCTCAACCCGGGAACCGAACCGGCCATCCCACCGATCGAGGGTCTGGCCGGCACCCCGTACTGGACCAACCGCGATGCCGTGGCCGTCGAGCAGGTGCCGGAATCGCTCGTCGTGCTGGGCGGCGGGCCGGTCGGGCTGGAGTTCGCGCAGGTCTTCGCCCGGTTCGGCAGTGAGGTCACCGTGGTGGAGGCGCAGTCGCAGCTGCTGCCGATGAGCGAGCCGGAGGCTTCGGAGGTCATCACCGAGCGGCTGCGCGCCGAAGGCGTGCGGATCCTGGTCGGCAGCGCTGTCCGGCAGGTGTCGCACAGCGGTCGCTTCCAGGTCTCCACCGACGACGAGCAGCTCGAGGCCGAGCGACTGCTGGTCGCCACCGGCAGGCGCACCGACCTGCGCTCGCTGGGCGTGGCCGCGGTCGGCCTCGACGACCAGGCGCGCACGATCGCCGTCGACGAGCGGATGCGCGCGACCGGCGGCGTGTGGGCCATCGGTGACGTGACGGGCGTGGGCGCGTTCACCCACACCTCGGTGTACCAGTCGCGGATTGCCGCGGCCGACATCCTGGGCGCAGCCGGGGCACCGGCCGACTACCGGGCGATGCCCTCGGTGACGTTCACCGATCCGGAGGTGGCCGCGGTCGGCCTGACCGAGGCGCGGGCCATCTCCGAGCACGACCGGATCCGCACGGCGATCGCCAAGCTCCCCGAGACACCCCGGGGCTTCATCCACAAGGTCGGCAACGAGGGCCTGGTGAAGCTGGTCGCCGACACCGAGCGCGGCGTGCTGATCGGCGCCACGGCCGTCGGCCCCTCGGGCGGCGAGATGATCGGCGCGCTCGCCGTGGCGGTGCACGCGGAGGTCCCGATCGCACGGCTCAGCGAGATGATCTTCGCCTACCCGACGTTCCACCGCGCGATCCAGCCGGCGCTCGACGAGCTCGCCACTCCCTAGCCGCGGGCCGAGCCCCGACGGCGCTTGCGCTCGTACATGTCCTGGTCGGCGGCGTGGACCAACTCGTCCCGGCCGGCCTCGGGGTCGGTGGTGATGACCAGGCCGACGCTGGTGCGCAGCTGCAACGCGGTGCCGGAAACGACGACATCGGCGTTGAGGCGCTGTTCGATGCGGTCTCTGAGCTCGGCACCTTCGGCCGCGTTCTCGACGAGGCTCACCACCACGAACTCGTCCCCGCCGAGCCTGGCCACCGCGTCACCGCCGCGCACCGCCGCTTGCAGTTCGCCGGCCGCGGCGATGATCATCTTGTCGCCGAACACGTGCCCGTACTCGTCGTTGAGGGGCTTGAGCTCGTCGAGATCGGCCACCACCACGGCGAGCAACCCGTCGCCGCGCGCGATCCGCTTGAGCGCCAGGTCCATCAGGTCGGCCAGCAAAGTGCGGTTGGCGAGCCCGGTCAGCGGGTCGTGCAAAGCCAGTTGCGCCAGTCGCGCATCCGCCGACCGCCGCTCCCCGATGTCCTCGTACTGGCTCACCACGAACGCGGGGAGCCCGTTGGCTCCCGGGACGGCGGTCGCGCGGATCAGCATCCAGATGGCCTGACCGTCCTTGCGCCGGTAGCGCTTCTCGACGTTGACGCTCTCCACGACGCCCTGCACCAGTTCGTCCAAGGCCGCTCGTCCCCTGTCGTCATCGTCCTCGTAGGTCACCTCGGTGAAGGACATGCCGATCAGCTCCTCGGGCGAGTACCCGAGCATGTCGCAGAGCGTGTCGTTGACCCCCGTCCAATGCCCTTTGAGGTCCAGCAGCGCCATGCCGATCGGAGCGTTGGCGAAGCTGCGCTGCCACAGCAGTTCCGCCTCGCGGCGACGAGTGATGTCCTGGCACTGCGACAGGTAGTGGACGGGCTCACCGTCGGCGTCCCGGATGAGCGAACGCGACACCAGCGCCCAGATCACGGTCCCGTCGGAGCGGATGTAGCGCTTCTCCAGCACCTCGTCGGACTCGGCCGGGCCCTCCTCGTCGATGTCGTCGCGGTGCGTGACGCTGCGGTAGTCATGACCCACGAGGTCGTCCGGGCCGTACCCCAGCATGCGGCAGAACGCCTCGTTGACGTGCAGGTATGTGCCCTGCACATCGATGATCGCCATGGCCGCCGCACCCTGTTCGAAGAGCGGCCGCCATTGGATCGACTCGGCGTCGCCGCCCGGCTGCGAAGAGGTGGCCATACGAAACGCACGATAACCGCACCGCACGGGGCACGCATAGACGACGCATCTCCGCGTAAGCCCGTGAACACGGTGCGTTACTATCCCGTGACCGGCCCAGTCGAGCGCGGAGCGTGTGCAATGGCGGGAACTTCGGTGGGACGCGCAGTCGATCAGATCCGGCGGATGTTGCGCAGCCAGGAACTGCTCCCTGGCCAACCGCTGCGGCAGGAAGCACTGGCCGAACGGCTCGGAGTCAGCCGCGTCCCGGTCCGGGAGGCCCTGAAGTCGCTGGAGGCCGAGGGCGTCGTGCGCCACCGGGCGAACGTGGGCTACGCGGTGACCCGGCTCTCCGCCGACGAGCTGCAGCAGTCGCACCTGATGCGGGCAGCGCTCGAATCGACGGTGCTGCGCCGCGTTCCGCAGCTCGGGGACGCGCAGCTGGTCACCCTCACCGAGCTCAACCGCAGCCTCGAGACCGCTGCCGAAGCCGCCGACGTGCTCCGCATGACCGAGCTCGACCACGACTTCCACTTCGTGATCTTCCGGGCTTCCCGGCTCGACCTGATCGTCGACGAGATCGAGCGGATCTGGACGATGACCGAGCCGTATCGCTCTGCCCACCTCTACGACCAGGAGACGAGGCGAAGACTCGTGCGCGAGCAGCGGATGCTGATCGACGCCTTGCGCAAGGGCGAGACCGCCACCGCGATCTCGATCATGGATTCGCATCGCAGCCGACCGGCCTCTCCGATTGCCGTCACGTTCGGCCCCGCGCTCCCCTCACCCCGCTGAGCCGTCCGCCCCGGCCGATCAACACCGCAGCGGCGGAGCGGGCTAGGCGGACTCGATGCGGGCCGCGATGCCGTCGAGCACGCGGCGCAGGCCGTATTCGAAGGGAACGTCGGCCTCGCCGGATCCTCCGGCGGCGGCCGCCGCCATGACCTCGACGATGTTCGGGAACCTCGCCTCCTGCCCGAGGTCGGCGAGCAGCTTCCAACTGACCATCTTGGGCTCGTCCGGCTCTCGCTCCGGCAAGAACGGTGCGCTTCCACGGACGAATCCGTTGATCAGCAGCACGGCGTTGAGCTTCTCGACCGGCTCCAGCCCGGTGCCGTGCAGGGCGGCCAGCCCGACTTCGAGGTAGCCGACCTCGTTCGGCCCCATCACGCGCGGCCGGGTCACGAGCGCCAACGTCCACGGATGCCGTTCGAAGACCATGACGTTGGCACGCGCCCAGATCTCCATCGCCGCGCGCCACCCCGTTCGCTCGCCGATCTCCGGCGGGGCGCCGATGGCCGCGTCGACCATCAAGCTGGTCAGGTCTTCCTTGCTCGGCACGTAGCGGTAGAGCGACATGGTGCCCACCCCGAGCTCGGAGGCCAGCCGCTGCATCGACAGCGCTTCCATGCCGTCGGAATCCGCGAGCCGCACCGCCTCGTCGACGATCTGCTCCAGGCTCAGCGTGGGTTTCGGTCCGCGGGGTGGGCGAGGGCGCTCTCCCCAGAGCAGCTCAACACCCCTGGGCTGGACGTTCCGACCGGCCATCGCTGTCCGTCCTCGAGCTCGACGTCGGCACCTTCGTCGCGCGTAGAGGTTACGCCGAACGGGCTAGTGATCCAACGTTGCGCGCGGGACTTCCGAAGCTTCGCGAGTCCGGTTCGGCGGCATCACCCCCAGCCGATGCCGCCGAACCGCCCCGACCCCGTCGCTTCGCAATCCCCATTGCGTGCGGTATACGCATATTACCGCACGGGCCGAACGGGACGAAATCACGATCACGGTCAGTCCAGGAGGTGCTGCGGGACCTCGACGTGCCGCGCGCGCAGGAACTCGCCCACCGCCTTGCCGATCGGATCGACGCGCAGGTTGCTGGAACCCCCTGTGCCCAGCAGACCTCGCAGCACGAAGTGCACCGCGCGCAGGTTCGGGAACTCGTGCCGCACGATCTCCAGGTCCTTCGCCTCCGGCATCAGCCGACGCAGCTCGTCGGTGGTGAGCAGGTCCCGCAACCAGGGCCACGCATCGGGATCCGACACCCACAGACCCACGTTGCTGTTGCCGCCCTTGTCGCCCGCTCGGGCGTGGGCCAACCGCCCCAGCGGGACGCGCCGGGTAGCACCGGGTTCGAACCCGGCCGGTTCGGGATGCTCCGGCTGCACCGGCTTTTCGGTGAGCGCGGGACCCCCGACGTCGATCCGGGAACCGTCCTCCAGCACCACGACGTGGTCGACGGTGCTCAGGGCCAGCAGAGCGGGCCAGTAGTCGACGCGCGTGCTGGGCGTCGGAGCCTGTCGCGCGGCGGTGTCGGTGAAGAACCCCGGGATGCTCGACAGGTACAGCTCGCCGATCCCGGTGACCAGGCGCTGCAGCGGTTCTCGCTCGGCAGCGGTGGCCATGATCCGCACCTGCACGGTGGATTCCCACTGCCGCTGCGGGTCCGCGGCCGGCGTGCCGAGCGCGGACACGTCGAGCTCGGCTTCGGGGTCCGCGAGCAGCGCCGCGGCCTGCTCCCGGATCAGGTCGACCTTGGCGTCGATGTCGAGCCCGGTGGCGTAGAGCGTGGTGACGATCTGGTAGCCGATGGGCGCGAACAGCGCGACCTTGGTGGTGGGCGGAGGCGCCGATCCTGTGGTGCCCGACAGCTCCACCCGGTCCGGCTCGACCTGGCGCAGCCGCACGTCGTCCAGGTGCGCGGTGACGTCCGGGTTGAGGTAGCGAGGCCCCTGGATCTCGTAGACCAGCTGGGCCGTCACGGTGTCCACTGTGACCGCTCCACCGTCGCCGGAGTGCTTGGTGATGACGGTCGTGCCGTCCGCGCCGATCTCGGCGATCGGGAAGCCGGGCGCCACCATGCCCGGGATCTCCGCGAAACCCGAGAAGTTGCCACCGGTGGCGTGCGGTCCGCACTCGATGATGTGCCCGGCGACCACGGCTGCCGCGAGCTGGTCGAAATCGGTCCGCTGCCAGTCGTGCCACCAGGCGGCCGGTCCCACCGTCAGCGAGGCGTCGGTGACCCTGCCGCACACCACGATGTCGGCACCGGCCCGCAATGCCGTGGCGATGCCCCACCCCCCGAGGTAGGCGTTGGCCGCGACCGGTCGCCCCCGCCAGCTCGACAGCGGTTCACCGGTGTCCATGCTCGCCAGGTCGTGCCCCGCGGCCTGCAGCTCGTCCAGCCTCGCGAGCACGTTGTCGCCCTCGACGTGCGCGACCGTCAGGTCCGCTCCCGCTTCGGCGACGAGCTGCCGCGTGGCTTCGGCCAGCCCCGACGGGTTGAAACCGCCCGCGTTGACGACCACCCGCGTCCTTCGTTCGGCGAGAGTCGCCAGGTGCGGGCGCAGCTGCTCCAAGAAGTACTCGACGTATCCCCTCGACGGATCGTTGCGGTACCGCGCGGAGAGCATGGCGAGGGTGAACTCGGCCAGGTAGTCACCGATGAGGACGTCGACCGGGTCCCCGGCGATCGCTTCGTCGAGCGCGCTTCGCCGGTCCCCCAAATAGCCCGAGAAGCCCGCGATCCGAATCGGCCCAGCCATTGATCCACCTCGTCCGGGTTGGCGAAATCCTCGGTGACGCTAGGCACAGTGAGGCGACGAGCACAAGCGCGCGACCGGTGCCTGATCTTGACTGCCCACGTCAGCGGCCCTTAACGTTCGCTAAGTCACTTCGCGCGTGGTTTCGTCCGACCGCGCGCGGTTTTTCGTCGCCTTGCCTGGAGGAATCCCGTGTCGAGCACCGAGCGGATCAGCTGCACCGTCACCGACGGAGTCGCCGACGTGCGGTTGAACCGCCCAGACAAGCTCAACGCCCTCGACCCGGCGATGTTCACCGAGCTGGTCGCCACCGGTGAGCGGCTGCGCGAGGACACCAGCGTGCGCGCGGTCGTGCTCTCCGGCGAGGGGCGCGGGTTCTGCGCCGGGTTGGACTTCAGCGTCTTCGGCGAGATGGCCGGGGGCACTCGTCCGCCGCGCCTGGAGACCGACGGCCCGGCCAAGGCGCTCGGCCAGCAGGCGGCGCACGTCTGGACGCTCCTCCCGCAACCGGTCATCGCCGCCGTGCACGGCGTTTCCTTCGGCGGCGGCCTGCAGATCGCGCTGGGCGCCGACATCCGGTTGGTCGCGCCAGACGCCCGGCTGTCGGTGCTGGAGATCAAGTGGGGCATCAACCCGGACATGACCGGCACCCAGGTGCTGCCGGAGCTGGTGGGCCGCGACGTGGCCAAGGAGCTGACGTTCACCGGTCGCGTGGTCAGCGGCGAGGAGGCCGTCGCGCTGCGGCTGGCCACGCGCGTCGAGGCCGACCCGCACGCCGCGGCCCTGACCTTGGCGCGGGAGATCGCGGGCAAGAGCCCGCAGGCCATCCGCGAGTCCAAGCGGCTGCTGGACCTCGCCGGACGGGTCTCGCTCGAGGAGGGCTTCGAGGCCGAGCAGGTCGCGATCCACTCGCTGATCGCCACGCCGAACCAGCTGGAGGCGATCTCGGCGAACCTGGAGAAGCGCGACCCGAAGTTCGCCGACCCGGCATAGCCGCTGGTCGAGGATCGCTGGTCGTGGCGGCACCGCTCGCGGAGCCGCCATCCCGCGCTAGTCCAGCTCCGCCGCGGCACCGTCCCGCACAGCCTGCGCGACGGCGGCCAGCGCGGGTGAGTCCAGCTTCCACTGCTGCCAGTACAGCGGCACGTCCACGGCGCGGTCCGGCGCGATCTCGACCAGCGCTCCGGACCGCAGCAGCGGCGCGGCCTGCACCCTCGGCACCATCCCCCAGCCGAGCCCGACCACGATCGCTTCGACGAAGCCCTCGGACGAGGGCACGAAATGGCGTGGTCCGCCCGCTCCCCGCCCTCGGGTCACCTTGCGGGCGAAGGCGTCCTGCAGGTCGTCGTGGTTGTCGAAGATCAGCACCGGCATCTCGTCGAGCACCTGCGCGAGGGGTCGCTCCCCCCTCCGCGACGGCGCCACGCAAGCCACGTAGCGCATGTGCCCGAGCTCGCGCACCGAGCACCCCTGCACCGGGTCGGGCGTCGAGGTCACCGCCGCCATCACCCTGCCCTCCCGCAGCAACGCCGTGGTGTGGCCCTCATCGGCGCGATGCAGCTCGAAGCAGATCCGCGCCGCACCGTCGACCTGCGCCAGGGCGGGGACGAACCACGTGCTCAGCGAGTCGGCGTTGACCGCGATGGGCAAGGTGCTCGTGGCACCGCTACCGGACATGCCGAGCTCACCGGCCACGTCCTGCTCCAACCGCGCCAGCTGCCGCGCGAACCGCACCACCACCTGGCCGGACTCGGTGAGCTGCACCGGCTTGCTGCGGATCAGCAGAACCCGCCCGGTGCGCTGCTCGAGCGCCTTGATCCGCTGGCTGACCGCTGAGGGCGTCACGTGCAACGCCGCCGCGGCGGCGTCCAGGGTCCCCCCGTCGACCACCGCGAGAAGGGTCCGCACGTGGTCCACGGGCAGATCGATGTTCATGTCATCTAATGGTAGTTAAGAATCCTTAGCTGTACTGTTCTGGGCTCGATGCCTAGCGTCAGGGCATGGCCAACGCTCTGCTGCCGATGTCGGCTGGTTTCGCGACGTGCATGTCCCTGATCGTGTCCATCGGCGCGCAGAACGCCTTCGTGCTGCGCCAAGGGCTGCGTCGGCACGCCGTGCTGCTCGTGGTGGCGATCTGCATCGCCTCGGACGTCGCGCTCATCGCACTGGGAGTGGGCGGCTTCGGGACGTTGGTGACCAATTCCCCCGCACTGCTCACCGCGTGCACCGTGGCCGGCGGCTGCTTCCTGCTCTGCTACGGCTTCCTCGCCGCCCGCAGGGCGTTCCGCCCGGGCGTCGGCCTCGAAGCCGCCGACGGGGCCACCGGGTCGCGGCGTCGCGCCGCGCTGACGTGCCTGGCCATGACCTGGCTGAACCCCCAGACCTACCTGGAGACGATCCTGCTCATCGGCTCGGTCGCGGCCGGGTACGGCGCGATGCGGTGGGAGTTCGGCCTGGGCGCGCTCGCCGCCAGTTGCGTGTGGTTCCTCGCCCTGGGCTTCGGAGCGCGTTTGCTGACAGGGCTTTTCGCGCGCCCCGGAACGTGGCGCGTGTTGGACGGCGTGATCGCGGTGATGATGGTGTCACTCGGAGCGAGCCTGCTCGCAGGCGCATGACCAGTGGATTCATCGGGCGATGTCGCTTGATGGTGTTGACCTTCAGGGCTTTTCGAATCTGATCACCTGATCGTGTAGCCGTTATTCGCTCGCATTGTCGAGCCCGGAGCTGCACCATTGAAACATGCGTTCGACACGGTACATCTCGGTCCTGCTCCTCCACCACGCTGACAGTCCCTCTCCCGCAGCAGTCCTCGGTCTCACCATCGCGAAACCCTGTGCGGTATCCGCTTGTCACGGCAGCCGAAGTCGTCCAGGCAGGTACGGACGCCGCACGTGGTGGGCAGCACGAGAGCCGCCGCCCACCACGGCGTGATGCCAGAACACCCCGCGCACCCATGATCTTCAGATGGCCGGTGCTCCCGGCGACATGCTCCTTGACAACTCAAGAGTGAACGAGGCGGGAGTTCAGACCCCCTCCGGGCGAGCAGGCCACTCCGGCATGAAGTCGGGGTAGTCCTCGCTCACCCGGAGGGGGAACTCCGGAGCGCGCTTGGCCAGGAAGGAGCCGACCCCCTCGGCCGCATCGGCTCCGGCGCCCAGCACCTTGATGCCCCGGGAGTCCAGCCTGTGCGCCTCCCACGGCGACTCCGCCGAGAGCATGCCCCACATGAGCTGGCGGGCCACCGCCACCGACACGCCGGAGGTGTTCTCGGCGATCTCCCGGCAGATCGAGCGCGCCGTGGGGATCAGCTCGTCGTCGGCGACCACCCGCGACACCAAGCGACCGCGCAGGGCCTCCTCCGCGTCGAAGATGCGACCAGTAGCGGCCCACTCCATCGCCTGCGAGATGCCGACGACGCGCGGCAGGAACCAGGACGAAGCGGCCTCCGGGAGGATCCCGCGGCGGGTGAACACGAACCCGAACTTGGCCCGCTCGGACGCGATCCGGATGTCCATCGGCAAGGTCATCGTGACGCCCACGCCGACCGCCGCTCCGTTGAACGCGCCGATCACCGGCTTGCGCATTTCCGCCACGCGCAGCGCCACGGTCCCACCGCCGTCACGAGGCACCCCGTCGATCTCGCCGAGCTCGCGGTAGGCCTGCGCCCGCCCGTCGTTGACCTCGCCGTTGAAGGTGTCCTCACCTGCGGTGAGGTCGGCGCCCGCGCAGAACGCCCTGCCCGCACCGGTGACGATCACCGCGCGGACCGAGTCGTCGGCCTCCGCAGCGTCGAAGGCCGCGATGAGCTCACCACGCATCACGTGGGTGAACGCGTTGAGCTTCTCCGGCCGGTCCAACGTGATCGTGGCGATCCCCTCGGAGACCTCGTATCCGACCTCGGTGAAAGTCATCGCACCTTCCCTCTCTCGGGTTTGAAAACGGCCTTGCGCGGTGGAAAGCTCGGGCGTGCACGAGGAATCGCGGAGAGCGGAGCACCATGTCCGACGTCGAGTACCGGCAATCCACGTTCACACCGCCCGCCGGTGCCACCGACATCCTGCTGATCCGCCACGGCGAGTCCGCGCCTGCCGTGCCGGGCAAGCCCTTCGCCCTCGTCGACGGGCAGGGCGACCCGGAACTCGCCCCGGCCGGCCAGGAGCACGCCGAGCACGTCGGCAGACGGCTCGCCGGTGAGCACCTCGACGCCCTCTACGTCACCAACCTGCGACGCACCGCGGAAACCGCGGCCCCGCTGGCGGCCCTGCTCCAGCTGACGCCCGGGGTCGTGCGGGACCTGCGCGAAGTGCACCTCGGAGAGTTCGAAGGCGGGCTGTTCCGGCAGAAGGTGGCCCAGAACGACCCGATCATCCAGCGGATGCACGCCGAGGGACGGTGGGACGTCATCCCGGGCGCGGAATCCCGCGAGGCGCTGCGGGAGCGCGTCGGCGGCGCGATCGAGCGGCTCGCCGCCGCGCACCCGGACCAGCGCATCGCCGTGTTCACCCACGGCGGCGTGATCGGCGAGATCATGTCCATCGCCAGCGGAAGCCTGCCGATGGCCTTCCTGGGGGCGAGCAACGGTTCGGTCTCGCAGGTCGTGGTCACGGGTGAGCGCTGGATCGTGCGGCGGTTCAACGACACCGCGCACCTGGGCGGCGGACTGGACCAGCAGCCCGCCGCCCTCAGCTGACGCCGCGCTCAACCCGGCCTACTTCAGTCCCAACGCCCGGACGGCCTCGGTCGGGTCGCCCGGCGCGACGAGCGCGATCGCCGGGGTGGTGACGCCGTTGTCGACGTACTGCTGGATCCGCTCCCTGCAGTACTGGGCCGGGCCGTGCACCACCAGGTCGTCGACGATGCTGTCCGGGATCGCCTCGAGAGCGGCCTTGCGATCACCCTGATCCCACGCCTGCCACATCGGGGTGAACTCGTCGCGGCCCAGCCACTCGTGGAAAGCGCGGTAGACCGGGACGTTCATGTACGCCGCGATGTGCCGTCGCGCCAGCGCCCTCGCCGTGTCCGGGTCCGTGTCGGGCATGACGAAGATGCGGGCGACGACCTCCTTGTCCGGTCCGCCCTGCTGCACGTGGGGCACGACGGTGCGCACGTCGTCAGGCGAGAGCCAGTTGATGATCGCGCCGTCGGCCTCACGTCCCGCCAGCTTCAACATCCCCGGCCGCAGCGCCGCCACCAGCACCGGCGGCACCGGGTCGGCCACCAGGCCCGCGGTGAAACCCTTGACCTCGAAGGTCTCGTAGGACTCGGTGACCTTCTCCCCGCGCAGCGCCTGCCGCAGGAACCGCACGGTGTCGCGCACCCGCTTGTAGGGCTCCTCGAAGGGGATCCCGTTCCAGCGTTCCACGATCACGTTCGACGAGGTGCCCACGCCCAGGGCGAAGCGGCCCGGGGCCGCTGCGGCGAGGGTCGCAGCGCTCATCGCCAGGGTCGCCGGCCCGCGGGTGTAGACGGGCACGATCGCGGTTCCCAACCGCAGCTGCGGCGCCCACGTGGCGGCCAGCGCAAGCGGGGTGAACGCATCGGCACCGTTGGCCTCCGACGACCACACGTCGGTGTAGCCGAGGTCGGGCAGTTCGGCGATGAGCTCACGCTGCTCGGGCAGCGAGAGCTCGGGCAGCGGGACGGAGATGCCCCAACGTCGATCCACGGTTATCCCTTTCGATCAATCACGTGTAGCGGGCTTTGAGCTTGCCCTTCACGAGCTTTCCGGTCGGTGTGCGCGGCATGTCGGCGACGAAGTCGACGCTGCGCGGCACCTTGTAGCGCGCCACCCGCTCACGCGCGTGGTCGATGATCTGCCGCTCGAGCTCCGGTCCCGGTTCGACGCCCGGCGCGGGCTGCACCACGGCCTTGACCGTCTCGCCCATCTCGGGGTCCGGCACGCCGAAGACGGCCACGTCGAGGATCGAGGGGTGCAGCGCCAGCACGTCCTCGACCTCCTGGGGGTAGATGTTGACCCCACCGGAGATGATCATGAACGCCTTGCGGTCGGTGAGGAACAGGTACCCGTCCTCGTCGACGTAGCCGAGGTCGCCGGTGGTCGCCCAGTTGTTGTGCCCGGGGTGCTTGGCCGAGCGCGTCTTGTCGGGATCGCCGAGGTACTCGAACTCGATCTCCTCGCGCTCGAAGAACACCGTCCCGACCTCACCCACGGGGAGCTCGTTGCCCTCGTCGTCGCAAACGCGGACGATGCCCAGCAGCGGGCGTCCCACCGAGCCCTGCTTCTCCATCCACTGCGCGGAGTCGATCATCGTCATGCCGATGCCCTCCGTCGAGGAGTAGTACTCCTGCAGGATCGGGCCCCACCACTCGATCATCGCCCGCTTGACCTCGATCGGGCAGGGTGCGGCGGCGTGCACCGCGTTGCGGTGGCTGGAGAGGTCGTAGCGGTGGCGGGTGGCCTCGTCGAGCTTGAGCATCCGCACGAACATGGTCGGCACCCACTGGCTGTGGGTGACCTGGTAGCGCTCGATGGCGCGCAGCGCCTGCTCGGGATCGAAGCGCTCCATCATCACCACGGTTCCGCCGATGGCGTGCACCGAAGCGCAGTACCGCAGCGGGGCGGCGTGGTAGACCGGCGCCGGGGAGAGGTAGACGGTGTCCTCGTCGAAGCCGTAGAAGCCGCGCAGCAGGTCCACCAGGATGTTGCCCGGTTCGTGCACCTGACGGTCGGGCAGCTCCGGGCGAATTCCCTTGGGCCTACCGGTGGTTCCGGAGGAGTACAGCAGGTCGGTGCCGCACGGCTGCACCGCCGGGACCTCCGTGGACGCCGTGGCGAGCGCCTGCTCGTAATCGTCGAAGCCCGCGACCGGCCCGCCGAACGCCAGCCGGACCCGGACGTTGGTGAGCTCCGCGACGTGCTCCGGCAACTCCCCCAGCCCTGCCGACACCACCAGGGCGTTCGCCCCGGAGTCGTTGACGATGTAGGCGACCTCGTCGGGCTGCAGGTGGCTGTTGACCGCGCAGACGTACATGCCCGAGCGCACCGCTGCCCAGTACGCCTCGTACGCGTGCAGGTCGTTGTCGGAGAGCAAGGCGACGACGTCGCCCTTGCTCAGGCCCGCTTCGCGCAGCGAGTTGGCCAGTCGCAGCGAGCGGTCGTCGAGCTCTCGATAGGTCAGCACCTCGCCCGATCCGGCCATGATCAGCGCCGGTTTGTCGGGCGTGGTGGCGGCGTGGACACCTGGGTACATGCGGTTCCTCCTTGAACCTCGCGTACCGCGTTCGATTACCTCACCTGGCGAGCCCCTCGACCTTCCCGAAGAGCCTGCTGGACTGTTCGGCGCTGGGAACGACGAACTTGCCCTCGGCCTCCACCAGCACGGCGTCCGGGGCGTCCGCGGCGCAGATCGTGGCCCTCGACTCGGTCCAGCGGCCGTCGACCCGCTCGATGCGGCCGACGATCCGCAACGGAGTGCTCAGCGGCACCGGCCGCCGGTAGCGCAGCGACAGCTGCACCGTCATGCCCGGAGGAGCTCCTCCCGCGGCGTGGGCGTGCCCGAGGATCTGGTCGAGCAGCATCGCGCTCATGCCGCCGTGCACGTAGCTCGGCGGCCCCTCGTAGGCCAGGCCCAAGGTGCAGGTGCCCACGGCGGCGCCGTCGACGACCTCCACGTGCATGGGCGGAGCGATCGGGTTGCCCGGGCCGACCGCAGGGCTGTAGAGACGGCGAGGGCGTTGCCCGTCGTCGACGGTGGCCAGCTGGCCGCGCTCGCGGCGCACTGCGTCCAGCGGGGGCACCAGCTCGCGAACCTGCGCGGTGATCTCCCGCAGGGTCTCGCTGTCCGCCTCGGTGGACACCGCGGCGTCGGTGAGATCGCGCAGCGCGGACCCGAGCTCCCGCGCCGCCTGCCGGCGTTCCCGCAGTTCGTCTTCGCTCTCGGCGGTCACGTTCGCTGATCCCTCCGGGTTTCGATCAGATTCCGGCCTTCAGTTAAACCCGTACCACGCCCTCCAGTCCAGACAGACCGGCCGGTCGGTATGAGTTCTTTCCGGCCCCGGACCGATTAGGCTGCGGACGGAGTCGAACCGGGAGGTGTCGTGCCGCAACAGCGTGGAGAGCACTTCGTCCGCGCGGTGGAGCGGACCATGTCCGTGCTGCGAGCGTTCACCGCCGAGCAGGCAGAGCTGTCGCTGACCGAGGTCGCTCAGGCCGCCGAGCTGGACCGGGCGGGCGCTCGCCGGATCCTGCTCACCCTCGTCGAGCTCGGCTACGTCCGCCAGGCCGACCGGCGCTACGCGCTGACCCCGCAGGTGCTGGAGTTCGGCCACGCCTACCTCACCAGCCGCTCGCTCCCGCAGGTCGCTGAGCCGCACCTGCAGGAGCTGACCAAGCAGGTGCGCGAGATGACCGCGCTGGCGGTGCTGGAGGGAACGGAGATCCGCTACGTCGCCGCGGTCCCGAGCCCGAAGCTGCTGTCGGTGGCGATCCCGGTCGGCGCCCGCTACCCGGCCCACGCCACCTCGATGGGCAAGGTCCTGCTCGCGGCCGTCCCACCGGAGCGGCTGGAGGCGAACCTGCGCTCAGTGGAGCTGGCTCGGCTGACCCCGCACACCGTCACGACCCGCGAACAGCTGCTGGCCGAGCTGGCGACGGTGCGCAAGCGGGGGTTCGTGATCGCCGACGACGGGCTCGAGGAGGGGCTGCGCGGAGTGGCGGTCCCCGTTCGCGATGCCGACGGCCGGGTGTTCGCCGCGGTCAGCGTCTCGCTGGACAAGCACAGCTCCACCGAGGAAGGCGTCGCGCGGGAGATCGTTCCACTGCTGGCCCGCACCGCCGCCCGCATCGAGGGCGATCTGCGAGCGCGGCCCGATACCCGGTGAGAACACCGGATTTCGGGCCGCCCTGCGCAGGCTGCCGCGCTCGCACCGACTCAGCCGGTGATGGCGCGGAGCCGAACTGTCAGAGTTCTTCGACGTAGCTCTTCTCCACCACGTGGATGAAGAAGTCCGGCTCGTCGACCGGCTGCTCCTGGAAGTCGCCGTAGGTCTCGATCCGCTGGAACCCGACGTCACGCAGCAGGCCGCACAGGTAGTCCTTGCGCAGCGGGTACATGTTCAGGTGGTACTCGCTGCCGTCCGGGAACTCGTACCGGTACCGGGCCAGACCCTCGTCGACGTGGTCCGGGACCGCGTCGACCTCGGTGCCGCAGTAGTAGTAGCTGCTCTTGCCGCCTGCCTTGCCGTCCAGCAGCGCGTCGTAGTTGCGCTGGTCGATGATGAGCACGCCGTCGTGCTTGAGCATCGCGTAGAACTCGGCGAGGGCCTTGCGGCGATCGTGCTCGTTGAACAGGTGCGTGAAGGAGTTCCCCAGGCAGATGACGGCGTCGAACTCGCCGTGCACGTCCCGGTTCAGCCAACGCCAATCGGCGTTGACCACGCGCAGCAGGTGCCCACCGTTGTTCAGGCCGTTCCGGAAGGCCTTGGCCAGCATCTGCGGGCTGCCATCGGCGCTGACGGTCTCGAACCCGGCCTCGATGAGCCGGACCGAGTGGAACCCGGTGCCGGTGGCCACGTCCAGCACGCTGCGGACGCCGCGAGCCTTCAGCTGGTCGACGAAGAAGCGGCCCTCACCCTCCGCTCGACGTTCCCAGTCGATCAGGTCGTCCCACTTGTCGACCATTCCACCCACGTATTCCTGGGTGTAGTGGCCGGTTTCGCGGACTTCCAGCGGGTTTTCACCGAAGGCCTGCTCTTGAACACCGGTCAGGACGTTCTGCGTCATGCTCCCATTCCTCGAATCGCTCGACGTTGATGCGGCGCGCGCGACCGCCGAATTCATCCACCGGAATTCCGATGTGCACGACGCTAGTCCGGGAATTCCACGCAGCAAGTATCAATTCCCGCCGATGCGACGGAAATCAGCACCGGAGGATCGCTCGGACGACGCGTCCGATGCGCTCCGACCAGTCGGTTCTCCCGTGATCGCATCCGCTCCCGCGCTGCGGCATCCTCGTCTTCGAACGGTTCGCCCAGCGAATGCCGCGATCACTGGGCGAACTCGACACCATCCCCAGGACGGGTTACCCGCCTGACTTCGAATGCCACGCCGAGGGGCGGAAATCGTTCTGCCACGGTTGCATTCGCACCACGGTGAGCAGAGTGCGACACCGATCAGCTCTCTCCCGCCGGACCGTGCTGTCCGGCGCTCTGGCCGCCGGAGCCCTCGCGATGACCAGCAACTCCGCAGCGTCGGGTGCACCAGCGCGCTTCCACAACCCACTCGCGCTCAGACGTGCGGACCCGCACGTCTGCAGGCACACCGACGGCACCTACTACTTCACCGCTACGGTCCCCACCTACGACGAGGTCGTGCTCCGCCGCTCCAGGAACCTGCCGGGGTTGAGCACCGCAGAGGAGCACGTGCTGTGGCGCAGGCCCGACAGCGGCGAGATGAGCAGGCACATCTGGGCGCCGGAACTGCACCACGTCGACGGAAGCTGGTACGTCTACGTCGCGGCGGGCAGCTCGGATGACGTCCAGTCCATCAGGATGCACGTGCTGGAGAACTCCAGCCCCGACCCGCTGACCGGGACATGGGTCGAACGCGGGCCGATCCGCACCCCGTGGGACACCTTCGCCCTCGACGCCACGACCTTCGAGCACCGTGGTGTGCGGTACCTGTCGTGGGCCCAGCGCGAACCGGGCATCGAGACGAACTCGAACCTCTACCTGGCTCCCCTGGACGAGCCCTGGACGCTCGGCGGCGAACCGGTTCGCCTGTCGACCCCGACCTACGACTGGGAGACCCGGGGCTTCCGGGTCAACGAGGGGCCCGCGGCGCTCATCGGCGAGGACCGCGTGTTCCTGGCCTACTCGGCCAGCGCCACCGACAGCAACTACTGCCTGGGGCTGCTGAGCGCGCCCGCGGACGCGGACCTGCTCGACGCCGCCTCGTGGGGCAAGAGCCCGGAACCGGTGTTCACCACGAACGTGGCAACCGGCCAGTACGGCCCGGGGCACAACAGCTTCACCGTCGCCGAGGACGGCACGAACGTGCTCGTCTACCACGCTCGTCCGTACGACGCCGAGGTCGGCGACGTCAACCGGCACGCCAGGTTGCAGACCTTCGGCTGGAAGCAGGACGGCTCACCGGACTTCGGAGTCCCCGTACCGGACTGACAACGCGAAGAGCGGTGCCCCGGGGGAGGAACCGGGGCACCGCTCTCATGCGCTCTGACTCAGACCATCGGGCGGTCGGTCGGCTCGATAGGCGCCGGGAGCACGTCCCGACCGACGAGGTACCGATCCACCCCGGCGGCCGCGGAACGACCCTCGGAGATGGCCCACACGATCAGCGACTGGCCACGGCCCATGTCGCCCGCGCTGAACACGCCGTCCACGCTGGACATGAAGTTCTCGTCCCGCGCCACGTTGCCGCGCGGGTCGAACTCCACGCCGAGGTCCTCCAGCAGACCCGGCTTCTCCGGACCGACGAAGCCCATCGCCAGCAGGACCAGCTGCGCCGGGATCTCCCGCTCGGTGCCGGGCACCGGCTCGAAACCGGACTCGCCGCGCTGGACCTCGACGAGCCGCAGCGCCTGCAGCGAACCCTGGTCGTCACCCACGTACTCCTGGGTGTTGACCGAGTACAGCCGTTCGCCGCCCTCCTCGTGGGCCGAGGTGACCCGGTAGAGCATCGGGTAGGTCGGCCACGGGTGCGCCTCGGAGCGCTCCGCGGGCGGCTGCGGCATGATCTCCAGCTGCGTCACCGACGCCGCGCCCTGGCGGTGCGCGGTGCCGACGCAGTCGGCACCGGTGTCGCCGCCGCCGATGACGACGACGTGCTTGCCACCGGCGTGGATCGAGGGGCGCTCGAAGTCGCCCTCCTGCACCTTGTTGGCCAGCGGCAGGTACTCCATCGCCTGGTGCACGCCGTCCAGCTCGCGGCCCGGCGCCGGCAGGTCGCGGGCCTGCGTGGCACCACCGGCGAGCACGACCGCGTCGTAGTCGGCCCGCAGCTGCTCCACGGTGACGTCCACACCGACGTTGACCCCGGTGCGGAACTCCGTGCCTTCGGCGCGCATCTGCCCGAGCCGCCGGTCGAGCCGGCTCTTCTCCATCTTGAACTCGGGAATGCCGTAGCGGAGCAGCCCACCGACGCGGTCAGCGCGCTCGTAGACCACGACGCTGTGACCCACCCGGGTCAGCTGCTGCGCGGCGGCGAGCCCGGCAGGGCCCGAGCCGATGACGGCGACCTTCTTGCCGGTCTGCTTCGGCGGGAGCTGCGGCGTGACGTACCCGGATTCCCAAGCCTTGTCGATGATGGAGATCTCGACCTGCTTGATGCTCACCGGGTCGCTGTTGATGCCGACGACGCACGCCGCCTCGCACGGGGCAGGGCACAAGGTCCCGGTGAACTCCGGGAAGTTGTTGGTCGCGTGCAGCCGGTCGATCGCCGACTCCCAGTCCTCCCGCCACACCAGGTCGTTCCACTCGGGAATCAGGTTCCCCAGCGGACAGCCCTGGTGGCAGAACGGAATTCCGCAGTCCATGCAGCGACCGGCCTGCTTGGTCAGCTTCGGCTGCTCGAACTCGAGGTAGACCTCGCGCCAGTCCTTGATGCGCACGTCCACCGGGCGACGCTGCGGGGTCTCCCGCGGCGTCGTCATGAATCCCTTGGGGTCAGCCATGAGCCGCCTCCATGATCGCCTCGTTGACGTCGCGCCCTTCGCGCTCGGCCGCGCTCTGCGCTTCGAGCACGCGCTTGAAGTCGCGCGGCATGACCTTGCCGAACCGCTCGACCGCGGTGTCCCAGTCGGCGAGCAGCTCGCGGGCCACCGCCGACTCCGTCTGCTCGTAGTGCCTGCGCACCCGGTCGTGCAGGAACTCGCGGTCTTCGTCGTCCAGCGCTTCCAGGTCGACCATCTCGGGGTTGATCCGCTGCGGATCGACGTCCAGCACGTAGGCGACACCGCCGGACATGCCGGCCGCGAAGTTCCGCCCGGTCGTACCGAGGATCACGGCGCGGCCACCTGTCATGTACTCGCAACCGTGGTCGCCAACGCCCTCGACGACGGCGATGGCACCGGAGTTGCGCACGCAGAACCGCTCGCCGACGATGCCGCGGACGAACAGCTCGCCGCCGGTGGCTCCGTAGAGCAGCACGTTGCCGGCGATGATGTTCTGCTCGGCCACGAACGGCGCCTTCGCGTCGGGACGGACCACGATCCGCCCGCCGGAGAGGCCCTTGCCGACGTAGTCGTTGCCGTCACCGAGCAGGCGCAGGGTGATGCCGCGCGGGACGAACGCACCGAAGGACTGCCCGGCCGAGCCGGTGAAGGTCACGTCGATGGTGTCGTCCGGCAGGCCTTCGCCGCCCCACCGCCGGGTCAGCTCGGAACCGAGCATCGTACCGACGGTCCGGTTCACGTTGCGCACCGGGAGGTCCAAGCGAACCGGGGTGCCTTCCTTGAGCGCGCCCTCGGACAGCTGGATCAACGTGTTGTCCAGCGCCTTGTCCAGACCGTGGTCCTGCTCGGTGGTCTGGTGCAGCGACGCGCCCTCGGGCAGCTCCGGCACGTGGGTGATCGGACCGAGGTCCAGGCCCCGGGTCTTCCAGTGCCGGACGGCGTCGGAGGTGTCGAGCAGGTCCGCGTGCCCGATCGCCTCCTCCAGGGAGCGGAAACCGAGCTCCGCCAGGTACTCCCGCACTTCCTGGGCGATGAACTCGAAGAAGTTCACCACGTACTCGGCCTTGCCCGAGAACTTCTCGCGCAGCTTCGGGTTCTGCGTGGCCACGCCGACCGGGCAGGTGTCGAGGTGGCAGACCCGCATCATGATGCAGCCCGAGACCACGAGCGGAGCGGTGGCGAAGCCGTACTCCTCGGCACCCAGCAGCGCGGCGATCACGACGTCGCGACCGGTCTTGAGCTGGCCGTCGGTCTGCACCACGATCCGGTCGCGCAGGTCGTTGGCCAGCAGCGTCTGCTGCGTCTCGGCCAGGCCCAGCTCCCAGGGACCACCGGCGTGCTTGATCGACGACATCGGCGAAGCACCGGTGCCGCCGTCGTGACCCGAGATGAGCACGACGTCGGCGTGGGCCTTGGAGACACCCGCCGCGACCGTGCCGACACCCACCTCGCTGACCAGCTTGACGTGAATGCGCGCCTGGGGGTTGGCGTTCTTCAGGTCGTGGATCAGCTGGGCCAGGTCCTCGATCGAGTAGATGTCGTGGTGCGGAGGCGGCGAGATCAGCCCGACGCCCGGCGTGGAGTGCCGGGTCTTTGCGACCCACGGGTACACCTTGCCGCCGGGCAGCTGACCGCCCTCTCCCGGCTTTGCCCCCTGGGCCATCTTGATCTGGATGTCGTCGGCGTTGACCAGGTATTCGCTGGTCACACCGAAGCGACCGGAGGCCACCTGCTTGATCGCCGAGCGGCGCGAGTCGCCGTTGGCGTCCGGCGTGAACCGGTCGGCGTCCTCGCCGCCCTCACCGGTGTTGGACTTGCCGCCGAGGCGGTTCATCGCGATCGCCAGGGTTTCGTGCATCTCCTGCGAGATCGACCCGTAGGAGATGGCGCCGGTGGCGAAGCGCTTCACGATGGAGGCGACGGACTCGACCTCCTCCACCGGCACCGGCTTGCGCACGCCCTCGCGGAACTTGAACAACCCGCGCAGCGTCATCAGGTCGCGCGACTGGTCGTCGACGGCCTCGGTGTACTCCTTGAACACCTCGTAGCGCCCGGAGCGCGTGGAGTGCTGGAGCTTGAACACCGTCTTCGGGTTGAACAGGTGCGGTTCGCCGTCGCGGCGCCACTGGTACTCGCCGCCGACCGCCAGCGAGCGGTGCGGGGCGTGGACGCCGTCGACCGGGTACGCGCGGCGGTGCCGCTCGGCGACTTCCTGCGCCAGCACGTCGAATCCGACTCCGCCGAGCCGCGACGTGGTGCCGGTGAAGCAGCGCTCCACGACTTCCTCGCCGAGCCCGATGGCTTCGAAGATCTGCGCGCCGGTGTAGGAGGACACAGTGGACACGCCCATCTTGGACATCGTCTTGCGCACGCCCTTGCCCAGCGCCTTGATCAGGTTGGCGGTGGCGTGCTCGGCGTCGGTTCCCTTGATGACGCCGGTGTTGACGAGGTCCTCGACGGTGGCCATTGCCACGTAGGGGTTAACGGCAGCGGCGCCGTAACCGATGAGAAGAGCGACATGGTGCACTTCGCGGACGTCGCCGGCTTCGACGATCAAGCCCACCTGGGTGCGGTCCTTCTCCCGCACCAGGTGGTGGTGCACCGCACCGGTCGCCAGCAGCGACGGGATGGGCGCCCGCTCCGCGTCGGCCTGGCGGTCCGACACCACGAGGACGTGCGCGCCGTCGGCGACGGCGGCCGAGACCTCTTCGCAGATCTCCTCGAGCCGCGTCTTCAGCGCCGCTCCCCCACCGGAGACCTGGTAGGTGGCGTCGATGACGGCGGGCTTGAGCTCCGGGCGGTCACCGTCGTCGTTGATGTGCACGATCTTGGCGAGCTGGGCGTTGTCGAGCACCGGGAACGGCAGCACCAGCTGGTGGCACGCCTCCGGGTCGTGGCCGAGCAGGTTGTGCTCCGGCCCGACGTGGGTGCTCAGCGACGTCACGAGCTCTTCGCGGATCGCGTCCAACGGCGGGTTCGTGACCTGGGCGAACAGCTGGGTGAAGTAGTCGAACAGCTGCCGCGGGCGTTCCGACAGCGCGGCGAAGGCGGTGTCGTTGCCCATGGAGCCGATCGGCTCGGCGCCGGTGGTGGCCATCGGCTGCAGCAGCACCCCGAGCTCTTCCTGGGTGTAGCCGAAGACCTGCTGCCGGTGCACCAGCGAGTCGTGGGAGGGCAGTTCGCGCTCGCGCTCGGGCAGGTCGCCCAGCCGCACGACGCCACCGTCCAGCCACTCCTTGTACGGGTACTCCTCGGCGAGCTCGCCCTTGATCTCGTCGTCATCGATGATCCGGCCGGCCTCGGTGTCGACCAGGAACATCCGGCCCGGCTGCAGGCGGCCCTTGCGCACGACCTTCTCGGGCTCGAACTCCAGCACGCCGACCTCGCTGGCCAGCACGACGAGTCCGTCCTCGGTGACCCAGTAGCGGCCGGGGCGAAGACCGTTGCGGTCCAGCACCGCACCGATCTGGGTGCCGTCGGTGAAGGCGACGAGGGCCGGGCCGTCCCACGGCTCCATCAGGTAGTTGTGGAACTCGTAGAACGCCTTGCGCTTCGGGTCCATCTCGGCGTGGTTCTCCCACGCCTCGGGGATCATCATCAGCACGGAGTGCGGCAGCGAGCGACCACCGAGGTGCAGCAGCTCCAGGACCTCGTCGAAGGTCGCCGAGTCGCTGGCCTCCGGCGATGCGATCGGGTACAACCGCTGGAGCTCACCGGGGATGAGATCGGTGTCGAGCATGCTCTCGCGGGTCCGCATCCAGTTGCGGTTGCCCTTGACCGTGTTGATCTCACCGTTGTGCGCGATGAACCGGTACGGGTGCGCCAGCGGCCAGGACGGGAACGTGTTCGTGGAGAACCGCGAGTGCACCAGACCGATCGCGCTGGCGAAGCGGTCGTCACCCAGGTCCGGGTAGAAGGCGCCCAGCTGCGTCTCGGTGAGCATGCCCTTGTAGACGATGGTCCGGGCGGAGAGGCTCGGGAAGTACACGTTGGCTTCGTGCTCGGCGCGCTTGCGCACGCAGAAGGCGCGACGCTCGAAGGCCAGCGCCGACTCGGCCTGCTTCCCGTCCGGGGTGCCGATGAACAGCTGCCGGAAGTGGGGCATCGTCTCGCGCGCTGCGGTACCCGCGCTGTCCGCGGCGATGGGGACCTCGCGCCAGCCCAGCAGTCGCAGGCCTTCCTCTGCCACGATCCGGTCGATGATGGCCACGGCGTCCTCGGCCGCCGTCTCATCGGCGGGCAGGAAGGCCGTACCGGCCGCGTAGCTGCCGGCTTCGGGCAGTTCGAACGGCACGACGGCGCGGAAGAAGGCATCCGGGATCTGGGTCAGCAATCCGACACCGTCACCGGTCTCGGGGTCAGCGCCCTTCGCACCGCGGTGTTCCAGGTTGCGCAACGCGGTCAGTGCTTTGTCAACCAGGTCGTGACTCCGCCGACCGCGGAGGTCGGCGACGAATGCGACACCGCAGGCGTCGTGCTCGTTGGCCGGGTCATACAGACCACTGGCTCGGGCGCTGCGCTGCGCCACGCTTCTTGCATGGTGGGATTGGGGCATCGGACCTCCCGTCGACAGGCTGCAGCGCGCAGCAGGGCATGAATCACCCACTGCGAACCGCGGGAGCCTTTGGGGGCACTGACAAATGTAAGGATGCGCCGTTGCACTCTTGGTCAGTTTGAGGCACTGTACAGACCCAGCGACCCAAAAGCTACCGCTAGGTAACACGAAGTTGAGAGAACATGACATCTCTCAGAGGGTGAGACGTCGTTGTCGCTCGGGCCGAGAGTCCGAGGAATTGTGCACCACGAATCTGCCCTAAGGCGACAGCTGGCGATCATCAGTGGTGTTATTCACGATCCCGTTGCACGGCAGCGAATGTGTCCCGAATCGCAGCGCACACCATTCGGATTCGGTTCAGACCGAGCGCGATATCCGTAATTGTCGGCGCACTGTCCGTGCGCACATGCCCGATCACCCGAATGCGCAAGCGCTTTCAGACACCGGCCGGTTCCGGAAGCGGCGCGGGCCGCACCTGCGGAGTCGGCCGCTGGCGCCGGGCGTTGCGCACCAGCAGGCCGATCAGAACCAGCCCGAGCAACGCGTAGGGATTTCCGAACGTGTGGGCCACCACGTCCCACGGAGGGCCTGCGGGCATCCAGTTGAACGCCGCGGCCAGGACTGTGACCAGCGTCCAGCCCGCCACGGCCAGCCAGCCGACACTGCGCAGACGGACCGCGCAGGCGAGCAGCACCAGCAGACCGGGAGCGACCCACACCCAGTGGTCGGACCACGAGGTGGGCGAGATCAGCAGTGCCAGCAACGCATTGGCCATCACCGCCAGCACCGGTTCCACCCGGCGGATCGCGAACACGACCGCGATCGTCACGCCGACCGACAGCACCAACCAGACGCCGTTCTGCGCGATGGCGGGCAGTTCCATGCGAGCCAGCGCTCCCATGATGGATTGGTTCGTGTGGAACGCGGATCCGCTCACCCCGTGCGCAGGCCCCTTCCCGAACCAGTACTCCACCGCGGCGGAGAAGTTCAGCGCGAACCCGGACAGCGTGGCCAGCACCGCGCTGGCCACCGCCACGACCGCAGCGCGGTAGTCCTTGCGGAAGAGCAGGAAGAGCAGGAAGGCCGCCGGGGTGAGCTTGATGGCAGCGGCCAGCCCGATCAGCAGGCCGCGCGGCCAGCGCGGCGATTCGGCCAGGCAATCGGCCATCACCAGGCCCATCAGCAGGATGTTGACCTGCCCGAGCCCGAAGGACGAGTAGACGGGCTCCAGGAAGAGCGTCCAGGGCAGCAGCACCATGGCCACGGCCAGCGCCCCTCGCCGCCCCACCGCGGCCCACAGGTGCCGCGTCACCAGGTACAACGCACCGCCGATGGCGAGCAGGTCCAGCAGGTAGAGCAGGATCAGCCCCGCGCTGAACGGCAGCAGCGCCAGCGGCGCCAGCGGCGCCAGCGCGAACGGCGGGTACACCCACGGCAGGACGCGACCGATGCTCACCGTCGGAGCGGTGTTCATGATGTCGCCGCCGGCCAGCCAGGTGTGCACCGCCCAGCGGTACACCTGGTAGTCGATGGCCGATTCCTCACCGATCCCGGCGCGCGGCGTGAGCAGCAGCAGACCGAGCGCGGCCAACACCAGCGGGATGCCCATCAGCGTGATCGCGCGCGAGTTCGCCAGCACGAAAACGCGGAGGCGGCCGGGCAGACCGCCGAGGTGCAGATCAGGGACCGAGCCGATCCGTACCGTGGCCACCCTGTGTCCTCTCGTCCGAGCGGCACCGGCCATCGCGTGCGTGATCGGCCGATCACACCGAGTTCGCCAAGCCGCAGGAATTCCCCGGTGAAAGCCGGAAAACCTTAACCCACGGAACACGACGTCCCGCAGTCGGCTCGCCGGGGCGGACGGATCTTCAACCAGCCAGGTCCATCGGCGCCAGGACCTTCGCCAGCAGTTCACCCAACCGTGCCCGTTCCTCCTCGCCGAGCGGGGCCAGCAGCGCCCGCTCGTGCTCCAGCTGAGCGGGGAAGACCCGGTCGATGACCTTGCGTCCGCGTTCGGTCAGCCGCACGTCGACCTCGCGCCGGTCGCGGGCCGAGGTGTTGCGCGTGATCAGGCCGTCTTCCTCCAGCCGCGCGAGGCGCTTGGTGGTGGCGGCACCGGACGACAGCATCTCCCTGCTCAGCTGGCTGGGTCGCAGGTCACCCCCGCCCCGGCGCAGCGCGCTGAGCACCTCGAACTCCATCCGGGACAGCCGCAGCTCGTCGAGGACCTCGTCGTGCCGCTGGTTGGTGAGCGCCGCGAGCCTGCGCACGCGACCGATGACTTCGACGGGCGTGAGGTCCAGGTCCGGATACTGCTCGCTCCACTGCTCGCGGATCCGTCCGACGACGTCCAACGTCACACTCCTTCACGAGTAAAACACCTTGTAGCATTTTACCTGTGAACGGTTATGTGCTCCAGACCCTGCGGACCCGCGATGCCCTCAAGTTCACGTCGATGTTCGGCGGCGTGCTGATCCCGGCCCTCCGGGTCGGCGCCTCCTACGCCCTGCCGATCGTGGCGCTGCTGATCGCAGACCGCGTGGAGCTGGCACCGTTCGCCGCGCTGGGCGCCTTCACCTCGCTGTACTGCCGGGTCGACCCGTACGGGCGCAGGGCCTGGCTGCTGCCGGTGGTGGCGGTAGGTCTGACCGCGAGCGTGGCGGCCGGTGCGGTCGTCTCGGCCGCGGGCGCCGGAGGCGTGACCAAGGTCGTGGTCCTGACGGTGGTGGCGACGCTGGCCAAGCTGCTGGCGGACGTGCTGCGCGTGGGACCGCCCGGCGGGCTGATGTTCGTCTTCGCCGCCGGAGCCGCCGCGTACTCACCTCAGTCCTGGGGCGGGGTCGCCGGTGCCGTCGCGATCGCCGCCTCC
Organism: Saccharopolyspora tripterygii; assembly: GCF_054778355.1. NCBI lineage: Bacteria > Bacillati > Actinomycetota > Actinomycetes > Pseudonocardiales > Pseudonocardiaceae > Saccharopolyspora > Saccharopolyspora tripterygii. The sequence continues at coordinate 84,739 of NZ_BAAGZP010000044.1, read as the reverse complement.
TCAGCGGCGCTCTCGTACGCGATCAGCATGCTCGGCGGACTGCTCCACCCGACCGGCCCGCACCGGCTCAGCACCGCGAGAGCGCTGCTGGCCGTCGCCGATCACCTGGAGGCGCCGAGCGCCGGTACCCGCAGCCGCGCCCACGCCGCCGTGCACCACGCGCTGAACTCGCTGCCTACCGGCGAGCGCCGGACGACGACGCGGCTGCGCGCCCACCTCGCGCATGCCGACCACCTGCTGCACCACCCGGCCGACACGTCCGCGGAACTGCGCAGGACGGCGAAGAGGGTGCGACGCGGCCGGGTGCCCGCCGCGCAGCTGGACCGCCCGACACCCAGGCCGGTGGCGGCCGGTCGCGCGAGGATCGCCGAGTTCCGCACGGGCGCCGTGCGGATGGCCGTGGCCGCGCTGGTCACCGGGCTGCTCGCCTCGACCTTCCAGCTGGATCACGCCTACTGGGCCGTGGTCTCGGTCAGCTCGGTGCTGCAGTCCCACAACACCGCGACCACCTGGCAGCGGGCCCTGCAGCGCAGCGCGGGCACCATCGCTGGTTCGCTGCTGGCGCTCGGGATCTTCGCGGCGAATCCGTCACCGGCGATGATCCTGGTGGTGATCGTGCTCTGCCAGATCGCCGCCGAGCTGGTGGTGATGTCCAACTACGGACTCGGGCTCACCTTCGCCACTCCCCTGGCGCTGTGCTTGGCGACCTTGGGACACCCGGCGGAGCCCGTGCACCTGGTAGCCGAACGCGTCGGCATGACGCTGTTCGGCGCGCTGCTGGGCGTGTTGGTCTGCCTGGCGCTCACCAACGACAGGGCGCGCACCCGCTTGCGCGAGGCCGTGGAGACGTGCCGCACCGCGACTCTGGAGCTGCAACGCTCACCCGCCGATCCGGCGGTGCGCGACCGGCTGGTGGGCGCGGTGTTCGCGTTGCGCGACGCACACCGGGTCGCCGCGGGCGAGCCGCTGCGCCCGCACCACGGCGATCAGGAGGTGCTCGACGTCGAGCACCACGCCTACCTGGAGCTGTCGGCCACCGCCGCCCCGGCCTCCAGCACCCGGGCGGGCTGACCGCCGCGGGCGCTCACTCCACGCCGAGCCGGGCCAGCAGCTCCGCGCGCAGCGCCACGAACTCCGGGTCGCCGACCTCGCGCGGGCGCGGCAGGTCCAGCACGCGGTCGTAGCCGATGCGGCCTTCGTTCATCACCAGCACGCGGTCGGCCAGCAGCAGGGCCTCCTCCACGTCGTGGGTGACCAGCAGGATCGCGCAACCGTGCCGCTGCCACAGCTCCCCGACCAGCTTCTGCGCCTTGATCCGGGTCAGCGCATCCAGCGCCGAGAACGGCTCGTCGAGCAGCAGCAGGTCCGGCTCGCGGACGAGGGCGCGCGCCAACGACGTCCGCTGCGCCTCACCACCGGAGAGCACCTTCGGCCACACGTCCACCCGGTGACCGAGCCCGACCTCCTCCAGAGCCGCGACCGCGCGCTGCTTGTCGGGACGACCGGGCAAGCCGAGAACGACGTTGTGCCACACGCGTTTCCACGGCATGAGCCGCGGCGCCTGGAACGCGACCGCACGACGTTCGGCCACTTCGACCTCTCCGGTGACCTCCTGGTCGAGATCGGCGAGGATGCGCAGCAGCGTGGACTTGCCGCAACCGCTGGGCCCCAGCAGCGCGACGAACTGACCGGGCTCGATGTCGAGGTCCAGTCCGTCGAGGACCGCGCGGTCGCCGAAGCTTCGCGAAAGCCCCCGCACCGAAGCCGGTTTCGTGGTCACTTCCCGCTGAACGCCGGTCGCCATGCCAGCACCACCCTTTCCAGTCCGCGAACGATGAAGTCGGCGATGAGGCCGAGCAGGGCGTAGAGGACGAGGCAGACGACGATGACGTCGGTCTGGAAGAACTCGCGGGCGGTGTTCATCTCGTACCCGATGCCCGCGGAGGCGTTGATGGTCTCGCCGAAGACCAGGGCCAGCCACGCCGACCCGAGCGCGTAGCGCAGCCCGACCAGGGCGTTGGGCATGGCCGCGGGCAGGATCACGTGGCGAACCTGCGCGAACGGCCCGAGCCCGAGCGTCTTCGCGGCCTCCACAAGGCCGGCGTCGACGTTGCGGATGCCGCCGTAGATGTTCATGTACAGCGGAAAGGTCACCGCGAGCGCGATCAGCACGATCTTGGGTTCCTCGCCGATGCCGAACCAGATGATCAGCAGCGGGATCAGCCCGATGACCGGGACCGTGCGCAGCATCTGCATCGGAGCGTCGATGATGTCCTCACCGCGGCGGAAGAGCCCGGACAGCGTCGCCAGCAGGGTCGCGGCCACCACGCCGATCGCCAGACCGGCGCCGACGCGCTGCAGCGACACCGCGATCGCCTCCTGCAGCCGCCCCTCCTCGAACAGCTCGGCACCGGTCTCCACCACGGTGGCCGGCGAGGCGAGCGTGTCGTCGCTGAGCACTCCGGTGGCGCTGAGGGCCTGCCACAGGGCGACGAGAGCGATCGGGCTGAACAGCTTGAAAACCCAACGGGGGAGGCGGGATTCGCGTCGGGCGGTGCGGGTGCGAACCTGGGTGACGGGTATCGGACCACCCGTCGGCACGGACGTGAGGTGTGCGGTCATCAGAGCTCCACGAGCGTGGGCGGACATGCGGAAGCGACCGCCGGAGACAGCTCAGCACGGCGGCGCGGAGAAGAAGCGGGAAGCGGTCGTCAGGCGCGACAGAGCGCCGAGGACACGCGTGAGAGGTCCACGTAGCCCCGGATCGTCAGTAGCACCGACGGGATCATGCTGAGAACGCTAGACCGCCCGCCGTGCGCTGTAAACGGCGCTTCACGGACTGAGACGCCGAACCGTCCGCCCTGGTCAGGTGCCCGATGAGCTAGGTTGTCGGAGTGATCGAGGAGCTCCTGCCCGCCGGGGTGGCCACCGCCGAGACCGTCGACGACCCGCCCGAGGCGACGCTGTTCGACGCCGAAGCGGCCGAGATCGCCAAGGCCGTCGCCACGCGGCGGCGCGAGTTCACCAGCGGCCGCTGGTGCGCCCACCGGGCGATGCGCGCGCTGGGAGTCGAACCGGTGCCGCTGCTCCGGGGCGAACGCGGAGCGCCGCAGTGGCCCGCCGGGGTCGTCGGCAGCATCACGCACTGCGCCGGCTATCGCGGCGCGGCGGTGGCGCGCGGTCGTGAGTTCCGCTCGGTGGGCATCGACGCGGAGCAGCACGAACCGCTGCCGGACGGCGTGCTCGACGTCGTCTCTCGCCCGGAGGAGCGCGAGCACGTCGCCGAGCTCGCGACCCGCGAGCCGGGCACGTGCTGGGACCGGATCCTGTTCAGCTGCAAGGAATCGGTGTACAAGACCTGGTACCCGGTCACCGGCGAGTGGCTCGGTTTCGAGGACGCCGAGCTGGAGTTCTCAGCGGGCGCGTTCACCGCGCGGTTGCGCAAGACCGCGTGCGGCCTGACCGGTTTCACCGGCCAGTGGCTGGTCCGCGACGGGTTGGTCCTCTCCGCCATCGCGCTTCCGGGGTAGCCTCCCCGGGACGGGCGGTGCAGCGCGAGAAGAACGTCTTCCTCAGAAGCGACTTTCTTGAAAACGTCTTTCATGTAACATCCCTCTGCACCGGCATCAGCGAGGGAGCGTTGCGTGAACGAGGCGATCAGTCCGGACGGCGCCGTCGACGATAACGAGATCGTCACCTGGTGGGGCCTGGTCATCGAGGGCTACCACGTCACGGCCGCGAAGCTGGCCAGCGCGATCATGGACGGCTACGGACTGCCGATGGCGTCGCTGGACATCCTGCTCCGGCTCGTGCGCTCACCCGACAACCGGATGCCCATGACCAAGCTCGCTCGTGAAGCGGCGCTGAGCAGCGGCGGTTTCACCAAGGTGGCCGACCGGCTCGCGAAGGCGGGGCTGATCCGCCGCGTGCCCAGCGAGACCGACCGCCGCGTGACCTTCGCCGAGCTCACCGACCACGGGCTGGACGTGGCTGATCGCGCCCGGGCGACCTCCGCGCAGGTCCTGCGCGAGCACGTCCTGGCACCGCTGGGCGGCAAGGATTCCCGCGCCCTGGCCGAGGCCATGCGCACGCTCCGCGAAGCGAATTCGCCGCAGGACTAGAGCACGTCGGACACACCCGTGCCGGTCACGTCGAGCGGCAGGCCCAGCTCAGCGCGTTCGACCAGCCACCGGCTCGGCCGGTACCGGGGGTCCCCGGTGGCCGAGTGCAGGGCGCGCAGGACGCTCAGCACACGGCGCGCGCCGGCCTGCTGACCCCACTCCAGCGGCCCGAGCGGGTAACCCAGCGCGAGGCGCACGGCCGTGTCGATGTCCCCCGGCGTCGCGAGCCGCTGCTCGGCGATGAAGCAGCTGGTGTTGACGATCGCGGCGAGCAACCGCTGAGCGATCATCCCCGGTCCGTCGCGCACGACGGTCACCGCGCGCCCGGTCGCCGCCAGCGCCGCCCACGCGGCACGCGCCACGTCGACTCCGGTGGCCGGGTGCACGCTCAGGGTGCAGCGGGTGGCGTTGCTCAGCGGGTCCACGCCGCAGACCCGTTCCGCGGGCAGGCCCCCCGACAGCGCCGCCGATGCCGCGCTGTGCCCGAACGGCGTCAGCAGCACGACCGCCGCGGAACTCGGCTCGTCACCGCACTCGACCGCAACGCCGGCATCGGCCAGTGAATCGAGCAGTTCGGCGTCGTCGGACCACACGGGTGCGCGCGCCACCTCGGGCGCGGCGGGCTCGGGGCTCTCCTGCTTGACGCCGTCCTCGTAGCGGTAGAAGCCCTCGCCGGTCTTGCGGCCGAGGAGACCGGCTTCCAGCCGGGTGCGGGTGATCGGCGACGGACGCAGCCGGGGATCGCCGTAGTAGCCGGCGAAGATGCTCTCCATCGCCGGGTGCGTGACGTCCAGCGCGGTGAGGTCCATCAGCTCGAACGGTCCCATCCGCAGACCGAGGACGTCCCGTCCGACGCGGTCGACGTCCTCGGGCGTGGCGAGGCCTTCGCCGAGGATCTGCAGCGCTTCGGTGACCAGACCGCGCCCGGCGTGGTTGACCAGGAACCCCGGTGTGTCGGTGGCCCGCACCGGCGTGTGCCCCAGCCTGCGGACCAGTGCGGTGAGGGCCTCCGCCAGGTCGGACGCCGTGCGGGCCCCCGGAATGACCTCGACCAGGCGTATCAGCGGAACCGGGTTGAAGAAGTGCAGCCCGGCGAGCCGGCTCGGGTCCGCCAGCGCCGTGGCGATCGAGGTGACCTGCAGCGAACTGGTGTTGGTGGCGAACACGACGTGCTGCGGGAAAGCGCGCTCCAAGCCGGCGAAGAGCTCGCGCTTGGTCTCGAGGTCCTCGCGCACCGCCTCGACGACCAGATCGCAGTCGGATGGGTCCAGCGGGTCGGAGATCGGGACGAGCCGGCCGGTGGCGGCAGCGGCCTCCTCGGCGCTCATCCTCCCCTTGCCCGCGAGCTTGTCGTACATCCGGCCGATCTCGGCGACCGCGGTCCGCACGGCCTCAGGGCGTGCGTCGGCGAGCTGGACGGTGATGCCGGCGGCCGCGCAGATCTGCGCGATCCCGCGTCCCATGACGCCGGTGCCGATCACCCGCACGGTCTTCACGCGCTCAGCCCACTCGCCCGGCAGCATGCTCGACTCCTCCGTTGGACGCACCGATTCGGGTCAGCTTCGCACGGGTCGCCGAGAGCGTCCAATACCGAATTCGTGCTCCGGTGAGACGCGGAAGAACATAATCGCCGCTGTTTACGGTGGGCTCCCGCGCTGTGCTACCAACGACACAACGACGTCCGAAACGGCGGCGTACCAACGCGAAGGAGCTAGCGATGCGCGAAGCGGTGATCTGCGAGCCGCTGCGAACCCCGATCGGACGGTTCGGCGGAGTGTTCAAGACCGTCTCAGCGGTGGAACTGGCCACCACCGCGATCAAGGGCTTGCTGGAGCGCACCGGGCTGCCCGGCGAGGCGATCGACGAGGTCGTCCTCGGCCACTGCTACCCCACCTCGGAGGCCCCGGCGATCGGCCGGGTCGCCGCCCTGGACGCCGGACTTCCCGTCGAGGTCGGTGGCACCCAGATCGACCGCCGCTGCGGTTCGGGCCTGCAGGCCGTCCTCGACGCCGCGATGCAGGTGCAGACCGGGGTCAGCGACGTCGTGCTGGCCGGTGGCGCCGAGAGCATGAGCAGCGCGCCGTTCTACACGACCGAGGCGCGGTGGGGCGTGCGCGGCAGCGGCCTCCAGCTGCACGACTCGCTGGCCCGGGGCCGCACGACGGCGGGAGGCAAGGACCACCCGGTGCCGGGCGGGATGCTCGAGACCGCCGAGAACCTGCGCCGCGAATACGGCATTCCGCGCGCCGAGCAGGACGAGCTGGCCGTCCGCTCGCAGCAGCGGGCCGCCGAAGCCCAGCAGGCGGGCCGTTTCGACGACGAGATCGTTCCGGTCGCAGTGCCCTCCCGCAAGGGTGACGTCGTGGTCGACACCGACGAGCACCCGCGGCCGGACACCACCGAGGAGCAGCTGGCCGGGCTCAAGCCGGTGCTGGGCAAGAACGATCCCGAGGCGACCGTGACCGCGGGCAACGCCAGCGGCCAGAACGACGCCGCGGCGATCTGCGTGGTCACCACTCCCGAGAGGGCCGCCGAGCTCGGACTCCGCCCGCTCGTGAAACTGGTGTCGTGGGCGCGGGCAGGCGTGCCTCCGCGCACCATGGGCATCGGGCCGGTGCCCGCCACCGCCAAGGCCCTGCAGCGAGCGGGGATCGGTCTCGCCGAGGTGGACCTCATCGAGCTCAACGAGGCGTTCGCGGCGCAGGTGCTGGCCTGCACCCGCGAGTGGGAGTTCACGCACGCCGACTTCGACCGGCTCAACGTCAACGGTTCCGGCATCTCCCTGGGACACCCGGTCGGCGCCACCGGTGGCCGGATCTTGGCGACGCTGTCGCGGGAGATGCAGCGCCGGAACGCCCGCTACGGCCTCGAGACGATGTGCATCGGGGGCGGCCAGGGTCTCGCTGCGGTCTTCGAGCGCATCTAGGAACAGCGCAACGCCGACGGTCTCCCGCTGTCCACAGTGGATGGCGGGCGACCGCCCGCCTCGCGGGCTAGGCTGGAAGGCGTTCCCTGCGATCTGTTTCGAGGAGCTGTTCATGGCGATCGCCACCGCAGACAAGGTCGACCGCGAGGCGCTTCTGGAGTTCCTCCGGCCGCGGCACAAGGCAGTCCTGATCACCACGAAGGCGGACGGCGGACCGCAGATGTCTCCGCTGACGTGCGGTGTGGACACCGACGGGCGGCTGGTCATCGCGACCTACCCGGACCGGGCCAAGGCCCGCAACCTGCGCCGGAACCCCCGGGCATCGGTGTGCGTGGTCTCCGACGAGTGGAACGGCCCGTGGGTTCAGGTCGACGGCACGGCCGAGGTGCTCGACATGCCCGACGCCCTGGAAGGCCTGGTCGAGTACTTCCGGTGCATCTCGGGTGAGCACCCGGACTGGGACGAGTACCGAGAGGCGATGGTCCGTCAGGACAAATCCCTCATCCGGATCACCATCGAACGCTGGGGCCCGATCGCCACCGGCGGGTTCCCGCCGCGCCTGGCCCAGGACTGAGCACTCCTCCGACGCCCCGGTCCCGCGAGGGCCGGGGCGTCAGGCCGTCCTGACCCGCACGTTGAAGGCGCGGGAGAAGTGCGCGCTGCGCAGGAACTGCGCGAGCATCAGCAACCAGCCGAACCCGACGCACAACGCGATGCGCTGGTAGAGCCCGGCGTAGGGCTGGAAATCGGGAATCCCGGCGAATCCCAGCACCGCGAGCACGAACCCCGCGGCGAAGGCCACCGCCGTCACGAGGCAGAACGCGGCCCACCACGGGTGCCTGGCGCCCCAGAACAGCCGCGCCAGCAGCGCGCTAGCCGCGGGGAACCCCAGGAACACGCCGGCCGAGAAGAACTGGTGCAGCGCTCCTGTCGCGGTGATCCCGCCCGCCACGCCCGGCGGATAGCCGTTGATCGGGTCCGTGGTGAAGAAACCGGCGCCGATGAGCCCGACACCGACTGCGATGATCAGACCGGGGACCCACCAGTCGCCGCCCAACCGCAGCAGCACCGACCGCATCCCGAACGCGGAACTGGTCACCAGAACCCCGCTGATGCAGAAGCTCACCGCCTGCGCCCAGCCGAGCGAGCCGATGGCCAGCGAGCTCACCGGGTGGCGGAGCGGGTCGTATCCCGACTTCACCGAGCCCAACACCAGGAACACCGCCACGAACAGCACCGCGCCCGCGGTCCCGCAGCGGAGCAGCGTCCGTTCATCCCGTGCCTGCAACATGCGCGGGAGCCTAGCCGTTGACATCACCTCCGGATCCCACGGTCGTTACCAGCGCCACTCCCCCGTCAGCGACGTGCCAGCCCGCGCGCGGCGGCGCTCCCGCCGATCAGCAGCACCAGCGCGGCCAGCCCCCAGCGGCGCTTCTCCTGCGTGGTGTGCCCGGACTCGTCGGCTTCGACCTCCTCGGACGGTGGTGCGGGAGAGGAGGATTCGGGCGTTTCGACCGGCTCCTCGACCGGTTCAGGTGGTGCCGGAGGGCGAGCAGGAGTCGGCGTCTCGCTCGGCGCCGGCGTGGAGGTGGACGGTTCGGGGGCGGGTGAGGTCGAGGTCGGCGGAGCCTCCGTCGACGTCGGCGGAGCCGTCGTGGGTGGCGTGGTCGTGGGTGGGTGGCGTCGTCGTGGGTGGGGACGGCGTCGGCGGTGGCGTCGGCGGTTCCGGCGGCGGGGTGCGCCGCAGGCACCCCGCCGCATCAGAACTGGACATGCGGGGCACTTCGGCCAGTTTCGCCAGTTCGCCGCCACCGCTGACCCGGTAGATGCCACCGCTGCGGTTGGCGGTGACGTAGAGCGAGTCGTCCTCGCCGATCACGACCGACCCGTAGGAGTCCGGGAGCAGGCCCGGCAGCCACACGACCGGCTCGACCACTCCGGAGCGCTGGTCGAGCCGGACCACCGCGGGGATGCCCGAGTAGGTCAGGGCGACCCCGTAGAGCAGCCCGTCCGACCCGATGTCGAAGTCGTCGACGCTGAAGGGTCCGTGGCGCTCCTCCAGCTCGACCGACGACAGCACGTGGCGGAAGGTGGAGCTGTCCGGGTCGACGTCCACCACGTGCAGGCGGTCGTCCTCCAGGACGTACCAGCGCTTCCCGCGGATCGCACCGGCCGTGGGGTGCTCGATCGGGTTCCACGGGGTGTCGTCACGTCCGGCGACGACCGGGCCCAGGTCCAGCGGCGGGTCGGACGGACGCAGCGCCATCACGTGGCCGCCGTCGGAGAAGCCCTCCGCGATCCCGTAAGCCCAGCCCTGCGCCGCCGAATACCCGAGGGCGTTCATCCGGTGCGGCAACGTCCCGACCCTGGTGTCGGCGAAGCCCGGCAGCCTCACCCGGTACAGCTGCGAGGTGGTGCCGGTGGTGCGGATCTGCAACGCCTCGCACGCCTGCTCCGCCTCGGCCGCCGGGGCCACGACCGTCGCCAGGATCAGGAACGCTCCGGCTAGCCCCGCCCGAGACGTGCGAGCGCCCACTGGAAGGCCTCCGGTTCGATCCGAGACCCGCCGCTGAACGGGTTCTGCAGTTGGAAGATCGCGAACAGCAGCAGCGCCAGCGCGCCGGCCAACGTGGACACCAGCACGATGTGCGGGAACAACTTCGTGCCACCGAAGAGGTTCGGCAGCAGCACGCACACCAGGCTCCCGACGATCAGCACGAACCACACGACCGCGACGACCCCTCGGTCGAAGGCTCGCGTGAGACGTTCGTGCCGCTCGGATTAGACCTCGTTGAGCTTGTCCAGCGCCTCGGACTTGCGGTCCTCCTGGAACTCACCGTCGGCCTCCGCGCTGACCACGGCTGCCCGGATCTTGTCGAGCCGTTCCCAGCCCGGGCCGCCCACCGGAGTTCCGCGCTGCATCGACGGCCACTCGTCCCGGATCACCCCGTTCACGTAGGCCAGGCTGTTGTCCCGGACCTCGGTCGCGTCCGGCGCGGGCAACGACTCCATCGCCCAGGACACGGCGACGAGCTCCTGCGCTTCGGTGTAGGCGCCATCGCGCGCGTCGGAGACCGCGTCGAAGAGCGTCACGAGTACGAACGCCAGGACCACGGCCTGCAGTCCGCTGACGATCGTGAACACCTGCCCGGCCGCGTCGTTGTTGCTCGGGCTCCCCTCGTCCTGCCCGATCCTGCGGACCAGGTAGCCGATGATCGCCGCGCCGACCGCTGCACCCAGAACCCAGAGCGCACCGGTGATGACGAGGTTCACTCCGCGACCCCCGCGATCGGGCCGCGCGCGCCGTCCGGTTGTCGCGGCACGGGCACCCGCGGAGCCTCGGGTTCGAGGAGCTCACCCACCTCGCACCCCAGCACTCGGCAGATGACGTCGAGATCTTCCAACTTCAGGCTCGCGGGAGTCTTCGACCACAGGCCGGACATCTTCCCCGCGGATATCACCAGGCCGTGCTCGGCGAATCTCCGCTGCAGGTCGGTGGCCTTCCAGATACCGCGCTGCGCCGCGACCAACCGCAGGTTCCACTTCACGCGAAATCGCCTCCTGGAGAGAACATCTAACCGGTTCGCGGATTCTGATGGGCCTTCACCGATCGCGACCGAACCCGGGAAACAGCCGGCAGAACCACGCCTTCGAACAATACGCCCAAGATCCGCTGGAATTGGATAACCCGATTCGTGGAATTCGACTTCACACAACCGTCGCCCGGGTGGAGCAATACGACGGCGAAGCCTCCGCGAGGACCGCCTCGACATTGGTTCACCCGACTGAACCTGCCCCGAAATCGGCACCCCGCCGGGACCACCGGGACCACCCTGCGTCGCGCAATCGGAAGATCGGGCGATCATGAACGCACCCTGCGCTGACCACCGCGTATTGCTCCCCTCAGCACTTTCGGGTGACTGTACGGCCCGGTGGCCCGGTGCTAGCGTTTCGACCGGAAGCAACGACGAGGCCCGCCGATCCGGCGCGGCCAACAATTCTCTTCCACCCTTCTCGAATTACTCGACGACATTCGCCGATTCACCTTTTGCGCCCGTCTCGAGACCTTCCATCGAGCCCCCGTGTCGAGCCCTTCTCGACGATTTCTCATCCCGATGATTGGTGGTATTTCTGTCGTGACTGCGACCGATCCGAACCCTGCCGACACCGAAGCCCCGCAGCTGAGCCTGAGCACCGCGGCCGCGAGAAATCTCGCGACCACGACCAAATCGGCCCCGCAGATGCAGGGCATCACCTCCCGGTGGTTGCTGCGAATGCTGCCCTGGGTGCAGGCGGCCGGTGGCGTGTACCGCGTGAACCGGCGGTTGAGCTACACCCTCGGGGACGGCCGGATCACCTTCAGCAACACCGGAGCCGACGTCCGCGTCATCCCCCAGGAGTTGCAGGAACTCCCGCTGCTGCGCGGTTTTGACGACGAGTCCGCGCTGCGCGCCCTGGCCGACCGGTTCGTGCAGCGCCAGTTCGAGCCCGGCGAGGTGATCGCCACCTCCGGCGAGCCCGCCGAGGAGGTCGTGCTCATCGCCCACGGCAAGGTCAACAAGATCGGCACCGGCGAGTACGGCGACCAGACCGTGCTGGACGTGCTCGCCGACGGCCAGTACTTCGGCGCCCAGGTCCTCGCCGGTGAGGACGGCGAGTGGGACGCCAGCTACAAGGCGGTGACCCCGTGCACCGTCCTGTCCTTGGGCCGCAGAACCTTCCAGGAGCTCAACGGTTCTTCTGAGGCTCTGCGCGAACACGTGCGACAGGCGCTCTCCGGGCCGGCCCGCCCGCACAACCCGCACGGCGAGGCCGACATCGACATCGCCTCCGGACACTCCGGCGAACCCGCGCTCACCGGAACCTTCGTCGACTACGAGATGTCCCCCCCGCGAATACGAACTCAGCGTCGCCCAAACGGTTCTCCGCGTCCACAGCCGCGTCGCCGACCTCTACAACCAACCGATGAACCAGACCGAACAACAGCTCCGACTCACCATCGAAGCCCTCCGCGAACGCCAAGAGCACGAACTCATCAACAACCGCGACTTCGGACTCCTGCACAACGCCGACCTCCAGCAGCGCTTGCACACCCGCACCGGTCCACCCGCCCCGGAAGATCTCGACGAACTGCTGTCCCGTCGCCGCAAGTCCCGGTTCTTCCTCGCACATCCGCGGGCAATCGCCGCGTTCGGCCGGGAGTGCAGCAAGCGCGGCCTCTACCCGAACGCGGTCGAGGTCCAGGGAAGAACCGTGCAGGCCTGGCGCGGCGTCCCCATCCTGCCCACGGACAAGATCCCGATCAGCGACAGGGGCACCACCTCGATCCTGTGCATGCGCACCGGCGAGGACGACCACGGCGTCGTCGGGCTGCACCAGACCGGCATCTCCGACGAGCACGAGGCCGGGGTGTCGGTGCGGTTCACCGGCATCAACGAGCAGGCGGTCATCTCCTACCTGGTCAGCGCCTACTTCTCCGCCGCGGTGCTGGTCCCGGACGCGCTCGGCGTCGTGGAGAACGTCGAAATCACCCGCTGAGCGAGAGGAACCCGCAATGACGACGATGCAGCAGGACGCGAACCGGGCGGGTCAGGCGTTCGAGGCGCTGACCAGCAGTCGAACGATGGTCGAGCCCGCGCTGCGGGCGGCGGTGGACCGGCTCCCCGACCGGATGCGCCAGGTCGCCGGCTACCACCTGGGCTGGCTCGACGAGCGGGGCAACCCGGTGCGGGCCGACCGGGGCAAGGCGATGCGGCCGACGATGGTGCTGCTCAGCGCCTCCGCCGTGGGCGGGGATCCGGCCGACGCGGTTCCGGCCGCGGTGGCGGTGGAGCTGGTGCACAACTTCTCGTTGCTGCACGACGACGTGATGGACGGCGACGTGACGCGTCGGCACCGGCCCACCGCGTGGACGGTGTTCGGCAACGCCACGGCGATCCTGGCGGGCGACGCGCTGCTGACGCTGGCCGCCGACGTGCTCGCCTCCTCGCAGCACCCGGAATCGGCGAGCGCGGTGCGGATGCTCAGCAGCGCTGTGCTGGGCCTCATCGACGGGCAGAACTCGGACCTGGAGTTCGAGACCCGCGCCGACGTCGACCTCGCGGCGTGCCAGCGGATGGCGCGCGACAAGACCGGCGCCCTGCTGGGGTGCGCGTGCGCGCTCGGGGCGCTCTACGGTGGCGGTTCTCCCGAGCAGATCACCCGCATGCGGAGCTTCGGCGAGCGGCTCGGCCTGGCGTTCCAGCACGTCGACGACCTGCTGGGCATCTGGGGCGATCCGGCGATGACCGGGAAGCCGGTGTTCTCCGACCTGCGCACCCGCAAGAAGACGCTGCCGGTGGTCTCCGCGCTGACCTCCGGCACCAGCGCGGGCCAGCGGCTGGCCGGGCTGTACTACCGGGAGCAGCCGCTGATCAGCGGCGAGCTCGCCCAGGCGGCCGAGCTGGTCACGCTCGCCGGCGGGCGGGCGTGGAGTCAGGGACAGGCCGACGAGCTGCTCGCGGCCGCGCTCTCCGACCTCCGCAGGGCCGATCCGGAGGCGAACGCGGCGGACGCCCTCACCGCGCTGGCCCACCTGGTCGCCCGCCGGGACCACTGATCCCGGCACCCCGGAACGACGGCTCCAGCCACCACCGCCCCTCCTGGCTGGGGCCGTCCCCGGTCCTCGGGCGGGGTGTCGCGGGAACCGGCCGATTCTCGCGACAACCCGCCCGGGGCCAAGGGGTCCTTTCCGATCGCTGCTGAGCAGCCGTTGCAAGGGCGCACCGCCATGCAACTCCGACCTTGGAACAACTCCTAGGACTTCTGCCGGACCCTGCTGAGCAGGCCGATGAGACCGGCGGCCACGGCGGAGATCACGAAGGAGGTCAGCGCGGCGCTCATCCAGGTGGGAACGGTGAATCCGGCGGCCTCCCGGGCAGCGGTCCACAAGGTGGTCCACCAGCCCAGCTCGCCGGGGTTGATCAGCTGGAAGGCCGCGAATCCCAGCAGCCACGCCAGGAGCATGCCCCAGCGGGAGGGGGCTTGCGCCGAGATGTCCCACTCGCGCGTGCGCGCGTTGTAGAAGTAGTCCACCGCCAGCACGCCGAACATCGGCACGAAGACCGACCCGATCAGCAGCAGGAAGCTGGAGAACTGCTCGATGTCCATGGTCAGCGCGGCCAGTGTGCTGACCACGCCGACGAGGAGGCTCAGCAGCCGGCGATCCGCGCTGGGGCGCAGGTTCTGGATGGACACCGCGGTCGAGTAGGTGTCGGCGAAGGACTGGTCGACCTCGCGCAACACCAGCACCGCGAAGAACAGCACGCCCAGCGGCGCGGCCAGCAGCGGGTCGAAGGCCTTGTCGCCGTCGAACCCGACCAGCGCCAGTCCCAGCAGGCCCAGCAGGTAGCAGGCGATCTGGGTGACGGAGTAGCCCACGGTCGCGGCGGTGAACGCTCCGCTCGCCGAGCGCGAGTGCCGCGAGTAGTCGGAGGCAACCGGCAGCCAGGACACCGCGACCGCCAGCGCCGCGTCCGCCCCGGGCCAGAAGCCCTCCCACGAACCCTCGTTCATCGCAGGGATCGGTTCCAGCAGCAGCTGCACGAAGAAGTAGACCATCGCGATGAGCACCGCGACGCTCACGTAGCGGCGCAGCAGGCGCAGCGCGCCGAGCGGACGCAGCGTCAGCGCGGTGGTGAGCACTCCGGCGATGAGCACGTAGAGCCACTGCGGGCCGCCGCCGAACAGCGCCTCGGCACCTTGTGCGATCACCAGCAGTTCGAAGGTGCCCCAGCCGACCAGCTGCAGGATGTTGAGCACGGTCGGCACGTAGGACAGGCGGGTCCCGAACAGCCCGCGCAGCAGCATCATCGCCGGCGCTCCCGTGCGGGCGCCGGGGATCGCGGCGATGCCGACCATGATGCTGCCCAGCACGGTGCCCACGACGGTCGCCGTGACCGCCGCCAGGAACGACAGCTGCGGGACCCCGGCGGGTGCGAGCACCGCGAGCGCTCCGCTGAAGCCCAGCAGGCTCACGCCGAGGTTTCCCCAGAAAGCGCCCTGGTCGAGCACTCCCAGCGTTCTCGGCGCCGGTTCGTCCAAGGTGTTGGGGACTTCGGACCGTTCGACGTCAAGCGCCATCGACAGCTCCCTACGCCGGCATTATCCGGACAGGTTCTGCGGTCGGTGGCGCGTGCGTGCCACCCTCTCAGCCCGGTTCGCCCGAGCTCCCGCGTGAATGAGTCGCCAGGACCCTACCTGATCGAGTGACGCGGTGTCAGCGCCTCCTGTTGCCGAACAGTCCCCGGGTCACCTCGCGCCCGACCGCGCTGGCGGCGGAGCGGAAGAACGAGCGCACCGCGGGGTTCTCCATCGCCTTCTGGAACATCCCGGCGTCCTGCGCCTCGCCCTTCTTCGGAGCCTCGGCCGCGGGTTCCTCGGTGCCCTCCGGAACCTTCTGCGCGAGCTTCTCGTAGGCGGACTCGCGATCGATCGTCCCGGAGTACTTCGCGTGCAGCGGGGAGGATTCGGCCGACGAGGCGACGGCGTCCTCACCGATGGCGCCCATCAGCGAACGCGGTGCCCGCAGCCGCGTCCACGCGACCGGCGTCGGCGAGCCGGTCTCGGACAGCACGGTCACGATCGCCTCGCCGGTGCCGAGCGAGGTCAGCGCCTGACCGAGGTCGTAGTGCTCGGTGGTCGGGTAGGTCTTCACCGTCCGCGACAACGCCTTCTGGTCTTCCGGGGTGAAAGCGCGGATGGCGTGCTGGACGCGGGCGCCGAGCTGCGAGAGCACAGGATTGGGCACGTCGGTGGGCAGCTGCGTGCAGAAGAACACGCCCACCCCCTTGGACCGGATGAGCTTCACGGTCTGCTCGATGCTGTCCAGGAACGCCTTCGACGCGTCGTTGAACAGCAGGTGGGCCTCGTCGAAGAAGAACACGAGCTTGGGCCGGTCGAGATCGCCGGCCTCGGGCAGTTCCTCGAACAGCTCCGCGAGCAGCCACATCAGGAAGGTGGAGAACAGGACCGGGTTGGTCTGCACCTCGCTGAGCTCGAGCAGGTTGACCACGCCCTTGGCGTCGACCTGCTGGAGCAGGTCGGCCACCTCCAGCTCCGGTTCGCCGAAGAACTCGTCGCCGCCCTGGGCCTCCAGGTTCGACAGCGCTCGCAGGATCACCCCGGCGCTGGCGGCCGAGACGCCGCCGATGCCCTTGAGATCCTCCTTGCCCTCGTCGCTGGTCAGGTACTGGATGACCGAACGGAGGTCCTTGGTGTCCAGCAGCGCGAGCCCGCGCTGATCGGCCCAGTGGAAGATCAGGCCGAGGGTGGATTCCTGGGTGGCGTTGAGACCGAGCACCTTCGCCAGCAGCAGCGGCCCGAAGCTGGTGATCGACGCCCGGATCGGCACTCCCCTGCCGTGGGTCCCCAGTGACAGGAACTGCACCGGGTAGGCGCTCGCCTGCCAGTCGTCGCCGACGTCCTGGGCGCGGGCGGTGAGCTTGTCGCCGCCTTCGCCGGGCTGGGCCATTCCGGAGAGGTCGCCCTTGATGTCGGCGAGCACTACCGGGACACCGGCTTCGGAGAGCTGTTCGGCCAGCAGCTGCAGCGTCTTGGTCTTGCCGGTGCCGGTCGCCCCGGCGACCAGGCCGTGGCGGTTGAGCGTGGCCAGCGGGATGCGCACCTGGGCCTCGGCGTCGGCGTCGTTGTCGATGACCACGGCCCCGAGGTCCACGGCGGCTCCGCCTGCCGCGTATCCGGACGCGATCTGCTGGGCAGCGTTGTTGTCGGTCACCGCAGTCTCCTCCCGTCGGCACGTTCTCCTCGGAAGGTAGGTCGATCGGGCTCTCGATCCGTGGAGAGCCACTCGGTCGGGGGACGGACTGGCGCGTCCGCACTAGCACCCCGAACGGTCCGCCAAAAGGCTCCTTGACCACCGGAAAGATCTCCTTCGACGGCATGGGACGCGTCGCCCGATGGAGTTAGAGTCGGGTGTGACCGCCTGGGTTGACCGCGCGTGCGTGAGGAGTGAGGTCGTGACGGGATTGGACCGCCTGCGGACGCGGGTCAGCACCGAGCGAGCCCTGGTCGTGGCCTTCTCCGGAGGTGTGGACTCGGCGCTGCTGGCAGTGGTGGCGCATCAGGTGCTGGGTTCGCGGATGCTCGCGGTCACCGCCGTGTCACCGAGCCTGCCCGCCGAGGAGCGCAAGCAGGCCAAGCGCTTCGCGCGGGATCAGGGCTTCCCCCACGTCGAGGTGTGCACCGACGAAGCGG
This sequence comes from Saccharopolyspora tripterygii, assembly GCF_054778355.1. Classification (NCBI taxonomy): domain Bacteria; kingdom Bacillati; phylum Actinomycetota; class Actinomycetes; order Pseudonocardiales; family Pseudonocardiaceae; genus Saccharopolyspora; species Saccharopolyspora tripterygii. The sequence continues at coordinate 67,438 of NZ_BAAGZP010000044.1, read as the reverse complement.
ACCGGCCGGAGTACGCCGCCAACGACGGAAACCGGTGCTACCACTGCAAGTCCGCGCTGTTCGACGCTCTGGAACCGCTTGCAGCGGCGATGGGCGCGAGCGTCGCGCTGGGCACCAACGTGGACGACCTCGGCGATCACCGGCCGGGTCAGGCCGCCGCGGCGCAGCGCGGGGCGATCGCGCCGATGGTGGACGCGGGCCTCACCAAGGCCGAGGTGCGCGAGGCCAGCGACGCTCTCGGCCTGTCCACTGCGGACAAACCGGCGGCCGCGTGCCTCGCTTCCCGGGTGGCCTACGGCGATCCGGTCACGCCCGAGGTGCTGGCACGGGTCGAGCGCGCCGAAGCCGCCATCCACGAGCTGGGCTTCCCGGTGTGCCGGGTGCGCGCGCACGGGCAGGGGACGGTCGCGCGACTGGAGGTTCCCGCCGAGGACATCGACCGCGCGGCCGAGCACCACGCCGAGCTCGATGCGGCGGGTCGGGACGCGGGTTTCGAGTTCTGCGCGCTGGACATGGCGGGGTTCTCGAGCGGCCGGATGAACGTGCTGCTGCCGCTGCTGCCCGCGCGAAGCGCGTCATGACCGGCTTCAGCGACCTCGGGTACGCCAGGGTCGACACCGACCGGGAATCCCGCCAGGGGCTGCCGGAGGTGGTCTACGGCCCCGGCAAGCGCCCGGAGGAGATCACCGGGATCGTGACCGAGCTGCTGGCCCGCAGTAGCGGACCCGTGCTGGTCACCCGGGTGGAACCCGAGATCGCCGCGGCCGTCGAGGTTCCGGGCGGCAGCTACCAGGAGACGGCGCGCCTGCTGGTGTGGCGACCGGCGGCCAAACGGGACTTTCGGTTGTGCGTGGCCACGGCGGGGACCTCGGACTGGCCCGTCGCGGCCGAGGCGGAGTCGGTCGCCGCGGCGATCGGCCTGCGCGCCCGCGTGATCCGCGACGTCGGCGTCGCCGGGATCCACCGGCTGCTCGCGGCGAGCGACGAGCTCCAGCAGGCCGACGCAGTGGTCGTGGTGGCGGGCATGGAGGGTGCGCTGGCCAGCGCGGTCGGCGGCCTGGTGTCCTGCCCGGTGATCGCGGTGCCCACCTCGACCGGCTACGGCGCGTCGCTGGAGGGGGTCACGGCGCTGCTGGCGATGCTGACCTCGTGCGCGGCCGGCCTGACGGTGGTCAACATCGATTCGGGCTTCTCGGCCGCGATGGCCGCGCACCGGCTGGCCACGGTGGCCCGGCGATGATTCTCTGGCTCAACCCCACCACCGGGCTCTCCGGCGACATGCTGCTGGGCGCGCTGCTGGGCCTCGGCGCACCGGTCGACGCGGTCCGCGACTCCATCGCGTCCACCGGCCTCACCGGCTGCTCCCTGACCGCCGAGCGGGTCCAGGTGGACGGCATCGCCGCGACCCGCGCGGTCGTGGCCGTCGACGACGACGCACCGGAGCGCCACGCGTCCGAACTGATCGAGCTCGCCTCCCGGGCGAAGCCGGAACCGGTGGCGACGATGGCGGTCACGGCCCTCGAATCGATAGCCCGGGTGGAGGGCGCGCTGCACGACCGCGATCCCGCCGAGGTGCACCTGCACGAGGTCGGCGGACTGGACACCATCGTCGACACAGTCGGAGTCGCCGCCGCCTTGCACGAAATGGGCGTCACCGCAGTGCATTCCGCGCCGATCGCGCTGGGGTCGGGAACGGTCCGCTGCGCGCACGGCGTGCTGCCCGCGCCCGCACCGGCGACCGCGCGCTTGCTGGAAGGCGCAGCGGTGGTCGGCTCGGACCTGGACGGGGAGACCGTCACCCCGACCGGCGCCGCGCTGGTGTCGGCGATGGGCGTCCGCTTCACCCCTCCCCCGGCGATGACGCTCGGCGCCACCGCCTTCGGTGCCGGAACCAAGCGGTTCCCGCAGCGCCCGAACGTCCTACCTGCGTCGCTGGGCACCGCCCGCTCGCCGGTGGAGACGATGGTCGTGGTGGAGTGCACGGTCGACGACGTCACGGGCGAAACCCTGGGCTACGTGCTGGATCAGCTGCTCGACGCGGGTGCCGCCGACGCCTGGACGAGCCCGGTGACGATGAAGAAGTCGCGGCCGGCACACGTCCTGCACGTCCTCTGCGCTCCGGCGCAGGAGGAAGCCCTCACGGCGATCGTGCTCTCCGAGACCGGGACGCTGGGCGTGCGCAGGCACGAGGTCCAGCGCACCGCTCTTGCCCGCCGCACCAGCACGGTTTCGGTGGAGGGGTACGGCATCCGGGTCAAGCACGGGCCGCACCGCAGCAAGCCCGAGCACGACGACGTCGCCGCGGCGGCGAGGGCGCTCGGGCTCCCGCTGCGCACCGTCGCCGACAGGGCGCGCGTTGCGGCCGCGGAGCAGATCAGCCCTTCGTGAGCTCCTCGGCGAGCATCACGATGATGCCGCTGGGACCGCGTAGGTAGCTGAGCTTGTAGACGTCCTCGTAGGTGGCCACCCCGCGCAGCGGGTGGCAGCCGTGCCGGGCGGCCACCTCCAGCGCCGCGTCGATGTCGTCGACGGAGAAGGCGACCCGGTGCATGCCGATCTCGTTGGGGAGAGTCGGCTCCGTCTCGATGGCCTCCGGGTGCACGTACTCGAAAAGCTCGATTCGGCCGTGACCGTCCGGTGTCTGGAGCATCGCGATGTGTGCGTGGTTGCCGTCGAGCCCCACGGCGGTGTCGGTCCACTCGCCGCTGACCGTGTCGCGGCCCAGGACCGTGAGCCCGAGGTCGGTGAAGAACGCGATCGCGGCGTCGAGGTCGCGCACGGCGATGCCGACGTTCTCAAGCTTGATGGGCATGGGCCGGATGGTAGCGATCCGGACCGACGAGGGCTGAGGACGCGCAGGTCAGACGGATCGCGCTCAGGCTCCTCGGACCGGTCGGAGGTGGGTGCGCATCACATTTTGTTAGTGGTCAGTACCTAGTAACTTCGCACGGGTGGCGGAGCGGATGAGCGGATCCCAGCGGCGTGCCCAGGTACTAGCCATCGCGGCCGAGGAGTTCGCCGAGCACGGCCTGCACGGGGCCTCGACGGAGGCGATCGCGCGGCGGGCGGGCATCACTCAGCCCTACGTCTTCCGGATGTTCGGGACCAAGAAGGCCCTGTTCCTGGAACTCGTCGCGGCGGCGTTCGAGCGCGTCAGCGACGGGATGCGCGACGCGGCCGGGCACCGCAGCGGCCTGGAAGCGCTGTCGTCGATGGGCGCCCAGTACTTCGACCTGCTGGCCGACCGGACCTGGTTGTTGTTGCAGCTGCAGGGTTTTGCCGCGTGCGGCGATCCGGAGGTCAAGGACGCGGTCCGCGCGTGCTTCGCGAGGATGTGGGACACCACCGAGAGCGGGACCGAGCTCGAACCGGTGACCGTGAAGACGTTCCTCGCCTACCGGATGCTGCTCAACGTCGGCGCCGCGATGGACGTCGGGCAGGTCGACGAGGCGTGGGCCGACGGGATCCGCACCAGGATCCAGCCGGGGTTGTTCGCCCACATCACCGAGGAGACCAACCGGTGAGCGCCGTGACGGACGGTCCCCGCGACGCCCGCTCCCGCCGGCTGAGCATCGCGCTGGTGTGCACGGCGCTGGCCGGAGCGGTGGTCGGCAGCGTCGGCGCGCCGCTGATCACGCCGGTCGCCACCGGGTTGCACGTGTCCCTCGACGCCGCCCAGTGGACGTTGACGGTCACGTTGTTCACGGGGGCGATCGCGGGTCCCGTGCTGGGCAGGCTGGGCGGTGGCCCCTACCGCCGGGTGACCGTGCTGGCCGCGCTGTCCCTGGTCACCGCGGGCGGGCTGCTGACGGCTCTGCCCCTGCCGTTCGCGGCGTTGCTGATCGGGCGCGGCCTGCAGGGGCTGGGCGTGGCGGTGGTGGCACTGCTGATGAGCGTCGCGCGTGCGCACCTGGCGGCCGAGCGCTCGGCCTCGACGATCGCCGCGCTGTCGGTCGCCTCCACGGTGGGCATCGGCGTCGGCTACCCCTTGATCAGCCTCGTGGACCAGCTGGCGGGTCTGCGCGCGGCGTACTGGCTCGGGTTCCTGATCTCGGCCGCCGCGCTGGTCCTCGCCTGGCGGGCGCTTCCGGTCGAGGCGCCTGGCCCACGACCTCGGATCGACGTCGTGGGCGCGCTGCTGCTGGCTCTCGGCACCCTCGGCGTCCTCCTGGTCATCGCGGAGCGATCGGTGTGGGAAACCCCGTGGCCCGCAACCGCTCTCCTCGCCGGTTCGGTCGCGGCTCTCGGCATCTGGGCCATCGTCGAACTGCGCACCGCGACTCCGCTGGTGAACCTGCGGCTGCTCGCTCGCGGGCCGGTCCTGCGCGCCAACGTCGCGATGCTCATCGCAGGCGTGGGGCTGTACCTCCTGTTCAGCCTGTTCACCCGCTACGTGCAGACACCGGCCGGTGCGCCGTACGGGTTCGCGCTTCCCGGCGTTGCAGCCGGGGCGGCGCTGATCCCGTTCTCCCTGCTCGGGTTCGTGGCGGGAAAGGCGTTGCCAGAGCTCATCACTCGCGTCGGGAAGTGGTGGGCGTACGCGTCGTCGACGGTGATCGCCATCGCCGGTGCGCTGCTGTTCGCCCTCGGCGTGCAGTCGCTGGTGGCGGTGCTCGGGGCGTTCGCGCTGCTCGGGTTCGCCGTCGGCGGGATCTCCGCGGTGATGCCGGCGCTCGTGCTCGCCGGGGTGCCGCAGGCGGAGACGGCCAGCGTCCTGTCGATCAACCAGATCGTGCGCAGCATCGGCTTCAGCGCGGGCAGCGCGGTCACCGGATTGCTGCTGTCGAGCGCGACGCCGGGCGGCACGGCGCTCCCGGCGCAGGGCGGGTACGTCGCGGCGGCCTCGTGGGCGCTGCTCCCGCTGGCGGTCAGCGCGCTGATCGTCGCCACCCACCGTTCGGCGCGAACATCGACCGCCTGACCGCTTGCGCCCACTACCCTGGACGTCCGGGACCACGCGGACATCTCGGGATGAACGGGGCACGATGAGCGGGCAGGCCGAGGCCACGAGCAGGCGCAAGCGCGGACGACGGACGTGGGCCGCCGTCGCTGCGGTCGCGCTCGTGCTGGTCGTGGCGGGTATCGCGCTGCGGAGTCCGTCCCCTGTCGGGCACTGGAACTCCCAGTCCGGTCGCGACGCTTTCCTGGCCGACTACGAGCGGGCCTGGCAGGCCATGCCTCGGCCGGCCGAAACCCTGGACGTGCGCACGGATTTCGGCTTCGTCCGGGTCTACCGCTTCGAAGGCGCCCCGCACGCGCGCTCGCAGCACCCGTTCGTCCTGCTGCCCGGCCGCTCCTCGCCGAGTCCGGTGTGGGCGGACAACATGCCCTCGTTGCTCCAGCTCGGCGACGTCTACGCCCTCGACCTGCTCGGGGAGCCGGGGATGAGCGTGCAGGAGGCGCCGATCGAGACCTCCGCGGACAACGCCGCGTGGCTCGACCAGACCCTCGCCGCACTGCCCGCGGAGAAGTTCCACCTCCTCGGCCTGTCCATCGGCGGGTGGACGGCCACCAACGCGGCCACGCACTTCCCGGAACGGGTGGCGAGCCTGGTGCTGATCGACCCGGCGCACACCTTCGCGGCCATCCCCCTCGGCACCGCCCTGCGCGCGATCCCGGCGTCGGTGCCGTGGCTGCCCAAGGCGTGGCGCGACTCCTTCGCCTCCTACACGGCCGGCGGCGCTCCCGTCGAGGACGAACCGCTCGCGCGCATGATCGAGACCGCGATGAGCGCCTACACGATCGAGCTCCCGCAACCCGCGCTCATCCCGGAGCCGGATCTCGCCGCGCTGCAGATGCCGGTGCTGGCGGTCCTGGCGGGCGAATCCGTCATGCACGACACCGAGACCGCCGCGCAGGTCGCCGGCAGGACGCTGCGCCGGGGCACGGTCGTCGTCTACCCCGGCGCCTCGCACGCGGTCGGGTCCGAGCAGGCCGAGGCGATCGCCACCGAGATCGGCGCGTTCCTGGACGCCCAGCGGTGATCCGCACAGCCGCTAGAGGCGGCCGACGAGCTTGTCCGGCGTGATCGGCAGGTCCCTGATCCGCACGCCGGTAGCGTGGTGGACGGCGTTGCCGACCGCTGCGGCCGCTCCGACGATGCCGATCTCGCCGATCCCCTTCGATCCCAAGGGGTTGACGTAGGGATCGTCTTCGTCGATCCAATCCACCTCGATGTCCTTGACATCGGCGCAGCTCGCGACGTGGTACTGCGCCAGGTCCTGGTTGAGGACGTGCCCGAAGCGCGGATCGACGTGCGCCTTCTCGTGCAGGGCCATCGACAGCCCCATCGTCATGCCGCCGAGCAGCTGCGACGCACCGGTCTTGGCGTTGATGATCCGCCCCGCCGCGAACACGCCCAGCATCCGCGGCACGTGCACCTCGCCGGTGTCGCGGTGCACGCGGACCTCGGCGAACTGGGCCCCGAAGCTGTGCATCGCGAACCGGCCCCGGTACGGGTTGTCGGGGATCCGTCCGGTCGCCGAGAGGCCTTCCTCGGGTACCGGAGCTCCCTCGGGCAGCTTCTCCCGCAGTCGGCGGGCGGCGTCCACGATCGCCGAGCCCCAGCAGGTGATCCCGCTCGAACCACCGGCACCGGAGGCCCACGGCAGATCGGTGTCGCCGATGCTCAGCGTGATCCGGTCCAGGTCGGTTCCCAGCGCGTCGGCGGCGATCTGGGTGAGTGCGGTCCACGCCCCGGTGCCGATGTCGGCCGCGCCGACCCGCACGCGGTACCGGCCGTCCGGGCGCGCCTGGATGTCGGCCCGCGTTCCCGGCATCGAGACGACCGGGTACGTGGACGCCGCGACTCCGACGCCCGCCAGGAAGGGACCTTCCCGGCGGGAGCGCGGTGCCGGAGCGCGATCGGCCCAGCCGAACCGGTGGGCACCTTCGCGCAGGCAGGCCACCAGGTTCCGGCTGGAGTAGGGACGCCCGGTCTCGGGATCGGTGTCGGGGTCGTTGAGGATGCGGAACTCGACGGGGTCCAGACCACAGGCGATGGCCATCTCGTCCATCGCCGTCTCCAGCGCGAACATGCCGGGGCACTCACCGGGTGCGCGCATCCACGTCGGCACCGGGATGTCCAGCTCTTCCAAGCGATGGCTGGTCCGGCGGTTCGGCGCGGCGTACATCATGCGCGCGGGAACCCCCGCCTGTTCCGCGAACTCCTTGATCCGCGCGGTCTGGGCGACGACGTCGTTGCCGACGGCGGTGAGCTGCCCGTCGGAGTCGGCGCCGAGCCGCACGCGCTGGAACGTGGCGGCGCGGTGGCCGGCGATCTGGAACACCTGCCTGCGGGTCAGCGCGAGCTTCACCGGTCGCGGTTGCACCCGCTGGGCGGCCAGGACCGCCGCGACGACGTGCGCGTGCACGGGTCCCTTGGAGCCGAACCCGCCGCCCACGTGCGGAGCGATGACGTGGATGTTCTCCCGGTCGATGCCCAGCAGAGTCGTCAGCGCGTCGCGCACCCAGTGCACGCCCTGGGTGGAGTCGTACACGGTGAGCTCGCCCTCCGACCACGCGGCGGTGGTGGCGTGCGGTTCCATCGCGACGTGGTGCTCCTGCGGCGTGCTGTAGAGGGCGTCGTGCACCACCTCCGACTCCGCGAGCGCGGTGTCGAAATCTCCTGCGCCGTCGTCGGTCTCGAATCCGCCGTTGACGTTGTCCGGCCGGACCAGGTCCGTTCCCTCGGGGCGCAGCACGACGTCGTGCCCGGCCTCCTCGTAGGACACCCGGACGAATTCGGCTGCGGCGCGCGCTTTCTCGGAGGACTCGGCGAGCACCACCGCCACGGGCTGACCCCGGTACCCGACCTCGGGCGATTGCAGGATCGCGAGTTCGGCGTCCTCGGTCGAGCTCAGCGCCGGTGCGTTCTCGTGGGTCACGACGTCGAGGACACCGGGTTCGGCGAGCGCCGCGCTGGTGTCGATGGCGGTGATGCGGCCTCGCGCGATCCTCGACTGGACCAGGTGCGCGTGCACCGGGCCGTCGACGGGGTGCTCGGCGGCGTAGACGGCCTGGCCACGGACCTTCGAGTCGCCTTCGAGGCGCTCGATCGGGGCGCCGATGATCCGGGTGGCGGTGCTCATCGCGGCACTCCCGCGAGCTCGCAGAGCACGCCGCCGATCATGTTGCGCACCAGCGGCACCTTGAACTCGTTGTCGGGCAGGGGTTCCGCCGCTGCCAGCTCGGCGTCGGCGGCTCTGGCGAAGGCGTCGACGGTGGCGGGCCCACCGCGCAGCGCGTCCTCGGCAGCGGTCGCGCGCCAGGGCTTGTGGGCGACGCCGCCCAGGGCCAGGCGCACGTCGCGGACCACCCCGTCGGTGACGTCGATCGCGGCGGCGACCGAGGCCAGGGCGAAGGCGAACGACGTGCGGTCGCGGGCCTTCCGGTAGCGGGAGGTGATGGCGAAGCCCAGCGCCGGGACGTCCACCGAGGTGATCAGCTCGCCGTGGCCGAGCACGGTGTCCCGCTCCGGTTCGCCGCCGGGCAGCCGGTGCAGGTCCGCGGCGGGAACGCTGCGGGTGCCGCTCGGCCCGACCACGTTCACCACGGCGTCCAGGGCGACCATCGCGACGGCCATGTCGGAAGGATGGGTGGCCACGCACTCCTGCGAGGCGCCGAGGATGGCGTGGTCGCGGTGGTACCCTTCGCGCGCCGGGCACCCGCTGCCGGGCTCGCGCTTGTTGCACGGGGTGGTGACGTCCTGGAAGTAACCGCACCTGGTGCGCTGCAGCAGGTTCCCGCCGGTGGTGGCCAGGTTGCGCAGCTGCGCCGACGCTCCGGCGAGAACGGCCTGGGACAGCATTGGGAACCGCTGCCGGACGAGCGGATCCGCGGCCAGCGCGCTGTTGGTGACCGAGGCGCCGATGCGCACCGCGTCGCCCCGGTCCTCGATCCGGTCGGAGGTCAGCCGGCGCACGTCGACGAGCACGTCCGGTGAGGCGACCTCCAGCTTCATCAGGTCGACCAGGTTGGTGCCGCCCGCCAGGAACTCGGCACCGGGGGCGTTGGCGAGCACGCTCACCGCCGAGTCGACGTCGGTGGCGCGCTGGTAGTCGAAGGGCCTCATCGGTTCACCACCTCGCCGACCGCGCGCACGATGTTCGCGTAGGCGCCGCAGCGGCAGAGGTTGCCGCTCATCCGCTCCCGGATCTCGTCGGGGAGATCGGCGCCGTCGGCGGTGACCGCGCTGGGTTCACCGGCCTCCAGCTCCTCGATCGCTCCGACCGCCGACACCACCTGCCCGGGCGTGCAGTAGCCGCACTGGAAGGCATCGTGGCGGACGAACCCGCGCTGCACCGGGTGCGGCTCCGCGCCGTCGAGCCCGTCGGCGGTGCGCAGGTGCGCGCCGTCGTGGGCGACGGCAGGCATCAGGCAGCTGATGACTCGTCTGCCCTCCAGCAGCACGGTGCACGCGCCGCACTGGCCGTGGTCGCAGCCCTTCTTGGGGCTGATGATGCCCAGTCGCTCGCGCAGCGCGTCGAGCACGGTCGTGCGGGTGTCGACGGTGAGCCGGTGCTCGATGCCGTCGACGAAGAGCGTGATGTCGGCGTCCACGGGTCCCCCCATCGTCGTGCCCTGCACCTCGCTTACCCGCGCCCGCGCCGCCCCATGCACGGCTGATCAGTGCAGTTCGCTCCACGGGTCGGTCTTCTGGGCGAGCCGGCGCGCCATGTTGGCGCACCCGTAGGACTGCGGTGTCACCCGTCCGAGTTCGGCGAGGTCGATCGGGGTGGCGGCGGGAGCACCGGGGCGCGCTCGCAGCGAGTAGGGCGCGATCATCGTCTGGCCGTAGGCGTTGCGGTTGATGTCCAGGAAGATCCGGTCGCCCCGCTTGTTCTTGCGCTGCTCGGTGGTCAGCCGGTCCGGGTCGTCGGCCGCGGCGCGTGCGGCCAGTTCGCGCATCCGGGATCGGACCTCGTCGAACCCGAGCTCGCCGTCCAGGGGCGCGGCGATGTGGAACCCCTTGCCACCGGTCGCCTGCAGGTGCGGTGCGAACCCGTCGTCGGCCATCCGGTGGCACATCCGGCGGACCACGTCGCGCAGCGTCGCGATGCCGATGCCCTCCGGCGGGTCGAGGTCGAGCACCGCGAGCACCGGACGCTCCAGGTCTTCCACTGTGGACAGTGCGATGTGGAACTCCAGGCAGGCCTGATCGGCGAGGTAGAGCAGCGTCTCCTCGTCCTCGACCAGCACGTGGTGCACCGGAGGACCGTCGCCGCGCTGCGGGACCGAGGCGCGCGGAACCCGGTCGGGGAAGTGCTTCGAGGCCTCCTTCTGGAAGAAGCCTCCCGCCTCGATGCCGTCGGGGAACCGCCGCATGGTCACCGGCTTTCCCCGCGCGTGCGCGATCAGCTCGGCCGAGATGGAGCGGTAGTAGTCGAACACGTCCTGCTTGCGCACGGAGTCCTGCGGGTAGAGCAGCTTGTCCGGGTGGGACGGTCCGGCCAGATGTGCGACGTCGTTTCCAGGCATGACAGTGCCGTACCCGGGCGCCGGAACCGCCAATCACCTGGTCGTGAGTGGCGTTCGCGGCACATCGTTAAAACATTCGGGTGACAACGGGAACCCGCAGCCGTTGTTTTTGTTCCTATTGGCAGTAGGCCGGTTACGACGAACGCCAGCAGGGAGAACTCCGATGAAGCAACACGTCTACGCCGAACTCATCGGCGGCCCGGAGGACGGCAGATCGTTCTTCATCCCCGCCGTCGACGCGGACTTACCCATGGGCGAGTTCGCCTTCCCCTCGCCCCGCGACGGGGAGGCACCGTGCTCGCCCTACGCCTGCTACAACCGGCGTGACCAGCGACCCGACGGCGTCTGGCGCTACCAGTACGCCGGCGAGCACAACGTCGCACCCTAGCGCGTCGAATCGTCGGAGCGGTGTGCCAAGCTGCGCGCATGCGGATCGCCACCTGGAACGTCAACTCGGTAGGAGCCCGGCTGCCCAAGCTGCTCGACTGGCTGGGCACGGCCGAACCGGACGTGCTGTGCCTCCAGGAGCTCAAGTGCGCCGAGGACGCGTTCCCGTTCGACGAGGTCGGTGAGCTCGGCTACGAGGTCGCCGCGCACGGCACGGGCCGCTGGAACGGCGTCGCCGTGCTCTCCCGCGTCGGGTTGACCGACGTGCGCCGCGAGCTGCTCGACCAGCCCGGCTTCCAGGCCGACGGTTCCATGTTCGAGACGCCGGAGCCCCGCGCGGTCGCCGCGACCTGCGGCGGAGTCCGCGTCTGGTCGGTCTACGTGCCCAACGGCCGCGAGGTCGGGCACCCCCACTACGACTACAAGCTGCGCTGGCTGGACGCGCTGCGCGCCACCGCCGTCGAGGAGCTCGCGGCCGACCGCCCGTGGGCCGTGCTGGGCGATTTCAACGTCGCCCCGAACGACGAGGACGTGTGGGACATCGCGGCCTTCGAGGGCGCCACCCACGTCACGCCGGACGAGCGCAAGGCCCTCGCCTCGCTGACCGAGTCCGGCCTCACCGAGGTCTACCCCAGGGCGCTGAAGTACGACGTGCCGTTCACCTACTGGGACTACCGGGCGCTGCGATTCCCGAACAACCAGGGGATGCGGATCGACCTCGTGTACGGAAACGACTCCTTCACCACCCAGGTCACCGACTCCTACGTCGACCGCAACGCGCGCAAGGGCAAGGGCACCTCCGATCACGCACCCGTGGTAGTCGATCTCGAACTGGGCTGAGGACGCTGTTCCAGGATCGGTTCGCGTTCGGGGCGCTAGCGTGCGGGCCGAACACCGCCCGCGTGAGGAGTCCTCAGACGTGCCCCAGTCGCTGTGCCACCACACCGCCACCGATCTCGCGGGGCTGATCCGCTCCGGTGAGGTCTCGGCCCGCGAGGTGATGCGGGCTCATTTGGAGCGGATCGACCGGCTGAACCCCCAGGTCAACGCGCTGGTGTCGCTGGACCCGGAACGGGCGCTGGAGGTGGCCGCGGCCGCCGACGAGCGGTGGGCCTCGGGCGAGCCCGTCGGCCCGCTGCACGGGCTGCCGATCGCGCACAAGGACACCCACGACACCGCGGGCATCCGCACGACGAGCGGGTCCCCGCTGCTGGCCGACAACGTGCCCGAGCGCGACGAGTTGGTGGTCGAACGGCTCAAGTCCGCGGGAACGATCGTGGTGGGCAAGACGAACGTTCCGGAGTTCGCCGCGGGATCGCACACCTTCAACCCTGTGTTCGGCACCACCGCCAACCCCTACGCCACGGACCGCTCGGCGGGCGGCAGCAGCGGTGGCGCGGCCGCCTCGCTGGCTTGCCGGATGCAGCCGCTGGCCGACGGCAGCGACATGGGCGGGTCGCTGCGCAACCCGGCTTCGTTCTGCAACGTCGTGGGGCTGCGCCCGGCTCCGGGCCGGGTGCCCACCTGGCCGGACGTCGCGGCGTGGTCGACGCTGTCGGTCCAGGGCCCGATGGCCCGCACGGTCGCCGACGTGGCGTTGATGCTCTCGGCGATCGCAGGACCCGACGACCGCAGCCCGATCTCGATCACCGAACCCGGCTCGGCGTTCCGGGGATCGCTGGACACCGATCTGTCCGGACTGCGGGTCGCGTTCTCGCTCGACCTCGGCGGAGAGCTGGTCGTGGATCCGCAGGTGCGCGCGGTGCTGGAACCGGCCGCGCAGGTGCTCGCCAACATCGGCGGCCGGGTCGAGGAGACCGCGCCGGACCTGACGGGCGCCGACGAAGTGTTCCGCACGTTGCGCGCCTGGCAGTTCGAGCTGGCCCTCGGCGAGCTCCGCGACGCCCACCCGGAGGAGATCAAGCCGAGCCTCCGCGACAACATCGACGCCGGACGGGCCCTCACCGGTGCCGAGGTGGGCCGCGCGGAGCGGCTGCACACCGAGCTCTACCACCGGGTCCGCGAGTTCTTCACCCATCACGACGTGCTCGCGCTGCCGGTGAGCCAGGTGCCGCCGTTCGACATCGACCTCGAATTCCCGACCGAGATCGGCGGGGTCGCCATGACCTCCTACCTCGACTGGATGCGCTCGGCCTACTGGATCTCGGCGACCGGGTGCCCGGCGATCTCCGTGCCCGCGGGCTTCACCCCGGACGGCCTTCCGGTCGGCCTCCAGCTCGTCGGACCGCACCGAGGCGAGCGGCGCCTGCTCGAGATCGCGCACGCCTTCGAGCAGGCCACCCAGCACGCCCGAACCCTCCCCGCCCTGAGCTGAGGAGGGACCCGAGGTGCGTTTCAGAATGTAGCCGCTGCTTCAGGTGTGGGGCTTAAGCCCGCACCGCCACGCGAACCAGTCCCTGGGACAACCCCTAACCCTCGCGGTCGGGGGCCGTGGCGTGGTCGTAGTAGCCGAGGACGCCGGTGGCGCCGTGCAGCGCGAAGCCGGCCTCGGGAGTCGCGGGGTCGCCCGCGGTGTCGATGATCCGGCGCATCGTGGAGTCGACGAGCTCGTCGAGCGCTCGCCAGCGGCCTGCCGGGTCACCGGCGACCGTCGTCCCCTCGGCGAAGTCCTCGGCGCACCGGTCGAGCCCCTCGCGCAGCAACCTGACCTGCTTGGCGAAGGCGCCGTGGCCCCAGCCGGGCGCGAGGTCGTCGGCGTGCGAGGCGAGAAGCCCGGCCATGTAGGTGATGTCCTCGACGTGGTCGCCGAGCCACTTGCGCCGTCGGTGGATCGATCCCAGCTCCGGCCACCGCTTGCGCGCGGCCTGCCGAGTCCGGCCGGTCACCGCGCTGAGGTCGGCCAGGCTCGCCCCGAGCCACACGCTCTCCGACGCCGCCGATTCCGTCTGCTGCGCGGCAGCCTCCGCCACGAGCTCCTCGGTGTCCAGCGCCGCGCGCAGCCGCTGCAGCGACGCCACCCGCCGCTGCTGCTCATCGCCCACGTCCGAACCCTTGGTGCCGGGATCGGCAACCTGCGGGGTCCGCTCCCCCGCCAGCTGCTCGACGAGTCGTGTCGCGTCTACCGTCGACATGATGCCTCCCTCTGTGTACCTCGGGTTCACAGTATCACTGTAAACCTCCGGTTCACACCCGGATCCGTGGTCCGGGAACCGCGGTCCGCGCTGCTGCGTTGCGCATGGGGCAGCGCCCGAGGAGTTCTCGCTCACGATCCACAGTGGACGACCGTTGCGTGAATTCTCGCGACTGGCATGTGGAATCGGACGGTCGGCGTCTTGCTTCCGGTGGTGAACACAGGTTTACTCACAGGGTGAACACGAGTTCACGTGATGAGTGAGGAGTCTGATGAACCCCGCCGGGTCCGCAATGTCCGCAACGCGCAGTTCGAGATCGGTCATCTTCGTGCTCGCCTCGTGCGGCATCGCGGTATCGCTGATGCAGACCCTGGTCGTTCCGCTCCTCCCCGAGTTCCCCCGCCTGCTCAACACCACCGCGGCCAACGCCGGATGGCTGGTCACCGCACCGCTCGTGGCCGGTGCCGTGTGCGCGCCGGTGACCGGGCGCCTGGGAGACATGTTCGGCAAGCGCCGGATGCTGCTGTTGTCCCTGGCCACGATGGCGCTGGGCAGTGCCGTCGGCGCGGTCAGCGACGACTTCACGGCCGTGCTGATCGGCCGCGTGCTCCAAGGCGCTGCGGTCGGCGTGGTGCCGCTGGGGATCAGCATCATGCGCGACGAGCTGCCCGAGGAGAAGGTGGGTTCCGGCGTGGCGCTGATGAGCGCCACGCTGGGCATCGGCGGCGCGGTCGGCCTGCCGATCACCGGCGTCGTGGCCCAGGAGCTCAACTGGCACTGGCTGTTCGCCGGCGCGATGCTCTTCGCCCTCCTCGAGATCGCCCTGATCCTGCGGGTCGTGCCCGAGTCGTCGTTGCGCACGGGCGGCAAGTTCGACTTCCTCGGCGCGGTGGGGCTCTCGGTCGCGCTGACCTGCCTGCTGCTGGCGATCTCCAAGGGCAACGAGTGGGGCTGGTCGAGCGCGCTGGTGCTCGGACTGCTGGCGGCGGCGGTCGTGGTGCTGCTGCTGTGGGGCACCTACGAGCTGCGGACCGGCGCCCCGCTGGTGGACCTGCGGGTCTCGGCCCGGCCGACCGTGCTGCTGACCAACCTCGCCTCCGTGCTGGTGGGCATCGCGATGTTCACCGGGTTCCTGGTCGGCTCGCAGCTGCTGCAAGCTCCCGCCGAAACCGGCTACGGCTACGACATGTCGCTGGTGGTCGCAGGCCTGGTGCTGCTGCCGATCGGCGCGGCGATGGGCCTGTTCTCCCCGGTTTCGGCCCGGATCTCGCGCCGGTACGGACCGCGCACCACGCTCATCCTCGGTGCCTGCGTCCTGGCGCTGGGGAACCTGGGCGGTTCGCTGATGCACGATCCGCTGCCGGTGGTGGTGATGAACCTGACCGTCGGTTCGATCGGCGGTGCGCTGGCCTACGGCGCGCTCCCGGCGCTGATCATGCGGTCGGTCCCGACCACCGAGACCGCCGCCGCCAACGCGCTCAACAGCCTGGCCCGGTCGATCGGGACCTCCGCGTGCAGCGCGATCGTGGTCGCGCTGACCACGGGTTCCCTGGTGCACGTGGCCGGTGGCACCTACCCGTCGATCAACGCCTACTCGTGGGTGTTCGTGGTCGCGGGCGGAGCGGGACTGCTGGCGGCGGTGATCGCCGCGGCGACGCCGGGACCGCCTCGGTACGAGGCTGTTACCGCGCGGGTGGCCGTTGCGGTGGGGGGCTCGCGCTAGCCTGAGGTGCATGCCCACGGGGTCGATCGAGGAGCAGCGCCGCGACGCGTGCGCCACGCGGGAAACCATCTTGAGAGCCGCGCGGCGCCGGTTCTCCTCGTGCGGTTACGCCGATGTGACGCTGCGGGACATCGCAGCGGACGCCGACGTCAGCGCGGCGCTCGTGGTCAAGTACTTCGGCAGCAAGGAAGATCTCTTCGCGCAGGCCTCGGGATTCGAGCACGACGCCGAGAAGCTGCTGGACTGCGAGTTGCCGAGGTTGGGCGAGCACCTGGTGCGCACCCTGCTGGACTACCACGAGCGCACCCAGGGCGACCCGCTCGTGCGCGCGGTGTTCACCTCGTCCCGGCCGGCGGGCGCGCGCTTCCGCGACAACTTCGAGTCCCAGCTGGTCACCCGCCTCGCCGAGCGGCTGTCGGGCCCGCGCGCGCGGCTGCGCGCCGAACTGGTCTGCAGCCACCTGATGGGCCTGGGCGCCGCGCGGCTGGTGCTGCGCACCAAGGCGATCAGCGCCGAACCCACCGAGGAGCTGGTCGCGCTCACCGCTCCCCTCATCCAGCGCTGGCTCGACGAACCGCTCTAGGAGCTGTCTATGAGTTCTCTTGCGTGGCGGTGCGGGAAGCGGAACCTGAGCGGCGGTGCGGGCTGAGTCCCACACCTGAAACAGCGGCTCCGCCGCAATCCTCAACAACACCTAGCCGGCCGGGCGCGAGAAGACCGCAGCCTCCACGCCTTCGGGAACTGCGGTCCTCGCGTCGGGGGACGCCGGCGGAGGTCAGGCCGAGCGGCCGAGGACCGTGGTGTGCGGGATTCCGTCGAGCGCCTTGGCGAACTGCTCGATGACGTCGGCGAGCGGTCCCGCGCTCTCGTCGTGCACGCTGAGCACCTCGTCGACCAGCGACAGGTGCTTGTCGAGCAGGAAGAAGCTCTGCACGGCGTGGCGAGCGCCGAGCGAGTGCACGACCGGGCGCAGCGCGTAGTCGATGGCCAGCACGTGCGCGACGCTGCCGCCGGTGGCCAGCGGCAGCACGGCCTTGCCCGCGAAGCCGAACTGCGGCAGCAGGTCGAGGAACGACTTGAGCAGGCCCGAGTAGGCCGCCTTGTAGGTGGGCGTGGCCAGCACGATCCCGTCGGCGGCCTCGACCTGGGCGACCGCGGAGGCGATGGCGGGATCGCTGACGTCGGCGCTCAGCAGCGCCTCGGCGGGCAGGGTGCGCACCCGCAGGTGCTCGGTGGTGCGCCCGTCCGCCGCGAGTCGCTGGGCGATGTGCTCGCCGATCTTCTCCGTCTTCGACGTGCGCGACGGACTTCCGGAAATGACCAAAACGGTGGACACGACTGCTCCCTGATCCTGGTCCGCGAGCGGACCGATGCCGGGTTCGGCCGAGGACGGCGTCTCCCCTTCGACGTGCGGTTTCGTCAGGAGCGACAGGCCTGCGTCTTCACGCGCTGGAGGTCGACGTGCATCCGCCTGCTGAGTCTCGGAGAGGTCACGCGGACCATCGTCTTGTCGGCGCGGCGGCGGTGTCAAAGAACGGACACCGGATCCCACCTGGCGGACGCCCGGCGGCGAACCTCCCGGCCGCACCTCTGGCCATCGGGTGCCCGGGAGGCGAAGCTGTCGGGCGAACCACGAAGGAGGATTTCCCCATGTCATCAAGCCAGACCGCGCTGTGGCACCCGTTCGCGGACATGTTCGAGGTCAAGAGCAGCAGCTTCTGCGTCACCAAGGCCGAGGGGGTCTGGATCTACGACGACTCCGGACGCCGCTACCTCGACGGCACAGCCAGCCTCTGGTACGCCAACGCCGGGCACGGCCGCACCGAGATCGTCGAGGCCGCCGCGGCCCAGATGCGCGAGCTGGAGTCCTACTTCGTCTTCAACGACTACACCAACCGGCCCGCCGAGGAGCTGGCCACGCGGTTGTCGGAACTCGCCCCGATGCCGAACGCGAAGATCTTCCTCACCACCGGTGGCGGTGAGTCGATCGATACGGCCGCGAAGCTCGCCCGGCAGTACTGGGCGCAGCGCGGGCAGCCGCAGCGCACCCACATCCTCAGCCGGGGCAACGCCTACCACGGCACCAACGGCATGGGCACCAGCATCGGCGGCATCGAGGCCAACCAGGCCGGGTTCGGCCGACTCGTGCAGGAGACGGGACGGGTGGCCCACGACGACGCCGAGAGCCTCCGCGAATCCATCGACCGCATCGGCGCCGAGAAGATCGCGGCGTTCTTCGCCGAGCCGGTGATGGGAGCCGGCGGCCTCTACCCGCCGGAACCGGGCTACCTGGAAGCCGTGGCCAAGATCTGCTCCGAGCACGGCATCCTGTTCGTCGCCGACTCGGTGATCTGCGGGTTCGGCCGCGTCGGCACCTGGTTCGGCGTCGAGCGCTGGGGCCTGCAACCCGACATGATCACCTTCGCCAAGGGCGTCACCAGCGGTTACCTGCCACTCGGCGGCGTGGTGGTCGCCGAGCACGTGGCCGAACCGTTCTGGGACGAGCCGGGACGGGTGTTCCGCCACGGCGCGACCTACTCGGGGCATCCGACGGTGGCCGCCGCGGGATTGGCCAACCTCGACGTCCTGGAGCGCGAGCAGCTCCTGCGCCGTGCCGACGAGCTGGAACGACCGCTGCACGAGGCGCTCTCAGGCCTCGCCGAACACCCGTCGGTCGCCGAGGTGCGCGGCGGCGTCGGCCTGCTCGGCGCGGTGGAGCTCACCGCCGACGCGCTCGCCGCGGGCGCGCTGCCGAAGCTGCAGAAGAAGATCCGCGAGCTCGGCGTGATCGTCCGCCCGCTCGGCAAGGCGCTGGCGGTCTCGCCGCCGCTGATCATCACCGAGGAGGAGATCGGGATCATCGGCAAGGCCTTCGCCGAAGGTCTGGACGCCGTGGCCTGATCACTGGCGCCTGATCGCCGGGGCGCGTCGGAGCGGTCGCGACACACCGTGATCGCTCCGACGCGCCCGGCGCCCGATCGTCCTTCACCCCCTCGGCTATTACAGCGGCCACCGGCCTGGAACATCCCCGTTGTGGAACCGATACGTCCGGAGGTGGTCCCGACCACCTTTCGTCACGTACGTTTTTCACCAGATCGAGCGTCATCGCAGCTGGAGAAGGCTGTCGGTGTCGTTGGCGATGTTCGCTTCAGCCCACCGAATCCGGGGGCTGAGGAGCGGATTGCAAGGCCGTGAGCAAAAGGGGCCCCTGCGCACCAGCCACCCAGTAGAGTTGGCAAAATACGGCTTCCGGGTGATCGCGCAGTGTGGGGGCGGACGGAGGAACTCAACCAGGTGAACACTCAGACCGCACAAGTCGACGACCTTCGACTGATCGCGCTGCCCAGCGCGGTGAACTGCACCGAGATGTTCGTGCGGTTCTCGCTGGCCGAGTGGAGTCTGCGCGAGATGACCGACATCGCCACGCAGCTCACCGGCGCCCTGGTCACCGCCGCCGTGGACGCGGCGGACCAGAAGAACCCCGGGTTCATCACCGTCCGCCTGCGCCTGAGCGGCGAGAGCCTCGTCGCCGAGGTCCAGGACGAGCAGGCCACGGTTCCCCCGCAGCTCGCGCCCGGGTTCGCCGACGGCCGCTGCGGAGCGACGGCGCTGCGCACCGGTGGCACGCTGGTGTGGTGCGAGATGCCGCTGCCCAGCGGGGTGAAGGCCGACTCGGTTCCGCTGCCCCGGCGTTCCCGCAAGAAGAACGCCATGGCGCCGCAGACCCCCGAGGAGACGGCGGAGGTCGACCCGGAGGTCATCAAGCGCCTGCTCTCCGGCCTGAGCAACGGCGGCCTCGACTAGCCCTGGAGCAGCGATTCCGTGGAACGTGAGGTCGGCGGCACGCTTGGGGGCGGTCGACGACTTCCTGGAGCGGTACGAACCGTCGATGGCGACCGAGTGGACCGACAGCACGGGCCAGCCCCTGCTGCACTGCGTGCTGGCGAACAAGGACGTCTCGACGCGGGTCGCGCTGGCCAACCGCGTGCTGGATGACGGGGCGGACGCCTCGGCCCTGACCAGCGATGGGCGGACGACTGCCCATGTGCTGTTGGAGCAGAAGCGGCACGATCCCCCGGCGGAAGCACCGCTGCTGGAGCGCTTGTTCGACGAGGGCTCAGACGTCAACCACGTCGTGACAACCGGGCAGATCGGAACGCCCTTGCACTCGCTGGCGAAGCAGTTCCAGTTCACCGACGAGTTCTTCGCCCCCTACTACGACGTCTTCTTCGCTCGACCCGACCTCGATCTGACGAAGCCGACGTTCGGAAGTCCCGTAATCTGGATCTTCCGCAGTTGGTGGGATCGCCGGTCGAACCTCGTCCGACGCGCTGACCACTACCTGTTGACCGTTGTCGGCATCCATCCCAATCACGTGTGACCTGCACCTTGTTTCGCCGGGCCGCGCTCCGGGCACCTTCCGGGACATGGACCAGGCAATGTTCCGATCCGAACTGGCACAACAGCTGCGGGTGGACTCGGTGCGGTCCAGCACCGCCGCCGGATCCGGGCACCCCACCTCGTCGATGTCCGCGGCCGATTTGCTGGCCGTGCTGCTCGACGGGCATCTGCGTCTGGATTTCGACCGTCCCGACGATCCCGCCAACGATCACCTCATCTTCTCCAAGGGTCACGCCTCGCCGCTGCAGTACGCCGTCCTCAAGGCCGTCGGTGCCATCGAGGACGAGGAGATGCTGACCTTCCGCAAGTTCGGCAGCAGGCTCGAAGGGCACCCGACCCCGGTTCTGCCGTGGGTCGACGTGGCGACCGGTTCGCTCGGCCAGGGCTTGCCGATCGGGGTCGGCCTGGCGCTCGCGGCCAAGCGGCTCGACCGCCTCCCCTACCGGGTGTGGGTGCTCTGCGGTGACAGCGAGATGGCCGAGGGCTCGGTCTGGGAAGCCCTGGAGCACGCGGGCCACGAGCAGCTGGACAACCTCGTCGCGCTGATCGACGTCAACCGGCTCGGCCAGACCGGGCCGACCATGCACGGCTGGGACCTGGGCTCCTACGCCGCACGCGCGCAGGCCGCCGGCTGGCACACGTGCGAGATCGACGGCCACGACCTCGACGAGATCGAGACCGCCCTGTCCGCGGCGGAGAACGGCGACGGACGGCCCGTCGCGATCCTCGCCGCCACGCAGAAGGGCAAGGGCGTCTCGGAAGTCGCCGACAAGCCCGGTTTCCACGGCAAGCCGCTGAGCCACGCCGAGGAGGCCATCGCCGAGCTCGGCGGGCAGCGCGATCTCCGGGTCAAGCCCGACAAGCCCGAGCAGGGCCTCACCCCGCACGTGTTCGACACCGGCTCCAGCGGGCTCCCGGCCTTCGAGGAGGGCACCGAGCTGGCCACCCGCAAGGCCTACGGGCAGGCGCTGGCGGCGCTGGGCGACCGGCGCGGGGACGTGGTGGCGCTGGACGGCGAGGTGTCGAACTCGACGTTCAGCGAGCTGTTCCGCGACAGCCACCCGGATCGCTACTTCGAGATGTACATCGCGGAGCAGCAGATGGTGGCCGCTGCGGTGGGCATGCAGGTGCGCGGGTGGTGCGCGTTCGCCTCGACCTTCGCGGCGTTCCTCTCCCGCGCCTACGACTTCGTCCGGATGGCCGCGATCAGCAGGGCCGATCTGCGGCTCATGGGTTCGCACGCCGGCGTGGCCATCGGCGAGGACGGCCCCTCCCAGATGGCGTTGGAGGACCTGGCCGCGTTCCGCGCGGTGCACGGCAGCACGGTGCTCTACCCGTGCGATGCCAACCAGACCGTGCAGCTGGTCGCGGCGATGGCCGACCTGACCGGGATCAGCTACCTGCGCACCAGCCGCGGGGCGATGCCGGTGATCTACCCGCCGGACGAGCGGTTCCCGGTCGGCGGTTCGAAGGTGGTCCGGGACGGAGCGGACGTGACGCTGGTCGGCGCCGGGGTCACCCTGCACGAAGCGCTCAAGGCCGCCGACGTCCTGGACAAGGAGGGCATCGGCGCGCGGGTGATCGACCTGTACTCGGTCAAGCCCGTCGACACCGCGACGCTGCGCAGGGCCGCGACCGAGACGGCGGGGATCGTCACCGCCGAGGACCACTGGCCCGAGGGCGGCCTCGGCGAGGCGGTGCTCAGCGCGCTGACCGATCGGCCGACGCAGGTGCGCACGCTCGCCGTGCGCGAGATGCCCGGCTCCGGCACACCCGCCGAGCTGCTCGGGCAGGCGCACATCGACGCCACCGCCATCGCCGACAAGGCGCGCGAACTCGTGCGATGAGGGTTCCCGGCAGCGCGGACGGGGTAGGCGTAGGTGAGTGAGCGCGCAGGGCAGGAGGTGTTGTCGTGCTGGCCGATCGCGCGGACATGCTGCGGGTGCTCAGCCACGTGCATTTCCCGGCGACCAGGCGGGAGATCGTGCGGCAGTGCGAGGAGCTCGGTGCCGGGCCGGAGCAGATGGATCGACTCGACGAGCTGCCCGAGGGCACCTACGTCGAGGCCGACACGGTGCTGCAGGCCCTCCCCCACCCGTTGCACGAGTGAGTCCGCACCGGACTTTCAGGTCTCCCGGTGCTGTCGCTGGCCGAAGCACGCGGCGATCAAGCCCGCCGTGGTGATCAGCGCGAGCGCGGAAGCGGTCCACACCAACCCGCTCAGCAGGGACAGCAAGGAGACCATCGCCGTCAGGGCGAGTGCGGTGAACACCAGCACCTGACGCAGCAGGCTCCAGCCGCTGTCGCCTTCGAAGCGCTCGAACTTCTCCGCCAGTTCGGGCTCTGCGGCTTCCAGCGCCGACTCGATCTCGGCGAGCCTGTCCCGCTCGTGCTTGCTCAACATGACGAGCTCCTAGTGACGTCCCCTTTGACCCCAACGAGGTACTCGCTCCCCTGTTGCCGCAGGCGGCCCGTGGAGCCCGTCCAGGCTCGCACGTCATCACCCGTCGCCCCTACGCTGCAGTCGGGTGATTTCGAAGCGCCGAACACCAACCCGATGATCACCGAGAGTGTTCACCGACTACGAGTAGTGCAAAACGCCTTCGGTCCGCTGCGAGCTCAGCTCGTCCTGGAGCACCAGGACGTCCAGGTGCGCGGCGGTTTCCAGCACCGCCATCATCTGGTTGAACACGTCCAGGTCGTCGAAGGCGCGTTCGCGGCGGGTCCAGGTCAGCGCCCGCGCGGCCTCGTAGGCCGTGCTCGCCCCGGCTGCGACGACCGCGGCGGTGGCGACCAGCCGCCCGTCGTGGTGCGCCAGCAGCTCGTCGACGCGGGCGTGGACGCTGTCGGTGACCGGGCCGTGCGCCGGGAGCAGCCGCATGTCGGGCATCCCGCGCACCAGCCGCAGCGAAGCGAGGTAGTCGCGCAGCGGGCTGGCGGTGGGCGCCTGCTCGAACCCGATCGACGGGGTGATGTGCGGCAGCACGTGGTCCCCGGCGAACATCAGCCCGGCCTGCTCCTCCAGGAACACCAGGTGCCCCCGAGTGTGGCCCGGCGTGGGCACCGCGCGCAGCTGCCGGTCGGTGAGCCCGAGGTCGGTGGTGGCGTTGATCCACGTGTCCGGCAGTTCCCACACGTGATGGTTCGATCCGCTGCTGCGCACGTTCAGCAGTTCGTCGCGGACCGGTTTGGCGCCGTGCTCGGCGAGCATCTCCAGCTGCCGGTCCATCGACCGGTGGTCCGGCGACATCAGGCGTTGCAGGGTGTGCCGCTCCTCCTCGCCGAGCAGCACCTCGGAGCCGTGCTCCCGGCGCAAGGTCAGGGCTTGGGTGTAGTGGTCGCGGTGGGCGTGGGTGACCAGGAACCGGGTGATGTCACCCGGGCCTGCACCGAGCTGCGCGAGCGCGGAGGTCAGCTGCTCGCGGGATTCCTCCAGCGCCCAGCCGCCGTCGACCAGGGTCAGCGAGTTGCCGTCGGCGATGGCGTAGACGTTGACCGCGCGCAGCCCGTCGCTGGGCAGCGGGAGCGGGATCCGGTGCACGCCGGGAGCCACCTCGAAGGCCCCCGGCTCCATCCACTCGTACCGCGACTCGCCCATGGCGACACCTCCAGAAACCCGATCCACCAGCTCTACCACACATACCAACCGGTTGGTGTGTGTTGGCGCTCACGCACGTGCAGTAGACTCCCGGGACCCGGGAGACCAGTCGTCCACTGTGGACTTCGACGGCGAATTCCGGCCGGAACGCCCCACCTCCGGGGGTCCGGGTTGACCGCGTGGCCGCGAGAGCCCCTGGTTCTCGCGGCCTTCCAGATCGCGAACGGGCGGAGACCGCGTGTCGTTGCCGGACGAGCTCGCCGAGCAGCTCCTCGGGTCGATCATCGACGGCACCTACCCACCCGGCGGGGCGCTGCCGTCCGAACCCGAGCTCGCGGAGCTGTTCTCGATGAGCAGGTTGACCGTTCGCGAAGCGGTCGCGACGTTGCGGGCGCAGAACGTCGTGCGCGTCGAACGAGGTCGCGGCACCTACGTCAACCCGCCGGCCGAGTGGACCTCGCTGCACTCCATGATCCGCGCCGCGACCTCCCCTGGTGCCGACCCCGATGTCGCCGACGGCGCGCACGTGGCGCGGCGGGCGCTGGAAGGCGGGATCGCCGAGCTCGCCGCCCTCCACCGCACCGACGCCGACCTGGAGCGGCTGCGGGAGCACCTGCGGACCATGCGCGAGAACGACGATCCCGACGCCCACGTCGCCTTCCACCAGGCGATCGTGCGCGCCACCGGCAACGCCTTCGTCCGGCTGCTGTTCGAACCGTTCACCCAGCTGCTCGCCGAGCCGCCCGCTGAGACCGACCGCGACTCGCTCGCGCGGCACGAGCGGCTGCTGGCCGCCATCGAGGCTCGCGACCCCGTCGCGGCGCGCCGGTTCGTGGCCGCTCACCTGCGTTCTCACGACGACTCCGCACGATCCGCGTAACCGCGGGCACGCCCGGTCGTTGATCTCCCCGGGAATCCCGGGAGGTCTGGATGCGTCGCTCATTGCTGGCCCTGATCCTCGCACTGCTGACCGGCCTCACCGGTCTGACCGCGGCCCACGCCGCCCCCGCGCCCGAGTGGACCGCGCGCGCCGAGGACCACCCGCGCGCGGCGGTCCAGAACGACGTCCCGGTGCGGATGTCCGACGGCACGGTGCTGCGCGCGGACGTGCGCCTGCCCGCCGACGCCGAGGGACGGGTGGTGCCCGGCCGGTTCCCGGTGCTGCTGACCGTCATCGCCTACAACAAGTCGCTCATGAGCGGTCCGGGGGCGAGCGTCCTCGGCAGCGAGCCGGACTACTTCGCCAAGCGCGGCTACGCCCACGTCTCCGTCGACGCGCGGGGCACCGGTTCCTCCGGCGGTGACTGGCAGGCGTTCAGCGCGCGCGAGAACGCCGACTCCGGCGAGATCGTCAACTGGGCGGCCTCTGCCGAACGCCCGTGGAGCAACGGCTCGGTCGGCATGCACGGCGCCTCCTACATGGGCATCAACCAGCTGTTCGCGGCGGGACACCGGCCACCGGGGCTCAAGGCGATCTTCCCGCAGGTCCCGGCGATGGACACCTACCGCGACGTGGTCGCCTCCGGTGGCGCCCTCGACGTCGGGTTCATCCCGCTGTGGATGGGGCTGGTCACCGGCGCCGGGCTGATCCCGCCCGCTTTCGGCGCCCGGGAGCCGGACACCGCGCTGCAGACCTACCTCGACCGCGTTCAGGGCGCGACGAGCTTCACCGCACCGACCCTCCTGGAGGCCACGCTCGGGCTCAACGCGGCCTTCGACGGCCCCTTCTACGCCGAGCGCTCCCCCGCCAGCGTTGTCGACCGCATCGACGTGCCGACCTTCCTGGTCGGCGGCGAGTACGACCTGTTCCAGCGCGGGACCCCGATGGTGTTCGACGCGCTCCGCCGGCGCGGCGTGCCGGTCAAGATGATCTACGGGCCGTGGGACCACGTGCAGGGAGCCGGTGACCGCCTCGCCGACGCCGGTCACGGCACGTTGCAGGAGCTCCAGCTGCGCTGGTTCGACCACTACGTGCGCGGGCAGGCCGATCCTGCGCTCGACACCGACATCCCGCCGCTGTCCTACCACGAGATCGGCTCCGGGCAGTGGGTCTCCGCCGACCAGTGGATCGGCGAGCAGCGGGCCCGCAGCTTCCAGCTCTCCGGCACCTCGCTGCCGGGACTGCCGGGTGAGCTGGTGGATTCCGCGCCACGACCGGGCCGGAGCACGGTGGCGCCGGTCCCGGTCTCCGGGCTGTGCACGCGTTCGACCAACCAGTGGACCGCCGGTCTGCCCAACGCCGTCGGCGTCGCGCAGCTCTGCGGCGACAACAGGTGGAACGACCTGTCCGGGACGGTCTTCGAAACCGGCCCGATGACCGAGGCGGTGCGGATGCGGGGGCCGATCAACGCCCACCTCAACGCCTCGACGCCCACCGGGAACGGGATGCTGTCGGTGTCGGTGTCCTCGGTCGCGCCCGACGGGTCGGTCGACCGGCTCACCGGGGGCTGGCAAGTGCTCTCGCACCGCGCGCTCGACGAGTCCCGCTCGCGCTACCTCGACGGGAAGCTGATCCAGCCGTTCCACCCGTTCACCCGGGAAGCGCAGAGCACCATGCGGCCCGGTGTCGCCGAGCCCGTCGACGTCGAGGTGTTCCCGACCGGAGCGGTGATCCCGCCCGGTCACCGGCTGCGGATCGCGGTCCAGGCCTTCGACGTTCCCCACCTGCTGCCCACGGTGCGCGACCTGCCTGCGGCGCTGTCGCCGGTCACCCTCCACACGTCTCCGGAGAGCCCTTCGGAGATCACGCTGCCCGTCGTCCCGGCCTCGGAAGGAATCTGATGACCGCTGCGGTGACCGACATCGTCGACACCGACCGCTACCCGCTCAACAACCCCGGCGGCCCCGAGTGGGTCCGGGCCGTGGAGTCGGTGCGCGCGGACCTGCGCGGCTCCGGCTGCAGCGTGCTGCGCGACTTCGTGGCCGCCGAGCACCGCGAAGCGCTGAGAGCCGAGTGCGCGGGCATCGCCGACCGCGCCTACTACGAAGAGCAGACCGTCAACGTCTACAACACCGCGCCGGACGCGAGCCTGCCCGACGGGCACCCGGGCAAGCGAACGACGTTGCGCGGCAACGCGTTCGTGGCACGCGAGGACATCCCGGCGGAACACCTCATCCACCGGCTCTACACCGACGAGCTGTTCCAGCGATTCCTCGCCGACTGCCTGCAGAAGCCCCGGATCCACCCGCTGGAGGACCCGCTCGCCGGGCTCGTGGTCAACATCGTCAACCCGGGCAAGGAGCACCCCTGGCACTTCGACACCAACGAGTTCGCGGTCAGCATGGTCACCCAGCAGCCCGAGGGCGGCGGGGTCTTCGAGTACTGGCCGCACATCCGCTCGGCGGAGTCGGAGAACTTCGCCGACGTCGGTGCGGTGCTCGACGGCGACGGCGGCGATCAGGTGCGGAAACTGCCGCTGCGCCCCGGCGATCTGCAGCTGTTCCACGGCCGCTACTCACTGCACCGGGTGAGCGCGGTCGAGGGGGAAGTGGCCCGTCACTCGGCGATCTTCGCCTACAGTGATCGTCCAGGGGTGGTGGGAACCGCGGAACGCACCCGGCAGCTGTTCGGCCGGGTCACCGCGGCTCACGGGACCACCGCCCGGACCGACGACCTGCTCGACTGAGGAATGTCCACCGGCGGCTCACGCCGCGCTTTTGAGTAACAGACCTAAAGACGAACGAGGTTGCTTTGCGCACCAGCACTTTCGGCAACGAGGACGCGCTGCCCCGCATCCCGCTGCCCACGCTCGAAGACAGCGGATCCCGGTTCCTGCAGTGGTGCGCGCCGCTGCTGACCGACGAGGAGCTGTCGACCACCCGGCAGGCCGTTTCGGAGTTCCTCGACTCCGAGACCGCCAAGGAGCTGCACGCTTCGCTCACGGCCTACACCGGTCAGGACGACGTGCACAGCTGGCTGGACGAGTTCTGGCGGGACCGCTACCTGGGCCGCCGGGACCGGATCGCGCTCAACGCGAACTTCTTCTTCCTGTTCAACGACACCGACGACGACCAGATCAGCCGCGCCGTGCGGCTCATCGCGGCGTCGGTGGACCACAAGCTGGCGCTGGACGCCGAGACCGTGCCGCCCACGACGCGCCGCGGCCAGCCGCTGTCCATGCAGCAGCACCGGTACCTGTTCTCCACCACCCGCATCCCGCGCGCTGAGCGCGACGGCGTGCGGGCCCCCAACACGCCCGGGCAGCCCGGCCCGAGCCAGGCCCGGCACATCGTGGTTTTCTTCCGGGGCCACGCGTTCCGGCTCGACGTGATCGGCCAGGGCGGGGTCCCGCACACCCTCGACGAGCTCGCCGAAGCGCTGCGCGAGATCACCGCCACCGCCGACCGCGGACCCGGGGTCGGCGCTCTGACCAGCAACGACCGCGTCACCTGGGCGGCCAACAGGGAGGCGCTGCTGCTGGACAACACCGGCTCGGTCGACGTGATCGAGACGGCGCTGTTCTGCCTGGCCCTGGAGCACGAGCTCCCCTCCGACACCGGCGGCAAGTGCAAGCAGCTGCTGGCCGGGGACCCGACCGACCGCTGGTTCGACAAGGGCATCACGCTGATCGTGTTCCCCGACGGGGCGGCCGGTGTCAACGGGGAGCACTGCCTGCTCGACGGCACGACCATCGTCGAGTACGTCGACTCGCTGCTGACCGGGACCGCCGAGTCGCACTCGCAGGCATCGGGAGCCGCACCGCAGGGCGCGCCGAAGCCCTCCGCGCTGGAATTCCGCCTCACGCCCGAGCTCTCGGGTGAGATCGAGGCGGCGGCCAAGGACTACCAGGCCTACTCCGACGCGACCGCGACCCGCACCGTGAGCCTCGACTTCGGCTCGGAACGCGCCAAGTCGCTCGGCGTGTCCCCGGACGCGTTCGTGCAGATGGCCTTCCAGCTGGCGCACCGCCGGTCGAAGGGCTTCACCGGAGCGACCTACGAGTCCATCGCGACGCGGACGTTCCACCACGGACGCACCGAGGCGATGCGCGTGGTCACCCCGGAGATCATCGACTTCGTCGCCGCGATGGAGGACCCGGGCGCCGACCGCGCCACCCGCACCGAAGCCTTCCGCCGCGCGGCCGATGCGCACGTCACGCGCGCCAAGGAGTGCCAGTCGGGCGACGCGCCCGAGCAGCACCTGTGGGAGCTGCAGCTGATCGCCGCCCGCCGCGGTCAGGAGTTCTCCCCTGCGCTCTACAGCTCGCCGGGGTGGCTGAAGATGCGCGACGACTACCTGAGCACCAGCGCCGCGCCGTCGGTGAACATCCAGTACTTCGGCTTCGGAGCCACCAGCGAGCACTGCATCGGCGTGGCCTACCTGCTGCTGCCGCAGAGCTTCAACGTGCACCTGAGCACGCCGCTGACCGTCGGCGAGCAGATGACCGGGTTCGCCGACCAGCTGACGGCGGCGATCGAGGAGCTCACCGAACTCCTCGGCACCGAGTCATGAGCCTGACCGGCGAGCACAAGGCCGACTTCAGCGACATCTACGTCCAACCGGATCCGCGGGCGTACGTCTCGACGCTGGAGCGGTTCGAGTACCAGATCCCGCAGCGCGCCACCCCGATCTTCCGCGAGGTGATCGGGGCGGCGCGTCCCGCGCGCGTCCTGGACGTCTGCTGCTCCTACGGCATCAACTCGGCCCTGCTGAAGTCCGCCGCGGACCCCTCCGGCGTCCTCGCCCGCTACGCGGATCCGGGCATCGCGAGCCTGTCCTCGGCGGAGCTGGCCGATCGGGACCGCGAGCGGTACGGCGGCGGGCTGGAGATCGTCGGGCTGGACGTCTCCGCACCAGCGATCGACTACGGCCGCCGCTCGGGGCTACTCACCGACGGCTGGGCCGAGGACCTCGAAAGCGCCGATCCGACAGCGGAACTCACCAAGGGGGTCGCCGACACCGACCTCGTCATCTCCACCGGAGGTGTCGGGTACGTCGGCGTCGCCACGTTCGAGCGGTTGTTGACGGCGATCAACCGGCCGGGCGATCTGTGGCTGGCGATCTTCGTGCTCCGGGTCTTCGACTACTCGGAGATCACCGACCTGCTCGCGGCACACGGCCTGGTCACCGAACGCTTGCCGGGAACCTTCCCGCAGCGCCGTTTCGCCGACGACGAGGAGCAGCGGGCCGCTGTCCACGACGTGCAGCTCCAGGGCCACGACCCCGAGGGCAGGGAATCAGCGGGCTGGTACCACGCCCACTGCTACCTCACCCGCCCGAAGGGCACCGAGCTCCCGCTCACCCTCACCCTCACCTGACAGGGAAACCCGGCCTGACCGGGAACCCCGGCCAGGCGCGCACCGCACCATCCCAATTTCGCGCGAAATTGGGATGCTCCCCCGCGCTCGGGCGTGTAGTGCCTGGTCGGGAGGATGGCTTCCCATTTCGCGCGAAATTGGAATCGCCTGGAACACGTCGCCGGCCCCGGGGCGATGCCTCGGGGCCGGCGGCGTGCGTCAGGACTACTTGATCTCGCAGAGGGTGGTGCCCTGGGTGACGGAGTCGCCGGGCTTCGCGTCGAGCCCGGTGACCGTGCCCGCCTTGTGCGCGGTCACGGGGTTCTCCATCTTCATGGCCTCCAGGACGGCGATCTGGTCACCTTCGGCGACCTCCTGTCCGTCCTCGACCGCGACCTTGACGATCGTGCCCTGCATCGGCGCGGCGACGGCGTCACCGGAGGCGGCACCCCCGGCCTTGCCACCGGCGCGCTTGCGGGGCTTGGCCTTGGCCGCCGGAGCCGCCGAGGTCGCGGCGAACGCGGCCGGCAGCGAGACCTCCAGGCGGCGACCGCCGACCTCGACGATGACCGTCTGCCGCTCCTCCGCTTCCTCGGCCGCGTCGGTACCGCCGGTGTGGGGCTCGATGGTGTTGTCGAACTCGGTCTCGATCCACCGGGTGTGCACGGTGAAGCCGTCGGTGCCGACGAAAGCCGGATCGCGCACGATCGCGCGGTGGAACGGCAGGACCGTGGCCATGCCCTCCACCTGCATCTCGTCGAGGACGCGGCGGGCGCGCTGCAACGCCTGCTGCCGGTCGGCACCGGTGACGATGACCTTGGCCAGCAGCGAGTCGAACTGGCCGCCGATGACGCTGCCGGTCTCCACGCCCGCGTCGACGCGCACGCCCGGGCCCTGCGGGGCGACGAACTTCGTCACCGTGCCGGGGGCGGGCAGGAAGTTGCGGCCGGCGTCCTCACCGTTGATGCGGAACTCGATGGAGTGGCCGCGCGGTTCCGGGTCGGCCCCGAGGTGGAGCTTCTCGCCGGAGGCGATGCGGAACTGCTCGCGGACCAGGTCGATGCCGGTGGTCTCCTCGGAGACCGGGTGCTCGACCTGCAGCCGGGTGTTGACCTCCAGGAACGAGATCGTGCCGTCCTGGCCGACCAGGAACTCCACCGTGCCCGCGCCGTAGTAACCGGCTTCCGCGCAGATCGAGCGCGCGGCTTCGTGGATCCGGCTGTGCTGGTCGTCGCTGAGGAACGGGGCCGGGGCCTCTTCGACGAGTTTCTGGTGGCGGCGCTGCAGCGAGCAGTCGCGGGTGCCGACGACCACGACGTTGCCGTGCTGGTCGGCGACCACCTGGGCCTCGACGTGGCGCGGGCGGTCCAGGTACCGCTCCACGAAGCACTCACCCCGGCCGAAGGCCGTCTCCGCCTCGCGGACGGCGGAGGCGAACAGCTCGGGGATCTCCTCGACGCTGCGGGCGACCTTCAGGCCGCGACCGCCACCGCCGAACGCGGCCTTGATGGCCACCGGCAGTCCGTGCTCCTGGGCGAAGGCCACGACCTCGTCGGCACTCGGGACCGGGTCCTTGGTGCCGGGCACCAGCGGCGCCCCCGCTCGGGTGGCGATGTGCCGGGCGGTGACCTTGTCGCCGAGGTCGCGGATGGCCTGCGGCGACGGGCCGATCCAGATCAGCCCGGCGTCGAGCACCGCCTGGGCGAAGTCGGCGTTCTCCGACAGGAAGCCGTACCCGGGGTGCACGGCGTCGGCTTCGGCGCGCTTGGCGGCGTCGATGATCTTGTCGATGTTCAGGTACGACTCGCCGGGCGTGGAACCGCCCAGCGCGAAGGCCTCGTCGGCCAGCCGCACGTGGGCGGCGTCGGCGTCGGGCTCGGCGTAGACCGCGACGGAGGCGATGGCCTCGTCCTGGCAGGCGCGGATGACCCGCACCGCGATCTCACCGCGGTTGGCGATCAGGACCTTGCTGATCGGCGTCACGTCCACAGTGGTCAACTCCTCATTTTCCCGGCGCGACGCCGGAGCAGGCGGAAAACATCAAGTCTGGCAACGGACTTCAGCCCGGCATGCCCGAGGCGCGCCACGCGTGCGGGCCGGGCCGGAGCGGGCGGCGACCCGCCGGGTGGCGCACCGCCGAGACCGGGTCGCCCCACAGCGACAGCGGCTTCGACTCCTCCTCGGGAGTCCGCGCGGCGGAAGCACCGGCCAGGGCGGCGGTCAGCGCGGCGATCTCGACGTCGTCGGGCTCGCCGCGCACGATGCGCAGCACCGGGCGCTGCGGCGTCTCTTCGCTCATCGGAGAACTCCCATCACAGCGGGATGTTGCCGTGCTTCTTGGCGGGCAGGCTCGCACGCTTGTCGCGCAGCATGCGCAGCGAACGGGCCACGTAGCCGCGGGTGTGCGACGGCGGGATGACCGAGTCCACGTAACCGCGCTCGGCGGCGGTGTAGGGGTTGCAGAGGGTGTCCTCGTACTCCTGCTGCAACCGCGCGCGCAGGGCCTCGACGTCCTCGCCGGCCGCGGCGGCGTCACCGAGCTGCCGCCGGTAGAGGATGTTGGCCGCACCCTGAGCACCCATGACCGCGATCTGCGCGGTCGGCCAGGCCAGGTTGATGTCGGCGCCGAGGTGCTTGGAGCCCATCACGTCGTAGGCACCGCCGTAGGCCTTGCGCGTGATCACCGTGACCAGCGGGACGGTGGCTTCGGCGTAGGCGTAGAGCAGCTTCGCGCCGCGCCGGATGATGCCGTTCCACTCCTGGTCGGTGCCGGGCAGGAAGCCGGGCACGTCGACGAAGGTCAGCACCGGGATGTTGAAGGCGTCGCAGGTTCGCACGAAGCGCGCGGCCTTCTCGCTCGCGCCGATGTCCAGCGTTCCGGCGAACTGGGTGGGCTGGTTGGCCACGATGCCGACCGGCTGGCCCTCGACGCGCCCGTAGCCGGTGACGATGTTGGGCGCGAACAGCGAGGAGACCTCCAGGAACTCCTCGTCGTCGACGACCGCGGCGATCACCCGGTGCATGTCGTAGGGCTGGTTGGGCGAGTCGGGCACGAGCGTGTCCAGCTCGCGGTCGGAGTCGGTGATCGAGTCCGCGATCGCCCCGGCACCGGTGTCGGCACCCTCGAAGACCGGCGCCTCGGAGAGGTTGTTGCTCGGCAGGAACGACAGCAGTTCCTTGACGTAGCCGACGGCGTCGTCCTCGTCGGAGGCGAGGTAGTGCGCGTTGCCGGAGCGCGAGTTGTGCGTGTGCGCGCCGCCCAGGTCCTCGAAGGTCACGTCCTCGCCGGTGACGGTCTTGATGACGTCCGGACCGGTGATGAACATGTGCGAGGTCTTGTCGACCATCACCGTGAAGTCGGTGATGGCGGGCGAGTACACGGCACCGCCGGCGCAGGGTCCCATGATCAGCGAGATCTGCGGGATGACGCCGGAGGCGTGGGTGTTGCGCTTGAAGATCTCGGCGTAGAGGCCCAGCGCCGCCACGCCCTCCTGGATGCGCGCGCCGCCGGAGTCGTTGATGCCGATCAGCGGGCACCCGGTCTTGAGCGCCAGGTCCATGACCTTCACGATCTTCTCGCCGAAGACCTCGCCCAGCGAACCGCCGAAAACGGTGAAGTCCTGGGAGAACACGCACACCTTGCGGCCGTCGACGGTGCCGTACCCGGTCACCACGCCGTCGCCGTAGGGGCGGTTGGCCTCCATGCCGAAGTTCGTGGAGCGGTGTCGCGCGTGCTCGTCGAGCTCGACGAACGAGCCCTCGTCCAGCAGCATGTCGATGCGTTCGCGGGCGGTCTTCTTGCCCTTCTCGTGCTGCTTGGCCACCGCGCGCGCCGAGCCGGCGTGCACCGCCTCGTCGTTCCGCCGGTACAGATCCGCAAGCTTGCCTGCGGTCGTGTGGATGTCCGGCACGTCAACCGGCGGCTGACCCACCGGCTCCGTCGCGCTGCTCATGCAACCAACCTGTCCTCGTTACCTGCTCGGTTCCAGTATCCGCGGGTCTGCGCGGTTCGGCGGGCGGATCTGTCCTGGTGGAGATTAGTTGCCGCGGGTTGATCGAGTCAAACGCTCAAGTGACCCGCCAGTAGTCGCTGCCAGACGCTGCAGCGGAGGTCTCCTGGCGATTTCCTCGCTAAGTGAACGACGGGTAGCGCACAGGTTCACCCCTCGACCGGCGTTTCGAGCATCAGCGCCGAGCCCAGCCGCAGCACGGTCCTGGCGTCGCGGATCGGGCCGGTGCGCGCCATGTCGTTGGCCGCGGTCAGCGCCGCCTGCACCAGGATCCGGGAGCGCACCGGATCCAGCTCGGGACGCGCCTCGCACAGCAGCCCGACCCACTCGGCGACGTAGGAGTGCTGGGTCTGGCGCGCGCGGTGGCGTTCGGCGGCGGGCAAGTGGCCGACCTCGCTGACCAGGATGTCGATGAACCCGCCGTGGTCGAAGGCGAAGCGGATGTAGGAGCGCAGCAACGCGCGCAGCGCCTCGGCCGGATCGGTCTTGGTGGCCAGGGTGCGTTCCAGCTCCACCTCCAGCCAGGCGTTGCCGCGGGTGATCACCGCGCTGAGCAGCTCCTGCTTGCTGGCGAAGTAGTTGTACAGGCTCGGCCCGGCGATCCCGGCCGCGGCGCCGACGTCCTCGGTGGTGACCTTGCTGTAGCCGGCGTCGGCGAACAGCCGGGTGGCCGCGGCCAGCAGCAACCGGCGGCGCGAGGACCGCCCGGCGAAGCGTTCGAGCTGGTCGGCGCCGGCCTCCGGGCGCGGCGCGAGCTCTTGGGGCGGGCGGTGGCCGATGATCACGACCATTTCGCCGAGCAGCCCCTCGAACTCCCGCCGCGACAGCTGCACCTGGTGGTAGGACGGACTGGTCAGCACGCTGAACATGCACCAGGCGCGGAAGCGCGCGTCGGCGTCGTCGAGGCCCGCTTGGAAGGCGTGCGCGAGCCGGGTCAGACCGCGCGCGACCTCCCGCAGCTCGCCGCGCAGCACGTCGCGGCGTTCGTCCGGCAGCCGCCGGGACTCCCGCTGCCAGAGCACGCCGAGCTGCCGGTGGTCGAGCGCGGCGGCCGCGAGCCGGGCCACCACCTGCTCGACGTCATCGGTGTCGGCGGTGATCTCGGTGAACGGGTGCAGCTCGTCGAGCACGACGTGGGTCAGCAGCTGCTGCTTGCCCGCGAAGTGCCGGTACAGCGCCGAGGATCCGACCCCGACCGCCTCGGCGATGTCGCTCATGCCGACCTGGTCGAACCCGTCGCGGTAGAACAGCTCGGCCGCCGCGGCGGTGATCAGGGCACGCCGGTTCCGGGGCCGCGTGTTGCGCGCGGGCGGACTTCCCACCTCGACCATCACCACCTCCACTCACTGCACGCACCGTATCCGGCCGAGGCTATTTCCCCACGCCACCGCGAACAACCTCACTCCTGCCGCCCGACCGCCGCCACCGGCGGCCGCGGGAGACCGGTTGCGCGCCGGACGTCCCGTTCGTCCCGGGTGGACAACGCTTCGCCTCGGGACGAACGGCTTTCGGCTAGGCTGGCACCGCCACGTCGTCACCACAGTTCACAGTGGACGGAAATCATGTCCGAGCTCGCTCGCTCCCTCGGTGCCACCGACACCGACGCCCGCCGCGGTTGGATCGCCGACATCCTCGTCGACGCCTTCTCCGAACTCATGGAGCGCGATCCCGCGGCGTTCCGCACCAAGTTCCGCAAGATGGCGGCCGATCCGTTCGCCTTCTACCGGGGCAGCGCATGCTTGTTCTACGCCGATGTCAACCGGCTCCCCGACCCGTGGGCGGACGAGCGCACGAGCAGGGTGTGGATCCAGGGCGACCTGCACGCGCAGAACTTCGGCACCTACATGAACGCCTCCGGGGTGCTGGTCTTCGACGTCAACGACTTCGACGAGGCCTACCTCGGGCATTTCACCTGGGACCTCCAGCGCTTCGCGGCCAGCCTGGCACTGCTCGCGTGGAGCAAGGCGCTGCCGGACTCCGACATCGTGTCGTTCGTGCGGCGGGCCGCGACGTCCTACCTGGACCAGGTCCGCTCCTTCGCCACCGAGGAGGGTGACTCCGACTACTCGCTGCGGCTGTCGACCACCGACGGCACGATCCACGACCTGCTGCAGCAGACCCGGCTGCGCAGCCGCACCGAGCTGCTCGGCAGGCTCACCGAGGCCGAGGGCTACGACCGGCGGATGCGGCGCGGCCCGAACATCCGGCAGCTCGACGACGCCGAGCGCGGCCGCGTCGAGCAGGCCTTCCAGCGCTACCTGGAGACCATCCCGCAGGAGAACCGGATGCGGGAGGTCGCCTACACGATCAAGGACATCGTGGGTTCCAGCGGTTTCGGCATCGGCAGCGCCGGACTGCCCGCCTACAACGTGCTCATCGAGGGCCCGACCGAGGCGCTAGAGAACGACGTGGTGCTGTCGATGAAGCAGGGCAACGTGGCGGCTCCGTCGCGGGTGGTCACCGACGAGCGGATCCGCAGCCGCTTCGAGCACCACGGGCACCGCACCGCTCTGTCGCAGCGCGCGCTGCAGGCGCACGCCGATCCCATGCTCGGCCACACCGAGATCGGCGGCATCGGCTACCTCGTCGACGAGCTCTCGCCCTACGAAGCTGACCTGGACTGGGACGACCTCACCGAGCCGAGCGACATCCTGCCGGTGCTGGACTACCTCGGCCGGGCCGTGGCGAAGATCCACTGCGTGTCGGACGCGCAGTCGGACACCGAGCTGGTCGACTTCCAGGTGGAGGAGGCGATCCTCGCCGTCATCGGTGATCGCGAGAAGGAGTTCGTCGACTGGCTCGTCGACTTCGCCCTGCACTACGCCCAGGTCGTCCGCGACGACCACCGCCTGTTCGTCGACGCCTTCCGCAACGGAGAGATCGGCGGAGTCACGGCAACCGCGGGCTGAGCGCTCAGGCCGCGGGGGCCTTCAGGGCTTGGAAGATCGGGCGGTTGTGGATCCGGAAGCCCATCCGCTCGTAGAGGGCGATGGCGCCGGTGTTGGTGGCCACCGCGTGCAGGAACGGCTGCTCGTCGCGGGCTCGGATGTCGGCGACCAGCGCCCGGACCAGGCGGGACGCCAGTCCTCGGCCGCGGAAGGCGGGATCGGTGCACACGGCGCTGATCTCGGTCCAGCCCTGCAGGCGCATCCGCTCGCCGGCCATCGCGATGAGCGCTCCGCCGCTGCGGATTCCCAGGTAGGTGCCGAGTTCAACGGTGCGGTCCTCGAAGGGGCCCGGTTGGGTGCGCTTGACCAGCTCGCGCATCTCGGGAACGTCGGCGGCGGTCAGCGGAACGGCTTCCGGCTCGGGCGCTCCGGTCACGCCGTCGTCGACCATCTGGACTCCGGGCAGTTCCTCGGAGGCGTGCCAGCCGGGCGGCGGGGTGCGCACGGGCCCGGTGATGACCATGAACCCGCCCGGTCCGACGAGCTTCGCCGCGTCGCGCCACGCCCCGGCCCCGGGTTCGGCGGGCAGCGCCAGGAAGGGCGAGATGGACGGCCCGTAGCGCACGGCGTCCCCGGATCGTTCGGCGAAGCGCGCGTGCGCGCCGTTCAGCGAGTGCCACACCGGGTTGTCCAGCTGTCCCATGCCGTTCGACACGCTTGTCCCCCATTCCTCGGTTCTGGCCGGTGGTGCACAACCGCACGCGCGACGACGTTGTTCCTACCAGGTCCAGCGCGTGGCGGAGGCCACGTCTTCAGCGGAGGCCTCGGCGAAGCGCTCAGCCTCTCCCCTGCGGACGGTGAGGATCGCGTCGTGCAGCTCGGGTTCCAGCGCCTCGGCCAGCACCTCCGATGAGGCCAGCGCATCGGCCGCCTCGTCCGGACCGGCCGGGAGCCGTTCGATCCCGGCCTCGGCGCGCGCCGATTCGCTCAGCAGCGCCGGGTCTCCGGTGATCTCGTCGGGCAGGGTCAGCTCCTCTCGCACCCCTGCCGTTCCCGCGGCGATCACCGCCCCCACGACGAGGTACGGGTTCGCGGTGGCGTCGAAGCACTTGATCTCCGCGTTGGCGGCCCAGGACTGGGTGCCTTCGGTCCCGGTGATCAGGCGCAGCGCGGCCTCCCGGGCTTCCCTGCCCCAGACCTGCCAGATGCCCGCCCAGCGGGACGGGCCGAGACGCAGGAAGCTCGCCGGGTTGCCTGCTCCGATGGCCACCAGCGCGGGAAGTTCGCGCAGCACACCGGCGAGGAAGGACTCGCCCCGTGCTTGCAGCCCGTGCCGTCCCGGCCCGTCGGCCAGCAGGTTCCCCCGCGAGTCGTGGACCGACAGGTGCAGGTGCGCACCGGAGCCCGCTCCGCCCGGTACGAGGCCGGGGGCGAAGCTCGCGCGCCAGCCGTGGTTGCGGGTGACCGCGCGAACGGTGTGCCGGACGAGCACCGCGTCGTCGGCCGCGCCCACCGGTGACGCCGGCGCCACCGACAGCTCCACCTGCCCGTGCGCGTACTCGGGGTGGAACTGCAGCACGTCCACGCCTTGCTCGCGCATGCTGCGGGTGAGCGCGAGACCGTAGTCGGCGAGCGCTTCCAGCCGGACCTGCCCGTAGCCGGGCCCGCTGATCGCGGGCACGAAGTCGTCCCGCTGCTCGGCCACGACCCACTCGTGCTCGAAGGCGGCGGACACCGACAGGCCCGCGCCGGCCGCCGCGTCGACCTGCCGCGCGGCGAAGGCGCGCTGGCACGCGACGAAGCGCGGACCGTCCTGGGTGTACTTGTCCGCGGGAGCCCAGGCCCAGCCGGGCATGGCCGCCAGCCGGGTCAGCCGGGAGAGGTCCGGGATGAGCCGCAGGTCGCCGTCCGGGCCGCCCAGATGGGCCCCGCGCAGCATCACGTCGTCGAAGGTGAAGGTCTCGAAGCACGGGGAGGCGCCGAGCCCGTAGCGGCAGAGCTCCGGCAGCCGGTCCAGCGGCGCGGTCTTGACCCGCGTGATCCCCGCGTTGTCCACGAACGACAGCTCCACGAGCTCCACGCCCTCGGCGCGCAACCGCGCCGAGGCGGGCACCAGTTCGGCAGGCTCCTCAGCCGGGATCCGATCGCCGCTCATTCGCCCACGGTAGTCGCCACCAGCACCGAATCCGCGCGAAGCGACCCCCGCCCACCCCCACGGCAGCCGAGAACGGGCCAGGGGGATTCGAGTTTCGCGCGGGATCCTGCTGGCTCGGACGTCGGAACGACCGGGGGAGTCCCGCTTCGTGCGAAGTGGGACTCCCCCGGTCGGGTGGCTTCAGTCGTTGTGGTGGCGGAGCCTCAGTTCCGCTGTTGTGCCAGGAGTTGCTCGAAGGGCACCGGCTCCTCGAACGGGTCGGGAGCCCGAACCGCCGGACGCTGCTCGACGAGCGCGGCCAGCTCACCGGCCGCCCGTTCGACGCGGTCGGCCAGCGTGCTGTCCCCACCGGTCGCCCAGTCCTCCGAAGCCGCGTAGACCGAGGTCGGCGCGACGACGGCGTGCAGGTAGGCGAACATCGGCCGCATCGCGTGCTCCAGCGCCAAGGAGTGCCTGGCCGAACCACCGGTCGCGCCGATCACCACGGGCTTGCCCGCCAGCGCTTCCTTGTCCAGCACGTCGAAGAAGGACTTGAACAGGCCGCTGTAGGACGCCTGGAAGATCGGGGTGATCGCGATCAGCCCGTCCGCCCGGCGCACCGCCTCCAGCACTTCCTCCAGCTCCGGCGAGGGGAAGCCGGTGACGAAGTTGTTGGCGATGTCCTTGGCGTGCTCCCGCAGCTCGACGACCCGGATGTTGACCTGGGCGTTGCGGGACGTGGCCGCGGCCAGCCGGTCGGCCAGCATCCGCGTCGAGGACGGGTTGCTCAGCCCCGCCGAGACCACGACGATGTCGCGCTCGCTCATTTCGCGACCTCCTCCTCGCGCTCCGCCTGCTTCGCGGCCAGCAGGGACTCGTGGGTCGGGGCATCGGGCACGTGCGCGGGCTTGAGCTTGGCGAACTCCTCGCGCAGCACCGGGACGACCTCCTCGCCGAGGAGGTCCAGCTGCTCCAGCACCGTCTTGAGCGGCAGGCCCGCGTGGTCCATCAGGAACAGCTGGCGCTGGTAGTCCCCGACGTTCTCGCGGAAGCTCAGCGTGCGGTCGATGACCTCCTGCGGGCTGCCGACCGTGAGCGGGGTGGCCTGGCTGAAATCCTCCAGCGACGGCCCGCCGCCGTAGACCGGTGCGTTGTCGAAGTAGGGCCGGAACTCGCGCACGGCGTCCTGGGAGTTCTTGCGCATGAACACCTGACCGCCGAGGCCGACGACGGCCTGGTCGGCCTTGCCGTGCCCGTAGTGCTCGAAGCGCTGCCGGTACAGCCGCACCATGCGCTTGGTGTGCTCGGCGGGCCAGAAGATGTTGTTGTGGAAGAAGCCGTCGCCGTAGTAGGCCGCCTGCTCGGCGATCTCGGGCGAGCGGATCGACCCGTGCCAGACGAACGGCGCGACACCGTCGAGCGGGCGCGGGGTCGCGGTGAACGACTGCAGCGGGGTGCGGAACCTGCCCTCCCAGTCGACCACGTCCTCCCGCCACAACCGGCGCAGCAGCCCGTAGTTCTCGATGGCCAGCGGGATGCCCTGCCGGATGTCCTGGCCGAACCACGGGTAGACCGGTCCGGTGTTGCCGCGGCCCATCATCACGTCCACGCGCCCGCCCGCGAGGTGCTGCAGCATCGCGAAGTCCTCGGCGATCTTCACCGGGTCGTTCGTGGTGATCAGCGTGGTGGAGGTGGACAGGATGAGCTTCTCGGTCTGCGCCGCGATGTAGCCCAGCATCGTCGTCGGCGAGGAGGCCACGAACGGCGGGTTGTGGTGCTCGCCGGTGGCGAAGACGTCGAGTCCGACCTCTTCGGCCTTGAGCGCGATCCGCACCATCGCCTGAATCCGCTCGGCCTCGGTCGGAGTCCGTCCGTTGGTCGGGTCAGTCGTCACGTCACTGACCGAGAAGATCCCGAACTGCATTGTGAACTCCCTGCTCGACCCGAGCCCGCTCATTTTGTACGAGCTTCAACTACTCGCGGGAACGAGTCTTCCTTACGAAGTATTCCCGGCGCCCGCACCACACCTCGAAGGAGACCCAGGTCACCATTCGCCTTGGTCCCGGCCCGACTCACCGAGGCGTGCGGGCACCCGAGGACGTCCGGCCCGCTGCGTAAGATGCCCGCCGTGGCGTCTCCCGAAACCGCGACCGAACAGACCGCCGAACCCCTCCAGGTCCTGCGACGGGTCTTCGGATACGACTCGTTCCGAGGCACCCAGCAGGAGATCATCGACCACGTCGTCTCCGGTGGCGACGCCCTGGTGCTGATGCCGACGGGTGGCGGCAAGTCGCTGTGCTACCAGATCCCGGCGCTGGTCCGGCCCGGTGTCGGCATCGTGGTCTCGCCGCTGATCGCGCTGATGCAGGACCAGGTGGACGCGCTGGCGGCGCTGGGCGTGCGCGCGGGGTTCCTCAACTCCACGCAGAGCTACCAGCAGCGCCGCGAGACCGAGGACGCCTACCTCAGCGGCGAGATCGACCTGCTGTACCTGGCCCCCGAACGCCTCCGGCTCGACTCGACGCTGGAGCTGCTCGCGCGCGGCGAGGTCGCGGTGTTCGCCATCGACGAAGCGCACTGCGTGGCCCAGTGGGGCCACGACTTCCGCCCGGACTACCTGGCGCTGTCGGTGCTGCACGAGCGCTGGCCCGACGTGCCGCGCGTCGCCCTGACCGCCACCGCCACGCCCGCGACCCGGCAGGAGATCGCCACCCGCCTGCAGCTGACCGACGCGCGGCACTTCGTCTCCAACTTCGACCGGCCCAACATCCAGTACCGGATCGCGCCGAAGAGCGACGCCCGCAGGCAGCTGCTGCAGCTGCTGCAGACCGAGCACCCGGGCGAGTCCGGCATCGTCTACCGGCTCTCCCGCGCCGAGGTGGAGCGGACCGCCGAGTTCCTGACCACCAACGGCGTCACCGCGCTGCCCTACCACGCCGGCCTGGACAAGGAGGTGCGCGCCAAGCACCAAGCCCGGTTCCTGCGCGAGGAGGGGCTGGTCATGGTCGCGACCATCGCCTTCGGCATGGGCATCGACAAACCCGACGTGCGGTTCGTGGCGCACCTGGACCTGCCCAAGTCGATCGAGGGCTATTACCAGGAAACGGGTCGCGCGGGCCGCGACGGACTGCCCTCGACCGCCTGGATGGCCTACGGCCTCCAGGACGTGGTCCAGCAGCGCAAGCTGATCGACAACTCCGACGGCGACGAGGCGCACCGCCGCACCCAGAGCAGGCACCTGGACGCGATGCTGGCCCTGTGCGAAACGGTCCGGTGCCGCCGCTCCCAGCTGCTCGACTACTTCGGCCAGCAGGCGGAAGACCGGTGCGGCAACTGCGACACCTGCCTCAACCCCCCGGAGTCCTGGGAAGGAACGGTCGCCGCGCAGAAGCTCCTGTCGACGGTCGTGCGGTTGCAGCGCGAGCGCAACCAGAAGTTCGGCGCCGGCCAGATCATCGACATCCTGCGCGGCAAGAAGACGCAGAAGGTGGAGCAGTTCCGGCACGACGAGCTCAGCGTCTTCGGCGTGGGCTCCGACATCAGCGACAACGAGTGGCGCGGCGTGATCCGCCAGCTGCTGGCCCAGGGACTGCTCGCCGTCGAAGGCGACTACGGCACGCTGGTGCTCACCGACAGCAGTTCCGAGGTGCTGCGCCGGGAGGAACCGCGCGAGGTGTGGTTGCGCACCGAGCCGAAGCGGACCCCGGCGGCCAAGGCGAAGGCCCGCGACTCCAAGCGGGCACCGCAGGACATGCCGCCGGAGGCCGAGCCGGTCTTCGAGAAGCTGCGAGCGTGGCGGATGGGGGTCGCGCGCGAGGAGGGCAAGGCGCCGTTCATCATCTTCCACGACTCGACGCTGCGACAGATCGCCACCGTCCAACCGTCCACGTTGGACGAACTCGCGACGATCAGCGGGATCGGCGAGGGCAAGCTCAACCGCTACGGCCAGGGCGTGCTCGACGCCCTCGCCGCTCCAGACGCCTGACTCCGGCAAGTCGGGCGTTTAGACTCCGCTCGAAGGCGGGGCGTCGAGGGAAGCGAAGCTGATGAGCGAATGGACGAGCGGCACGCCGTTGCGCGGTGTGAACACCACGGTGGCGCACAACGCGCGGGTGTGGAACTTCTGGCTGGAGGGCAAGGACCACTACGCCGTCGACCGCCAGGTCGGCGAGCACATCCAGCAGATGTTCCCGCTGATCGCCGACGTGGCCCGCGCCGACCGGGCGTTCCTCAAGCGCGCGGTCGCCCACCTCGCCGGTGAGGTCGGCATCCGCCAGTTCCTCGACATCGGAACCGGGTTGCCGACCGCCGACAACACCCACCAGGTCGCGCAGCAGATCGCTCCGGAGTCCGGCGTCGTCTACGTCGACAACGATCCGCTGGTGCTCACCCACGCCCGCGCGCTGCTGACCAGCTCGCGGCCGGGCCGCACGGACTACGTCGAAGCCGATGCGCGGCACACCGACGAGATCCTTCAGGCGGCCTCACGCACGCTGAACTTCGAGCAGCCGGTCGCGGTGATGCTGCTCGGGATCCTCAACTTCATCCCCGAAACCGCCCAGGCCGCCGAGA
The DNA here is from genome assembly GCF_054778355.1 of Saccharopolyspora tripterygii. NCBI lineage: Bacteria > Bacillati > Actinomycetota > Actinomycetes > Pseudonocardiales > Pseudonocardiaceae > Saccharopolyspora > Saccharopolyspora tripterygii. The sequence continues at coordinate 23,917 of NZ_BAAGZP010000044.1, read as the reverse complement.
TCGTCCACCGGCTGGTCCAGGCGATCCCGTCCGGCAGCTACGTGGTGATCAGCCACCCGACCACCGAGCTCGACGGCGAGGCCAACCGCGAGGCGATGGCCTTCTGGAACGAGAACGCCACGCCCCCGATCACCGCCAGGAGCGGCGAGGAGGTCGCGGCGTTCGCCGAGGGGCTGGAGCTCGTCGAACCGGGGCTCGTCTCCTGCGCGCGGTGGCGCAACCCCGATACCGCCGAGCCCAGCGTCCCGCAGTACGGCCTGATCGCCCGGAAGTCCTGACGCCCGGTCACCTCTCGCTGTCGAGATCGGCCATCAGCGGGGTCGGGTAGCGGTCGCCGCGCACTGCGTCGCGCGGGACGAGCTCGTCGAGCCGGGCGAGGTCGCCGGTGTCGAGCGAGACGGCGTTGCCGGCGATCATCGACTCAATCTGCTCCGGGCGGCGCGCACCGATGACGGGCAGGACGTCCTCGCCCTGCGCGGCGACCCAGGCGATGGCCAGCTGAGCGACGGTCGCCCCCTTCTCCGCCGCGATCTCCCGCACGCGCGCGACGAGCGCTTCGTTGTGCTCGAGGTTGCCCTCCTGGAAGCGCGGCATCATCGGCAGCGACCCTCCCCTCGCGCCGCTGCCACCGATGAGCCCGCGCGAGAGCACGCTGTAGGCCGTGATGCCGATGCCGAGCTCGCGGCAGGTCGGCAGGATCTCGTCCTCGATCGTGCGGGTCAGCAGCGAGTACTCGATCTGCAGGTCGCTGATCGGTGCTACCGCGGCAGCGCGCCGGATCGTCTCCGCACCGACCTCGCTGAGCCCGATGTGGCGGACGTAGCCCTTCTCGACCATCTCGGCGATGGCGCCGACGGTGTCCTCGATGGGCACGGCCGGGTCGAGCCGGGCGGGGCGGTAGACGTCGACGTGATCGACGCCGAGGCGCTGCAGGGAGTAGGTCAGGAAGTTCTGCATCGCGGCAGGTCGCGCGTCGAAGCCGACGGGCGTACCGCCGGGGCCGCGCAGGGCACCGAACTTCACCGAGAGCACGACCTCGTCGCGGTCGCGGTCCCCGAGGGCCCGTCCGATGAGCGCTTCGTTGTGGCCGCTGCCGTAGAAGTCGCCCGTGTCGAGGAGGTTCCCTCCTGCGTCCAGGTAGGAGTGGATGAGACGGACGCTCTGGTCGTCGTCGGTCGGTCCGTAAGCGCCCGACAGGCCCATGCAGCCCAGGCCGGGCGAGCTGACGGAGGGACCGGTGGCGCCGAGGCGGCGGGTGGTGAGCTGAGCTGTCATGCCACCACGGTGCGCGCCCCGGCGGAGCGCGACCAGGCCCGGCACATCCAGGGACTGGTCCTCCCTGGCTGACCGGCGCGGAGGGGTCGATGATGGGGGTGTGATCGACCGTCCGGGACTCGCCGACTTCCTTCGCCGCCGACGGGAGCTGCTGCGCCCGTCCGACGTGGGCCTGCCCGAAGGGCTGCGCCGCCGCACGCCCGGGCTGCGTCGGGACGAGGTCGCCCAGCTCGCCGGGATCTCCACCGACTACTACACGCGGCTGGAGCAGCGCCGCGGTTCGCACCCGTCCGAGCCGGTGGTGGCCGGACTGGCCCGTGCGCTGCGCTTCAGCCTGGACGAACGCGACCACCTGTTCCACCTGGCCGGGATGACCCCGCCCCCGCGCCGGGCCGGTGGGCACATCCGGCCGAGCCTGATCAGCCTCGCCGACCGGCTCACCGACGTGCCGGTCACCATCTGCACCGATCTCAACGAGGTGCTCTGGCAGAACGCGCTGTCGATCGCGCTGGTGGGCGACCGCAAGCAGCCGGGCGCGCGGCACGGCAGCTTCGTGTGGCGGTGGTTCACCGAGCCGGGGATGCGGGACGGGATCCCGGAAGAGGATTGGGCGCACCACTCGGCGGCCCACGTCAGCGACCTGCGCGCCACCTACTCTCGCCGCGCCGGGGAGCGCGACATCACCGGTCTCGTCGAGGACCTGCTGGAGCGCAGCGACGAGTTCCGCGAGCTGTGGGAGCGCCACGAGGTCGGCGTCCGCCACATGGACCGGAAGCGCTTCCGGCACCCGGAGGTCGGTTTGGTGGAGGTCAACTGCGAAACGCTGCTCACCCCGGAAGCGGATCTGAAGTTCCTCGCCTACTTCCCCGCCGAGGGCACCGATGCCAGGGAGAAGCTGGACCTCCTGCGGGTCATCGGCATCCAGGACCTGCGCCCGAGTCCTGACACACCTGCGTGACGGACTGCGGCGTCAGGCGATGAGGTCGAGGGTGCGGTGCTCTTCCATTGCGGCGCAGCCCCTTTCGACCATGGTGGCGAACATGCGGTCACCGCGATCGGTGCGGGTGCCGTAGGCGCATCCGAGGACGGGGACCAGAACCGCTTGCACCATCGCGAGGCGGTAGTCGCGCCAGCAGGTGTCGAGATCGTGGTCGCTGACGCCGTGCGCTCGCAGCCCGCGGTGGTAGGCCACGACGACGTCGCGCTCGTGACGACGCCGGTTCTCCGGAGTCATGCCGGTGCTGATCAGGTAGGCGATGTCGCGGGCGGGCAGGCCCAGGCCGAGGGTTTGCCAATCGACCGCGCGCACCTCACCGGTTGCGGGGTGCGCGGTCAGGTTGTCCAGCCGGTAATCGCCGTGCAGGAGCGCGAAGCGCTCGGGTTCGGCCAGCGACCAGTCGGCCACGACATCCACCGTCCGCTCCAGCGCGTCGATCGCAGGTGCGCTGAGCAGGTCTTCGAGATCCGCGACGAACGTGCCGACAGCGGAGGCGTAGACCTCGGCGAGCACGCGCGCGTCGGCGTCGGTGTGCGGGAGGAGCCAACCGGTGTCCAGCAGGGTCGGATCGCACCAGCGAGGACCGTGCAGCCCGGCCAGGTTCACCGCTGCCGAGCGGATGCGGGCCGCGTCCCAGCCCTCGATCTGGTCGCCCGGCGCGGCCGGCGCGAGGTCTTCCAGCACCAGCGCGAACCTGCCGTCCGGTTCCACGTCGGTGGCCGCGTGGCAGCGCGGGACGGCGACGGCCACGGTGCTCGCCAGTTCCCGGTAGAAGTTGACCTCGCTGCGGTAGGCACCGACCAGCATCGCCCGCGTGCCCGCGTCGGTGGTCGGCAGCTTCACCACCACTCGCGGCGGCACGCCGAGACCCGTGATCTCGCAGCGGAAGCACGAGCCGATCTGGCCGGAACCGATGCGCCGCACCTCGACGGCCGAGACCTCTCCGCCCAGCGCCCTCCCCAGCCAGTCGGCGGTGATCTCGGCCGCGGTGTCGATCGGTTCGATCACGCGATCCTCCCGGGGTTGACCGGCAGCGAGCGCAACTCCCGCGCCGTCCGGATCTCCCGCCACTCGGCGAGGACGCCGGACAGCTCGGCGGGCGTGGCTCCGTGCAGCACGACGCCGTCGGCCCCGGCGGCGAGTTGGTCGGCGATCCGCTGGGCGCAGCGCCGAGGAGTCCCGACCGCCGAGGCCGCCAGCCACTCCTCCGGGATCAGCTCGTCCCTCAGGTGCGCCAGCTGCTCTGCGGTGGCCACGGCGTCGAACGCACCGGGGAACCCCTCGACCAGCGGGTCTTCCCGGAACTTGCGCAGCACCCCGGGGTCCCAGCCGTTGGCGCGCACGAGGACGTCACCGTAGCCCTGCAGGTAGGTCGCCAGGCGTCCGGTCAGCTTGCGCAGCACCTGCTCGTCCGACGCGGGTTCGGGCACCACGGCCAGGACCGACCACACCCGCACCGAGGCAGGGTCGCGGCCCGCGCGCTCGGCCGCCGACCGGATCAGGGCGACGGCGCGGGCGAGGGTGTCGTCGGTGAAGAAGGTGTGCAGCACGACGCCGTCGGCGATCTCGCCGGCGAGCTGCAGGGTCCGGTCGCCGATCGCCGCCAGCATCACCGGGATGCGCTCGTCGAAGGCCGGGTCCAGCTGCAGGTAGGGGAACTCACCCCCTGGGTCCGCGGTGGTCCAGCACGGCCTCGCCCCGCCACAACCTGCGGTAGAGGTCCACGACGTCGCGCAGCTGGGCGCCGGTCACCTTCGGCAGGCCCATCACGTCGAACAGCGCTCCGAACCCACGTCCGAGCCCGAGCGCGTAGCGGCCGCCGGAGAGCCGGTGCGCGGTGGCGGCCATCGTCGCGGTCACCAGGGGGTGCCGGGTGTTGTGGTTGGTGGCCGCGGTCCCGATCCCGATCGAGCGGGAGGCCGCGGCGACCGCTCCGGCCAGAACTTCGGCGTCTTTGACGTTGAAGCGCTTCGACAGCAGCATCGAGCCGATGCCCAGCCGTTCGGCGAGCAGCACCTCGTCGAGCACGTCGCGCGGCGACTCGCTGTGGCCGGCCAAGCCGTAGCAGGCGAGCTCGGGGAACTCCTGACCGCTCATCCGGCGCCTGCCACCCTCCGCGACCGAAGCGGACCACTGACTGGACAGTTGTCGAATCTAGGGTCCAGCACAGCGCGCGCCCAATACCAGACGGCGGGAACCACCGGTTCGTCCCAGCCCCGGAAGGCGCTCGTCGAACACGAACTCGACCCCGAAATCGGGCTTTGACCAGGGACTTCTGGTCCCTGTGCGCGACGTCACGCCGGGGAATCCGCAGGGCCGTTTTCGCTGGTCGTCCATGAACACCGACGATTACTCTCCGCAATCGATCAGGGTTCGCAGGCCTGGGTATCCCCTGTTCGGGCGATGGCATCTTGAAGCCACGACTACCCGTCGTTACCTTCGATGAGGCGAGTTCGGAGCGGTCACGGCGTCAGCCGTCCCCCGACGCAGCCGGACCCCCGCCGGTTGTGACCGTCCCCGACTCGCACCCCCCGACATCCGCTCCGCGCCCCCGAGAGGAAGCCGTGCTCCGCCAGCGTTTTCCGAAGCTGTTCCCGGTGTCCGACCCCGAGACCACCACTCGCCTGACGCATCGTCTGGCCGCCGCCGCGGTCCTGGCCATGGCGACGATCGCCCCGACAGCGCAGGCGCTCCCAGCTCCCGCCCCCGAACCGGCGCCTGCCGTCGCCCCCGCGGCAGCGTCCACCGTCTCGCCCGGACCGCAGGCGCCGTAAGAACCCCCACGAACTGAGGTGGGCCGGAATGTTCCCCCCTTCCGGCCCACCTCTTCCCACGTCAGCTCATCGACGCCGCTTGCCGCGGAACGTGTAGTGGCCCGGACCAGGGGTGTCGATGGTCGTCTTGCCGTGCGTCATGTTCCGGCTGAACCGGCCCAGCTTGAAGCCCCACGACGTGACGCGCGTGTTGTGGATGTTGAGGTAGAGCGGACCTAACCTGACCCGCCGGTGCAGGTGAAATCCCATTTCTGACACCTTCCGCAGAACGTCGCTTCAGCCCGCGCGAGTCGCCCCCGCCGGCCGGGCACACCTCTCAGCACATCACAGATCGGACATTCCTAGCCACGATCCCGATCACCCCCCGGGGACCTCGCGATCCGCAGCAGCTGAGCGGTGACGAGCACGCGGGAGGCGTCGAGGCCGGGGCGGGAGGCGGGTTACAGTACCTTTCCTACCGCCGGGTAGGGCCCGTTGCGCGGGTACGTCGCACACGCCGTCGTTCGAGGTCGACAGATGAACCGTTGGTTAGGCCGACTGACCCGGGCTTGGTGGCAGTGGGCGCGCAACGGTGCTGCGATCACCGCGCGGACCCGGGAAGGCCGCGGCTTCGGCGCCCTGGGAGCACGCAGCCACCTCGCGTTCCCGCAAGGCGCGCTGACCGGCGCGGAACGCATCCACGTCGGCTCCGACTGCATCATCAACGAGCACACGGTGCTCTCGGCCGGACTTCCCGGTGCCGTTCTCGGCGACGGCGAACCGATGATCGTGCTGGGCGATCGCTGCGTGCTCGGGCGCAACTCCGAGATCCTCGCGATGTCCTCGGTCGTGCTCGGCGACGACGTGTGGACCTCCAGCCGAGTCACGATCGTCGACCACCACCACCGGCACGACCTCACCGACGTGCCCGTCGCGTCGCAGTGGCCGCTGCCCGTCCGGCCGGTGATCATCGGGTCGGGGACCGTGATCAGCACCGGATCGGTCATCCTCGCCGGTGCGCAGATCGGCGAGAACTCGATCGTCGCCTCCGGGGCCCAGGTGACGGCAGGCGTCTACCCGCCGAACAGCGTGCTCGCAGGGGTGCCGGCCCGGGTCATCCGCACCCACTCCCCCGTCGAGGCCGACGCCGTCTAGGGGCTCCGGCTGGTGGGTGGTGGGGAAGTTTTCATGAAAACTTCCCCACCGACAGGACGCGCGGTCAGGTGGCGAGGAATTCCAGGGCGAGGACCTGGGCCTCGCCGACACCGAAGCCCAGCAGCGCACCGGTGGCGATGAGCATCCACTCCTCCTCGCGGAAGGCGGGACGCAGCAGCTCCTCGAACTCCTCGGCGTCCAGCTCCTTCATCTTGCTGACCAGGGTGTTGCGGATGTCCATCGCGTCGGCGGCGTAGTCCTCGACGTAGCTCATGGTCTCCGGGAGCCTGCCCATCACCATCTCGGCGATGCGGTTCTTGAGGTCCTGGTAGCGGCGCCCGCCGACGGCGAAGACCACCAGCGGTTTGGCGATGCTGGTGCGGCGGCTGAGCTCCTCGTCGACCTTGCGGGTCACCAGCGCCAGCACCTTGTCCGACAGCGGCCCGCGCATGACCTCCTCGATGACGTTGCGCGGGGTGATGATCTCCCGCGCGATCAGCTCGCCGTAGGCCTCCGAGACCTCCTCGCGGCGCTTGAGGAACAGCCCCTGCCACTCGAAGAGTCCTAAGTAGGTCGTGGGCTGCCGCGGCCGGAAGATCATCTTCAGCGCGAGCCAGTCGGTGAACCAGCCGGTGAACAGGCCGAACAGCGGCATCAGGATCGGGGCCTTGAACACCACCCACGCCGACATCTGCACCAGGCCGATGACGAAGCCGAACACGGCACCGGAGCGGCGGATGAACTGGAACTCCTTGCCGCCCGCTTCCAGGAAGATCCGGTTCAGCAGCTCCTTGTCCCGCACCAGCGCGGTGACGACCATGGACTTGAGGTCGAAGACGTTGTCCACATCGGACTTGATCTCGTCCATGATCTCCGACAGCATCCGCGGCGCGTCGTTCTGCACCCGCTGGATCATGGCCCGCCGCACGATCTTCGGCATCGCCTCCCAGACCGCGGGCTGGTAGGTGGAGCCGACCTCCTCGACGATCTCCTCGATCGCGTGCCGCAACGGCTTCTCGACCTCGGCGACGATGCGCTCAGGGTCGAGCCGCTCCACGACCTCCTGCGGGCTCAGCAGCTGCTCGGTGAGCGTGTCGCAGGCGATCCCGGCCATCTTCGCCGCGTGCTTCGGGACGATCCCCTGCCAGCCCAGCCACGGCTTCTTCCCGCGGAAGTCCACGGGGTAGAACATCATCTTGATCGCGAGGATCTTGGTGACGTAACCGATCAAGGCGGCCACGAGCGGGATCGAGAGGTAGAGCATCCAGTGCTCGCTGAAGTCCTGGAGAATCGCTCCCAACCCGCACCTCTCACCCGAAAACCCCTGAACACCTGCGCAACGGCTGCGACCCTACCTCGCGCCCTCACCCGTCCAGGGTGTCGCCGGGGGCAGCGAGCACGGTCGGATCGCACCGCTTCCAGAACCGGGTGCCGAGATCGGACAGCCGTACGCTGCGGCGCACCGCCCTCGTCGACTTCGCCGAGCGCAGCGCTTCCCGGATCCGCGCCTCGGTCTGCAGGATCTCGTACTGGTCGTCCATGTTCTCCAGCTCGGGACCGATCTCGACCAGCCCCAGCGCGTGCAGCCGCGTCAGGTAGTGCGGGACCTCGTCGTGCAGCGCCACTCCCACCGCCCGGCCGACGGTGGATCCGTTGCGCATCACGAACTTGCCGTTGCCACCGATGCCCGCCCGCTCGGCGACGTGCACCACGGGGTACGCCGCGCCGTCACCGAGACCCGCCAGGATCCGGGCCTCGTCGGGCGTGATCAGGCGCAGGATCGCGGCGTAGAAGTACTCGCGGGCCTCGGCCTTGCTCGCGGTCGCCGAGCGGAACAGCAGCTCGGACATGGCCTCCCGCAGCCCGTCCTGGCTCTCGGCGTCCTCGTCGGCTTCCTCCTGCGCCGCACCACCGGGGAGGTCGTCGCCCTGGTCCTCGCGATCGCGCTCGTCGACCGAGTCGAGCCAGACGCGCACCCCCGAGGCCACGACCTTCTCGACGGCCTGCACCTGGCGTTGCACCTCGACACCACCGGGCAGTTCCCTGACCAGGTCGATCCCGGTGCGCGCGACGTCGCGGCCGACCCGGCCCGCCAAGCCGAGCAGACCGCCGATCACGTTCGACCCGGTCTGCTCCTCCTCGACGGCGTGCGGTTCCTCGACCGTCCGGCTGAGCTCGATCTCCCCTGCCACGCGACCCCCTACCGTTGCCCCGACTGCTCGCGATCCCCGCTGAGGCGATCAGCGATCTGCCGAGTATCGCCCGACCGGTTCCGCCCGGAACAGGTCGGGGTGGCTCCCGGCGACGACTCCGCACGCGGCGTCGTTTCAGCGCACGGCGGAGCGGGCATGGCTGTGCGTGGAGCAGCGGACCGACATCGAGGAGGCACGGTGGCCAACGACGAACCCGACGTCCAGGTGCGCAGAGTCTACGAGGAGCCGACCGACCGGGACGGCAGCCGCGTGCTCGTCGACCGCGTCTGGCCTCGGGGGTTGAGCAAGGACGCGGCCTCCCTCACCGAGTGGTGCAAGCAGGTCGCCCCCTCCACGGAACTGCGCAAGTGGTACGGCCACGATCCGGAGAAGTTCGCGGAGTTCGACCGCCGCTACCGGGCCGAGCTCGACGAGCCGGAACGGGCCGAGGCGGTCGAGCACTTGCGCGCTCTGGCCAGGCGCGACCGCCTCACGCTGCTGACCGGCACCAAGGCCCCGGACATCAGCCAAGCCGCGGTCCTGGTCGACGTCCTGACCGGCTGACGTGCGGGAGGAGACGCCGCGCGGCTGAGCGCTCGCCACCGTCAGCCGGTGCGCTCGGACCGGTGCAGCTGGACGCAGCACTCGCCGGATCGAGGTTCGAGGACGGCTTCGGTGCCGGTGGCGCGCAGCCCGGTGAGGAAGCCGGCGAGGAAGGCGTGGTTGATGCCGCAGACCACGTCCGGGGATCGGGCCGCGAGCGGGTGGAAGGGACAGTTGAGCAGCCGCACGCACCCGGGTGACCGGCGGGAGGGCTCGAAACCGTGCTGGGCCAGCACCTCCTCGGCGAGGGTGAGGGCGCGTTCGGCGCCGAGCCTGCCCGGCCGGGACCGCTCGCGCTCGGCGGCGCCGACCTGCTGACCCCGTTCGCGAGCGGTGCGCAGCGCGGCGTGCCGCGCGGTTTCGCCCTCGCCCTCGGTGACCACTGCCTGCAGCAGGATGTCGGCGAGCAGGTCGTGCTGCCGGGGCGGGATGGAGATCCGGATGTCGACGTCCGCCGGCTCGTAGACCTTCGGGGCCCGCCCGACCTTGCCGACCCCGCCGCCCGGCTGCGAGCGGGCGACCAGCAGCCCGGCGTCGACCAGCTTGTCGAGGTGGAAGGCGGCGAGCTTGCGGGAGATCCCGACCTCGGCGGCCGCTTCGTCACGGGTCACCGGCCGCCGGGCCCGGCGGGTGAACTCGTACATCCCCCGCCGCAGCTCGTCGTCCAGGACGGCCACGGCCGCGATCGGAAGCTCTGGGGCGTCACCGCTTGCGCTCACCTCACCAGCATAGCGTGATTTGTCCAACACAAGTGGGTCGAACCCCGGATCTCGCAGGACACTTGCCTTCGATCCGCAATAAAACTAAGGTTTTTTGGCGAAAAGGGAGGACCTGTACATGACCCCCAGCACCGCACTGCGCGTCGTGCACGAGCCCGACACCGGCATCGACCTGGAAGCAGCCGAACGTGCCGCCGGGCAGCTCCTGCGGGCGTTGGGGATCTCCACCGACTCCGAGAGCCTCTCGGGGACCCCCGGCCGGATCGTCCGCGCCTACGCGGAGCTGTTCACCCCGAGGCCGTTCGACCTGACCACCTTCCCCAATGACGAGGGCTACGACGAGATGGTGCTCGCCCGCTCCATCCCGGTGCGCTCCGTCTGCGAGCACCACCTGCTGCCGTTCGTCGGAGTCGCCCACGTCGGCTACCTGCCCGGCGAGCGCATCCTCGGACTGTCCAAGCTGGCCAGGATCGTCGAGCACTTCGCCTGCCGCCCGCAGGTTCAGGAGCGGTTGACCAAGCAGGTCGCCGAATGGTTGTCCGAACACCTGCAGCCGAAGGGCGTGGGTGTGGTGATCGAAGCCGAGCACACCTGCATGACCCTGCGCGGGGCCCGCGCCACCGGGTCCAGCACCGTGACCTCGACGCTGCTGGGCACCCTGCGCGACGACGCCCGCTCGCGGCAGGAGTTCTTCTCCCTGACCGGCGCGCACCGCTGACCGGCCGCTACCGATCCACCTCGTGGACCGCTACGCCTCGTGCGGTCACCTCGGTGATGAAGTCGATGCGCCAACCGGCTTCGATCAGGGCGGGCACCGCCCTCTCCAGGCACTCGCGATGCTTCTCCCCCGGCGGAGCCGAATCCGGCCTGGTCTTCGCGGGATCGAGGTTCCTCCGGTCCGGGGCGTGATCGCTGTCCACCACTTCGGTTCCTCCCAACAGACGTGGCACGAATCCGACCGAAACCGCGCCGCACGAGGTGCGTTCGCAGGTCCAGGACTACCGCCTCGCCGTGAGCTGGACGGTCTCAATGTGAGACAAGGCTTCGAGGCCGGAATCCGTACGCTCGACACCGAGGACCGCTCTCGTGCGGGCCAGGTGGTTCGGCGATCGATCGGGGAGGACGCATGCTCGACCTGGAACACCGCAGCGCGGCCGCGCTGGTGCGGCTGCGGTCGGCAGCTCGGCGAACCCTGACCGCGGACGTGCTGGACGGCCTGGCCGAAGCCATCGTCTACATCGGACCGCAGCGACCCATCGTCCTCACCGGAGCGCACCGCGACTTCGCGCCCGACCTCGACCCGACTGCGGGCCCGGAGCGGGATGCGGCGTTGAAGCCGCTCGCGGACGTGCTCGACGCCCTGCGCGCTCACCCGCTGCCCGTCGTCGCCGCGATCAACGGTGACGCGCTCGGAGCGGGCTACGCCCTGGCGGAGGCCGCCGACGTTCGCATCATGTCCGCGGGAACGGTCCGGCCCTCCTCGTGGCGCGGAACGGGGTGCCGCGCTGCGGCAGCCCTCGAACTCGGGCTGGTCGATCGCCGCTGCTCCCGGGCGGATTTGATTCGCCTGGCTCTGCACGAAGCCGGCGCCCTCCGGCGGCACCCGGCTCTCCCGGGCTGAGCACCCCGCCCATCATCGAGAGCGTTGCGCCCACCGTCGGGACAGCGGTGGGCGCAACGGGTGCTACCTCGTCTAGTAGATGTTCGACGGGCGCACCATTCCTTCGGCCAGGTCACCGGTCCCGGGGGCGATGATCGAGCCCGGGTTGACCACCACCTCCTCGACGATCGCGGTCTCGGTGGTGATCAGCAGCGCCGCGATGGACGCCGCGCTCTCCAACGCGGACCGGGTCACCTTGAGCGGGTCGACGACCCCGGCCGCGAAGAGATCGCCGTACTCGCCGGTCAACGCGTCGAAACCGCCGCCGTTCTCGAACTCGGCGACGCGGGTCACGACCTCCCCGCCGTCGTAACCAGCGTTGTTGGCGATCCACCGCAGCGGCTCGCCGAGGGCCCGGAGCACGATGTCCCGCCCTTGCGCCGCGTCGCCGTCCAGGTCGACGAGCTCGACGCACCCCGCGGCCCGCGCCAGCGGCGCACCGCCACCGGCCACCACGCCCTCTTCGAGCGCGGCTCGGGCCGCTGCCAGCGAGTCCTCCACCCGGAGCATCCGCTCCTTGAGCTCGACGCTGGTCGCGGCACCGACGCTCACGACGGAGATCCGGCCGGACAACCTCGCGATGCGCAGCCACAGGCTGTCCTGATCGTGCTCGATCCGGGCCCGCTGGAGCTGCTTCTCCAGCTGGCCGATCCGCGCCCGCACGGCCGATTCGTCGCCGGCGCCCGCGGTGATCGTCGTGGAGTCCTCGGTGATGGTGATGGCAGCACCGCTCCATCGACGCCAGGTGGGCCTTGCGCTGGAACGTGCGGCGCAGCTCCGCGAGCCCCTCATCCGCTTCGGACCCGAACGTCCCGACGTAGCCGAGTCCCGCGTCGATGCCGTTGTTGATCTTGTCGGAGTCGTGGTGGTCGTCCAGCAGCACGCGGACCCGGCCGACCTCCGGCACCCCGGCCAGCGCGTCGTGGGCGTCGGCCACCATCAGGTACGCGAAGTTGGGGGCGCAGAACGAGGTCGGCAGACGCAGGTGCACCTCGACCCCGCGTCGTCGATGCCCACCGAGCGCACGAAACCCAGCTCGGTCACGGGTTCGTCCAGCTCGGGTCGATCACCGTCCCCAGCGCGGCCAGGACCTCCTCCTCCAGGGATCGCAGCGTCGTGGTCATGGCGAATCCGCCCCCCGAGGCCGCGACCTCCGGCACCCGGAACTCCCGGGGGACGTCGATGTCGTACAACGCGGCGGCGTTGAGGCCGAGGATCTTCTTCTTCTGCTGCGTGGTGATCTGCCCGTACTCGGTCATGTCCGCCGGGAACTGGAAGTCGACGAACTTCTCCACCAGCCAGCCCGGCGTCCACAGCGCGTAGTCGCTGGCGAACAGGATCCGGTCCTCCCCGATCCAGTAGAGGAGCTCGCCGATGATCTGCGCGAAGTACCGGGGCCGCGCGTGGATGAACGGCATCGCGACCGCGAGCCCGCCGTAGACGTTGGGCTCCTGGGTGGCGATCCAGCAGAAGTCCTCCAGCCGCGGCAGACCGACGTGCTCGACGACGAAGTTCAGGTCGGTGTAGTCGGTGGCGACCTTGTCCACGTCGGCCACGTCGAAGGCGTCCCGGTCCAGCGGCCGGATCGTCGGTCCCTTGTGGACGTGGACGTTCTTGATGCCGAGTTCGAGGCATTCCTCCAGGTACCGGCGCGACCACCGCTCGTCGAGCTTGTACCCGCGCGAATCCCCGTTCCACTCCGCGGTGTAGAGCTTGATGCCCTGGAGGTTCATCCGCTCCGCGTCGCGGCGCAGCTGCTCCAGTCCGGCCTCCCCGTTGCGGGGATCGTAGGAGTGGTTGTAGGTGAGCTTGCCCGGATGCCGCTGCGTGAGCCCGAAGGCCTCCTCGGTCTGCCCGAACCCGGTCTTGTAGAAGTCGTTGAGCAACGTCGCCTGGAAGATCGCGTGGTCGACGTACCCGTCCTCGAAGATGTCCTTCATGAACCGGTCGGAGCCGTAGTAGGTGTAGGTGTCGTAGTCCCAGACGTGCTCTTCCGGGCTGAGATTGCGGTGGTATTCGTAGAAGCAGTCGATGAACTGCTTGCCGTGGATGTTCTTGAGGTTCGACTCGCGCGCGTCCCAGATGTGGACGTGCCCGTCGACCACGTAGTACTTCTCGCCGTCCTTCTCGTACATCGAGGTCCCACCCTTCAGTCCTGCGCTGTGGAGCCGCGGCGGCGGAGCACTCCGGTTCAGCGCTCCGCCACCGCGGGGTTCGGGTCGCCTTCGTCAGTCCTGCGCGAGCAGGTCGAAGCCGATGTACTCGGCCGCGTCCTCCGGGTTGGCGAACAGGATCGTGCGGTCGTCGAGGTGCACCATCCGGCCGTAGTGGGTGGAGCTGACCTCCTCGAAGACCGACCCGTCGAAGGGCTCGCCGAGCGCGTCGGTGAGCTCGTCGTAGTCGAATTCCAGGAGCTTGGTGCCGTCCACCCGGATCATCGACGGGTACTCCACGAGGTCGATGCCGTCCTTGCCCGCCATCACGTCGGCGACCACGCGTCCCACCGGGGTGTTCATCAACGTGACGCCGCACATGTTCGACGAACCGGCCTGCGAACCGAATTGCATGCTGTCGCTCACTGGTCCGACTCCTTCGGGACGTCGAGCCCGATCTCCTCGAGCAGTTCGCTGAACTTCGCTTCGTCGCGTTGAGCGACTCGTCGAAGGTGCGCGTCTTGTCGGCCGGCTGCGACCAGATGGGCTGCAGGGCGTGCGCGGCCTCCAGGCACGGCGGGACCCACTTCGCCAGCCACTGCCCGAACAGCTCGCGGTTGCGGGCGCCGTGCTCCTCGTCGCGGGTGAGCAACCGGAACAGCGCCCGCGTGTAGCCGAGGTCGCGGTTGTAGTCGTTCTCGCCGGTGCCCACGATGGTCGGCGTGACGTAGTCGCCGTTCTTCGCCGAGATCTGCATGACCAGCTCCGAGCGGAACAGCTGGCCGACCAGCTGCTCGAAGACGACGTTGGTGCCGAACAGCAGCTCCGCCCAGTCGCCGACTGCGGTGAGCTCCTCGACGACCTTGCGGGTGGGCTGCCACTCCGGCGCCGAGTGCCACACGTCGTGGTGGACCGAACCTTCGAAGCTCTCCAGGGATTCGGACAGGTCCAGGTTGAACAGCGCGAGGTCCTGGGCGAAGCGCATCTTGTGCGCCGCGTTGACCGCCACCGCGGTGTTGATCATGTTCGTGGGTCCGGAGCGCTGGATCGAGGTGAACACGTGCAGCGCCATCCCGTTCTCGGCGTGCATCCAGGCACCGAGGTTGCGGGCGATGAACTTCTGCCAGGCCGTGTTCCACCCGCCGTAGGCGTTGGCCCGCTTGGCGTTCTCCAGACCCAGCGAGACCTGCCGCACCACCGCCGCGTTGTTGCGGTAGATGGTCTGCTCCCACTCCTCGTTGGGATCCAGGAACGCGTGCCAGTCCGACGATTTCGCCGCCGTCCACTCCACCGGGTACCCGCCCGGCCCATCACCGAAGCCGTAGATCCAGCCCTGGCTCAGGTACCGCTCCGGGTCCGGCTGCACGTCCACGGTGACGTCCTCGTACACCGTGGCCCGCAGCTTCGCCGGCTCGAAGTAGCTGTACCTGCGACTCCGGGAACTGGGGAACTCCAGCGCTCCGGCCTCTGAATCGGTGAACTCGATCTTCGGGAAGCTGCGCACCTTGTGCGCAGGCGTTGAACTGCTCGCCATCTGATATCTCCTTTGACATCTCCGCTGGAGCACCGGGCTTTGCGAGAGGTGCGATCCGGGCTACTCGCCGGGCTGGACCGCTGTCGTGAACTTGTCGTAGAAGACCTGGTCGTCCGGCACGCCCTGGCGCTCGGCGAGAACCAGGGAGGCGTCGACCATCGGCGGCGGCCCGCACAGGTAGACCTCGGTCCGGTGCAGCTCGGGTTCCCTGCGCTCGACGACGTCGGTGACCATGCCCGCTTCGGCGGTGACACCGAGCTCGCCCGCACCGTCGTCGGATTCCGACAGCGCCACGACGAACTCGAAGTCCGCCAGCTGCTCGCCCAGCGCGCGGATCTCGTCGAGGTAGAACAGGTCCGCGACCGTGCGGGCCCCGTAGTAGAAGCGGATCCGGCGGGTGTCGCCGGTCTCGCTGAGGTGCCGCAGCAGCCCGAGGACGGGCGCCATGCCCGCGCCACCGGCCATCAGCACCAGCGGCAGCACGTGTCCGTTCTTCAAGGTGAAGTTGCCGTAGGGCCCGGTCAGGGTGATCGCGTCGCCGACCGCGATCCCCTCGTCCAGCAACGAGGAGCACTTGCCACCGGGGTACTTCTTGATGACGAACTCCACGTGGTCGGACGTCGACGGCGTTGTGGCCATCGAGAACGACCGGTGCTCATCGGTGCCCGGGATGGTCAGGTCGGCGTACTGGCCTGCCTTGAACTCGTACGCAGCCGGCTCGACCGGCTTGAGCTTGAGACCCACGATGTCGTGCGTGTGCGCGACGACTTCCAGGACCTCGGTGCTGATCTCCTGCAACGGCGCGGAGTTGAGCAGCTCCTCCTCGTCGAAGTTGAGCAGCTCGATCGTGCAGTCGCTGAAGGCGTGCGCGCGGCAGAGCAGGACGTACCCCTCTTCGACCTCGGAATCGTTGCAGGCGAAGGTCGAGTAGCGCTCCATCTGGATCTCGCCGTCCAGGACGTAGGACTTGCACGCTGAGCACTGCCCCTCGCGGCAGCCGTGCATCAGGTGGACGCCCTGGCGGAACGCGGCGTCGAGGATCTTCTCGTCCTCTCCGACCTCCATCTCGATGTCGACCGGCTCGAAGGAGATTCGGTGCTTGTCGGCCATGTGAATCTCGATTCTCAGCTCGGCGTCCGCGGTGGGAACGCCAGTTACCCAGCACGGTGGAGGGGCCGCGGACGGCTCGTGGTCCGTCACCGCCCGCGGACCTCCGGTCATCAGGAGGTGGTCACGTTGGGGTTGGCGCGGTACGCCGCGGCCCACTCCTCGCGCTCCTGATCGGTCATCTGGTTGAGCGTCACGTTCGGGCTGGCGAACTGGATGCCCCGCAGGTCGTCGAGCGTCCACAACTTCTTGGGGTCGTCCAGGTCCAGGTGCGGCTGCGGGATGAGGGTCTTGCCGTCATCCCGGACGTAACCGAGGTCGGATACGATGTCGGCCAGGTCCCGGTCGTGGTGCAGGGTTTCCCACTCGCGGTGCCCGATGAGCCGGCCCATGTTCGGGGTGTCCCGGCCCTCGTACTCCCCGCGGAAGGCGACCGTGTCGGTCCAGGCGCAGGGCTCCGAGCAGTAGGTCCGCCACTGGTCGTCGACCTTGTCGACCACCATGTCTTCGCGCACCAGGCAGGGCTCCATGCAGGTCCAGCAGCGGTGCGGGTACTCGTAGCCGACGTCCTCGAACGCGATCGGCTTGTTGCGACCCGGGTAGCGCAGCCGGTTGTAGGCCTCCCACCACTTGCCGAACTGGTTGTACCAGCCGGGGTACTTCTCCTCGAACCACTCGAAGTCGGTGTCGGTCATGGGATCGATGCGCCAGTAGTTCCATGGGATCGATGCGCCAGTAGTTCACCGGCCAGCCGGTGGCGAAGAACTGCGCCACGCGGTGCACGTAAACTTGTTGGTGATCCGGTTCCACGCCTCCTCGACCAGGTCGTGCGGGATGGTCAACCCGTATTTCTCCAGCGGGAGGAGGTAGCTGCGGTAGTAGTCGTCGTAGATCCACCGGCGCCACATCTCGGCGTAGGACTCGCGGTCCTTGCGTCGGTCCTTCGTCCCGTACTCGATGAAGGTGCCGATGGCGGCGTCGACCACGCAGTGGTTGTTCCACCAGGCGTAGCGCAGGTCGCGCTCCAGCAGCGGGCGGTTCCGCTCGTCGGCCAGAGCCATCAGCAGGATCGAGTACCCGTTGCTGATGTGCCGGGACTCGTCGGACTGCACCGAGTGGAAGACGGTCGGCAGCAGGTAGTCGCCGTTGGCGGCCGCCTCATCGGGCATCGCGACGAAAAGCGTGTTCGTGAAGGCCGTTTCGGCCACCACCGTGAGGTAGATGTTGGCCGCGGTGATCGCGTCGCCGGTGATGAAGCCCTCGCCGAACTGGCGGCCGATGGTGCCCGCGTAGTTGTTGGCGAACGCCTTCTCGGTGATGTCGTCGAGTGCCGGACCTCGTCGATCATCTGCACCGCCATCCCGTTGTGGATCTCCGGGTTGGGCACGGCGTCGATGGCCATCGGCATCGCACGCGCGGCGGAGATCTCCGGGAACGGGATGATGGACAGCCGGCTGGATCGCGACCGCCGGCGGTCGTCGCTTGCAGGGGCAAGTGTGTTGCGGATCGCATGCGACTTCTGTCTCAATGTGAGATCACGGCTCCCGTGAGTAATCGTCACGATGAGCTTCGGAAAGTCGAAACAGCGCAGTGGACCCAGCGCGTTGACGTCAAAGGAGACGCTCATGCCGACGCACGGAATCCGGTCGAATGCGCAGATCAGCACCTTGCGTGAGCAGTTCCTCGCTCGCCCCTTGGCCGACCACTCGGGGGTTCGGGGGATCATCTCCGCGTCCTGGCGGCGCGCGCTCGAGCACGACATCGATGCGGACGAGCCGGATCCGCTCTTCGTCCCCGATCGCGACGAGGAGAGCCTCCTGGTCCGCAGCGCCACGCCGGTCCTGGAGAACCTGGCGACCGAGCTGGCCCAGCAGCCGGTCGCCATCCTGCTCACCGACGCCGACGGCCTGGTCGTGCACCGGTCGAGCGCCGACCGCACTCTCGACGCCGGTCTGGACAGCATCTGCCTCGCACCCGGTTACAGCTACGCCGAGGACTCCATCGGGACCAACGGGATCGGCACCACCCTCGAATGCCAAGAGCCCGTGCTGGTCTCGGGGTTCGAGCACTTCAAGAGCCGACTCGCCCAGTTCGAATGCGCTGGGACTCCGATCTTCCACCCGGTGCGCGGTCACCTGGTCGGCGTACTCGACCTGACCTCGTGGCAGGGAACGCCCGGGCCGCTGCTGCTGACCCTCGCGCGGCGGACGGCGAACCAGATCGAGGACGCGATCCTCGCCGGTATCGGCAGCCGGGAGTTGGCCCTGTTCCGCGAGTACCTCTCCGCCTGCAAGGGGGTCGGGGGCCGTTCTCGCGGTGAGCGACGACGTCGTGATGGTCAACAGCCATGCCCAGGACCTCTACGACGCCGCCGACCGGGCAACGCTGATCACCCACACGGCCGACATCGCAGGATCGCCCAAGCCCGCCACGATCCTGGCCGACCTGCCCTCGGGCGTGGTCGCGCGCATCGAGTACCGGCCGGTCCACTGCGGCACGGCGCTCGCCGGCGGCGTGTTCCGCGTGAAGAGCCAGACCGCCGCGCGGCAGGTGCCCCGCCCTGACCTGCTTCTCCCGGGTCTCGTCGGCGCCACCTCCGCCTGGCGGCAGACGTGCGCCGCAGCCAACACCAGCTACACGTCCGGGAACTGGCTGATGCTCAAGGGCGAGCGCGGCACCGGGAAGACCGCCCTCGCGCAGGCGGTCGCCCGCCATCACGCACCGAGCGGGCACCTCGTCGTGCGGGACTGCGAGAACGTGGACGACTACGAGGCCTGGGCGGGCGCGCTGGCCGATCACGTCGCGGGCGAGAACTCGCCGGTGGTCGTCCTCCGGCATGCCGATGCACTCACCACCGACGGCGTGCGGCAGCTCACCGACCTGTTCACGGCGTGGCAGGCCGGTTCACCGGAGGAGGCCCCGGCCTGGGTCGCGGTGACGCTGCACGACGAGCCTGGCGATCCGGACGCGGCGGGGTGGCTGATGCCGTTCTTCGCGCACACGGTCGAGGTTCCGCCCCTGCGCCACCGGACCGACGACCTGCGCCACCTGGTTCCGCACCTGCTGCTCAGGCACTCGCGCGGCCGGCAGCTGAACCCCTCCGACGCGTGCCTCCGCCAGCTCATGCGGCTGCCATGGACGGGCAACGTCGCGCACCTGGAACGCGTGCTCACCGAGGTGTCGAACCGGGTGCGGTCCGGTCCGATCGAGGTCGGCGACCTCCCCGCCGAATGCCGAACCGTCGCACGGCGTCAGCTCACCCAGATGGAATCGATCGAACGTGACGCCATCGTCCGCAGTCTCGCAGCCAACCACGGCAACAAGGGTGAAGCCGCAGCAGATCTCGGCATGTCACGCGCCACGATCTACCGCAAAATCCGCACCTTCGTCACCAGCAGCTGCTCGGACTAGCCGGAGCACTGAAGCGTCCGCCGCACCCGAGCGGGTGCGGCGGACGCTTCAGTGGGTGGCCGGTCCCAGCACAGCGGCTCAGTCCTGGGTCGTTCCCCGGGGCACGGGCCTGCTGCCGCAGGCAACCTGGGTGCATCCGGCCGGCACGTTCAGGCCGACCCCCAACGAACGCAGCGTGATGGCGGGGTCGATGAGCTGCCCGGGCTGGACATCGAAGTTGAACGTCTGCCGGTACGGCCCGGGATCGGGCAGCCGGGGTTGCACGAAGGCCTGGCTGAGCAGGCGCAGGAACTCGTGGTAGAGCTCGCTGTTCGGACTGGCGCTGAGCAACGTCTGCGGGTCGGCGCTCACGTCACCCAGCGCGCCGGTCCAGGTAACCACCAGGTTCAGGCTGGGCACGACGAAGTTGTTCTGCTGCAGGAAGCCGATCATCGCGTACGCGTCGTCGGGCATGCCCACGAGTGGCGCGGCGGGGAAGACCTTGCGCGAGGGCAGCGAAGGACCGACGCACGGTGCGCGGTTCACCCAGACCAGATGCCCGTAGCAGGCATTGGTCGGCGACGGGGCGCGGAGCTGGTCGAGGTACGAGGTGGACACGACCCGGCGGTCGTTCCAGTTGCCGCCGTTGACGAGCAGGAGGCCCAACCGGGCCAGGTCGTCAGGCGGCAGGTAGAGGTTGGCGAATCCGTAGGTGTGGCCGGCTCGGTCGCGCAGCCAGAGGTGATCCTGTGCGCCGATGCCGATCGGGTCGAACAAGTTCCGCTGCGCGAATGCCTGGAAGTCCTCGCCGACCGCGCGCTCGACCACGTACGCCAACAGGTCAGGACCGCGCTGGCTGTATTCGAAGTAGGTACCCGGGGGATGGACGATCGGAGCCGCCATCGCCTGGGCGACGACGTCCGCGTCGGCGCCGGCAACGGACGCACCGATGTCGGAGACGATCGCCTGCTTCAGCCCGGACGTCTGAGTCAGCAGGTCGTTCACCGTGATCGCGCGGTGAGCGGCGTCCCCGACGCCTTCGGGCAGATACCGCCCGATCGGCGCTGCCAGGTCGAGCCTGCCCTGGTCACGCGCGATACCGGCGACCAGCGCCACGACGCTCTTGGTCGAGCTCCAGATGTTCCACGGGACGCCGCCCGTGAGCGGGTTCAGCCTGCCCGCCGCGACGAGGCAGTTGTTGCGGTGCACCTGGACGTTCAGCCGCAGGCGCGACTGCGCGAAGTCCATCGCCCGCGCCAGCTTGGCCGGGTCGAATCCCTGGGCAGCGGGCGAAGCCGAGTCCGTGGGCGCACCGGCATCCGGCAAGGCGCACTCCGGCATCGCTTCGGTGGCACCGGCCGGAGCGGCCCCCGCCCCGGTAAGCGTGCCTGCGGCGCACATCGCCGCCAACAGGACCGACAAGCTGCGCCACCATCGCATCAGGGCCTCCTTGCCCGGGGTGATCAACCAATTGTTTGACTCGAAGTTAAACACTGGGTGCGGCATGATGACAAGCGTGGCTTCCTTCGATTCTCGAACCAGGCGACGCAGCAGAGGCTCCCGTCCCTCCGACGAACAACTGCTCGACGGGGCGTGCGCGGTGTTCGCCGACCGCGGGTACGCGGCGGCTGGAATGGACGCCATTGCCGAAGCCGCCGACTGCACGAAGCCGACCCTCTACGCGCACTTCGCGTCGAAACAAGCCATCTACGTCGCCTCGCTGCGCCGAGAGGCCGAGCAGTTGAAGCACTGGCTCTTCGCCGCCTACGACAAGGCCGAAGGGCGGCCGAGCCACGAGCAGATGCGGGCCGGAATGGCCGCGATCTTCGACTACGCCAAGGTCCACCCGAACGGGTTCCAACTGGTCATGGCCACCGAAGGCGAGGGACATCTGGCCGTGTGGCGGCAATTCACCGACGACGTCACCGACCGCGTCGCCGCTCTGATTCGCACGAACCTCGCCCGCCACGGCGACAAGTCCGGCCCCGAGGTGGCGCCGCTGGCCGCGATGACGGTCGGGACCGCGATCTTCGCGATCCTGCACGCGTACCGGAACCATCCCGGCGATCCAGAGTTCGTCCTCGCTCTCACCACCGAATACGCCGAACGCGGCCTCCGACAGTTGGTCGACCCTCTTGGCACAGGGCAAGCCACCCGATAATGGCACTTCTGCGGTCCGGTCCGATCGAGGTCGGCGATCTCCCCGCCGAATGCCGAACCGTCGCACGGCGCCAGCTCACCCAGATGGAATCGATCGAACGCGACGCCATCGTCCGCAGTCTCGCGGCCAACCACGGCAACAAGGGGGAAGCGGCAGCAGATCTCAGCATGTCACGCGCCACGATCTACCGCAAAATCCGCACCTTCGGCATCGTCACCAGCAGCTGCTCGGACTAGCCGAATCCCGCGTCGCTCTCAGCCGGAGACGGCCTTGCTCCTCAACACGTTCTTCTGCAGCTTGCCGGTGGAGGTCTTCGGCAGGTCTCCGAAGACGATCTTCTTCGGCGCCTTGAACGCGGCGTGTGTTCGTCGGTGACTCGTTGGACGCGCTCGGGCGCGCGGGGCCCGGCATGATCGAGGTAAAGGACTTCCCTGCCGACCAGCGCCGCGAGTGCGATCGGTGCACGAGCAACCTTGCTGAGCACTTCCAGTTCCTCGTGGTGCAGACCGGCCGGCGTGAGCGTGCCGCCAAGCAGCCCTAGGACGTAGGGGCGCAATCCGAGGCGATAGCGGCGATTCAGTGCCACCAGGTAGCCGTAGACTCGGAGTTGCCGGACAAGGTCCTGTGTGGAGCTGATCGGCGCACCGACTGCAGCGGCGATCTCGGTCAGCGTCATTGGTACAGGGGAACGGCCGACGACATCGAGAATGCGGTCAACCCGCGCGACGGCCCGGTGCTCCGGCATGGCCACATTCTACGGATATCCGCAAGATCATGCTCCTTCACCGAGTTCGGTGCCACGGTAACGATATGAACCGTGAAGCACCTCAGACCAGTGAACAGATCGCCACCGCACTTTCCGCTGCGCTCGGGTGCGATTAGGCTCCGCCGCGGATCGACGGCGCCGATCCGCTGACCCCCTCGGTACACCGGCTAGGCGATGCCTCAGCCGCCGCGATCGCGTGCTTCGGTCAGCAGATCGCAGGTCTGGCCGGGCACCGGATGTGCGCGTCCGCACCGCCGACGCCATCGACCAGCTCCGGGCGGCGTATCTGACGACCATCAACGGCCATCCGGCACACCGGCTAGCCGAGGCCCCTTCTTCCTTGGGCAACAACGACTTCTATCGCGCACGTGACGGGCGCTGGATCTTCTTGATGACGACGTACCCACATCTACGTGACGCGGTCTGCCGGGTGCTGAACTGCCCGCCACTGCATGAACGGATCGTCGAGGCTACGAAGCACTGGGACGCGTTCGCGTTGGAAGACGCGGTGTGCGCGGCAGGCGGCGCGTGCGCAGCCGTACGTAGCGCCGACGAGTGGCGCCAACTGCCTGCCGGTCGCGAGAACCTACGCCACCCAGTGGTGCGAATCGAACGAATTGGAGACGCGCCCGCACGTCCGGTGCCGGGCAGCGCAGACTGGCCACCACTCAGCGGGCTGCGCGTGCTCGACCTGACCCATGTCATCGCCGGTCCGGTCGCGGCGAAGCTCCTGGCCACCTTCGGCGCGAACGTGCTGCATGTCGGCCGCCATGATCTGCCCGACCCGAACAGCATGGTGGCGCTGACCGGGGGCGGGAAACGAAACGCCCACTGCGACTTGCGGGAACCGGACCAGGCCGCCCGGCTACACGAGCTGGCGACGGGTGCGGACGTGTTCAACGACGCCTATCGAGGCATGGGGAAACGCGGGTTCGGCATCGAGGTGCTGACCGCACGCAATCCCGGCCTGGTCACGCTCGAATACCACTGCTGGGGCGCCGACGGACCATGGGCCGCTCGCGGCGGTTTCGACCAACTAGCCTGCTCCGCAACCGGTTTCGCGATGGAAGAAAACATCAACGAAAAGCCTTCGCTGCCACCGACATACCTGCTCAACGACTACCTCGCCGCATACCTCGGAACGGCGGGAACGCTCGCAGCGTTGAGGAGGCGCGCGACCGAGGGAGGTTCCTGGCGGGTACGGATCGAGCTGGCACGGGTATGCACCTGGGTGCAGCAGCTCGGACTCTTCCCGGTCGAGCGGACCCGCGATCTACCCCAGCCCGGCACCCCCACGATCGCCACACACACCGTGCACGGCGCCGCATTCGGCAGCATTGTCGAACCAGCTGTCCCGCTGGTTTTCGACGGTTTCACCACACCACCGCACGGACGGGTCTGCCCAGGGTTTGGTTGACACCTGATGTGTGAGGCTTCGGCCTCGCTTGGAAG
>NZ_BAAGZP010000043.1:0-798 GCF_054778355.1 Saccharopolyspora tripterygii | reverse complement strand
CCATCGGAGGCCAACCACCCATCACCCGACTGACCAACCTCCCCGAACACCACATTTAGTCCAAACCGAGGGCGGTCCGTGACCGTTTTGTCCGCTCAGTTTGGACTAAAACTGGGATTTGGTGAGCGCGAGTTCCGGGGTTGGCCCAGTGCGGCGGTGAGGGTGAAGATTGGTGACCTGCGCCACTGCAACGGGGAGGTCATCGTCGTGGAAACCGAGCCCAAGAACATCAGCTACGACTCCGGCGTCTCCGACGTGCTGTTGCTGGGTGACACCATCGGCGCGAACCTGGACCGCACCGCGGCCCGCTTCCCGGAGCGAGATGCGCTGGTGGAGTTCTCCACGGGCCGTCGCTGGACCTACCGCGAGTTCGTCGCGGCGGTGGATTCGGTCGCGACCGGGCTGCTGGGCGCGGGCATCGCCAAGGGTGACCGCGTCGGCGTGTGGGCGCCGAACCGCGCCGAGTGGACGTTGACGCAGTACGCGACCGCGCGGGTGGGCGCGATCCTGGTGAACATCAACCCGGCCTACCGGGCGCACGAGCTGGAGTTCGTCCTCCAGCAGGCCGGTGTGCGGATGCTGGTGTCGGCGCAGTCGTTCAAGGGCTCCGACTACGTGGGAATCGTGAAGCAGGTGCGAGGCGGATGCCCGGGGCTGGAACGCGTGGTGTTCCTGGACTCGCCGGAGTGGGAGGCGTTGGCCGGTACCACCGCCGATTCCGAGAAGCTCGGCGAAATCCGGTTGTCGGCTGATGATGCGATCAACATTCAGTACACGTCGGGGACGACGGGTTTTCCG